>NZ_JAPDDS010000018.1 GCF_025950085.1 Luteolibacter flavescens
ATCGGAGGATTCTCCAATGGTCGTGCGGCTCTGTACAGCCCAATTGCTCAACTTCAGTTAATTTTCAGACGGCTTCTGAGGGCCGGAACCGACAGGAGGTACCGCTGAGTGTCACAATCGAGGTGAAAGGATGCTGGAACGGAGAGATCGAAACCGGAGCCAAGGAGCAACTGATCGATGACTACCTGAGGCCCCACGGCCGCACCCACGGGATTTTTCTGGTGGCATGGTTTCACAGCCCGGGGTTTGCAAAATTGGCACCCGTTCAGACATCAAAGCTGATGCATGCAGAACTTTCCGATGCGTATGGAACCGTGGCAAACTTTGTAGAACAGGCGAAAGTCGAAGGTTTCGAAGTCGAGCCATTTGTTCTCGACTGCAGATTGTCGTAGGCAAGATCGCCGAGGCAGTAGTTCCGGCGGTTCTTCACGGGAGGATTCACTATCCAGCAGTATGCTCTTGGATCGCGCGGAAGATCTTGAGCTTGCCGTAGCTGATGCGGCCGCCGAGGTGGTTGTGGACGGGCTTGAGGGATTCCTCGGTGTAGCCATGGAGGGCGGCGCGCATTTCGGACTCTTCCTGCGCGGTGTAGAAGCGGCGGGGATCGACGGGTTCGCCGTTGGCGATGGCCTGGGCGAGGTGACCTTCGATGGTGGAGAAGCCCAGCTTGCGCTCGTTGGCGATGGCATCGACGGATTTGCCAGAGCGCCAGAGTTCGAGGGTGATCTGGGCGGTTGCGTTGACTGCGGGCTTGGGCGGCTTGGCGGCGGGGGTGGTGGAGCTTGTGGGAAGCGGGGCGAATTCCCGGCGCGGATGCGATTCCAGCCATGAGATGATCTCGCGGATGAAGCCGGGGCCGTGGTCGGCGAGCTTGCGTTCGCCCACGCCGGGGATCTTCAGGAAGGAGGCATCGTCCACCGGATAGGCGCGGGCCATGTGGCGCAGGGCGACGTCCGAGAAGATCACATACGGCGGCATGCCCGCGGCATCGGCCACCTGCTTGCGATGGGTGCGCAGGATCTCGAAAAGCTCCATGTCGCACTCGATGTCCCCGGCGCGCAGGACGGCGGCTTTCCCCACGACCATGAGCCTGCTGAGGGTGACCGGCTTCCGCTCGCGGAGCAGGGCCATGCCGTCGGCGCTGACCGAGACGACGGGGTAGTTCCCGCCCTCGACGGTGAGGCTGCCCTTGCGGGCAAGCTGCCGGGCGATCTCCGTCCACTTCGCGGCGGAGTGCTCCTTGCCGATGCCGTAAGTACTAAGCTTGTCGTGGTTGCGGGAGAGGATCCTCTCTGCGCGCGAGCCGGACAGGATATCGGCGAGGTGGCGGATGCCCACCGGCGGGCCGCCTGCCTGTTTCACGCGCAGCACGCAGCTCAGGATCTTCTGTGCCTCCACCGTGGCGTCCCACGTTTCGCGCGGGGTGAGGCAATTGTCGCAGGCACCGCAGCCATCCGTGATCCAGGACTCGCCGAAGTAGCCGAGCAGCCCGATGCGCCGGCAGGCGTCGCTCTCGGCGAAGTCGGCCATCGTCTCCAGTTGGTGGCGGGCATTGTCGCGCACCGCCTCGTCGCTGATCTCGTCGAGGAAGCGCAGGTGCTTCGTCACGTCGCCGCGGGAGAATAGCAGCAGACAATCCGCAGGCAGGCCATCGCGTCCGGCGCGCCCCGTTTCCTGGTAGTATCCTTCCAGATTCTTCGGCAGGTCCGCATGGATCACGAAGCGGACGTCCGGCTTGTTGATGCCCATTCCGAAGGCGACGGTGGCGCACACCACGCGGACCTCGTCGCGGAGGAAGGCCTCCTGGTTCCGCGCGCGCTCGGTGGTCTCCAGCCCCGCGTGATAGCAGACGGCGGGGATGCCCGAGGTGCGGAGGGAGGCGGCGAGGTCCTCGCTGCGCTTGCGGGACTGCGCATAGACGATGCCGGAGTCGGTGCCGCGCGACTTGATAAAGGAGACGATGCGGGTGACGGCATCCTCCTTCGGCTCGACAACGTAGTTCAGGTTCGGCCGGTTGAAGCTGGCGAGGAAGACCGCCGGATCCCGCAGCGCGAGCTGGGCGAGGATATCCTCACGCACCTGAGGTGTCGCGGTGGCCGTCAGGGCGATGACGGGCACGTCCGGCAGCGCCCGGCGCAGCTCCTTCATGCGGCGATACTCGGGGCGGAAATCGTGGCCCCATTCGCTGATGCAGTGCGCTTCATCGACGGCGAGCGCGGTCACATTCCACGTCCGCACGGTGGAGAGGAAGTCGCCGGACATCAGCCTCTCCGGGGCGAGATAGACCAGCTTGCAGGTGCCGTCGCGGATCTCGTCGAGGCGGCGGCGGTTCTCGTCCGGGGACAGCGTGGAATTGAGAAAGGTGGCCGCTACCCCTGCCGCGAGGAGTTGGTCCACCTGATCCTTCATCAGCGCGATCAGCGGCGAGATCACCAGAGTCACGCCCTCGCGGGCCAGCGCGGGGAGCTGGTAGCAGAGGCTCTTGCCCGCACCGGTGGGCAGGATGGCCAGCGTGTCCCGCCCTGCGAGCGCCGCCTCCATGATGTCCTGCTGCAGGGGGCGGAATTCACCATAGCCGAAGTGCTTCTTCAGCAGTGGCAGCAGTCCGGCATCGGGGGTCATGAAGTCCTGTTAATGGTGATCTCCTGAACACTTCAAGCCCTTTCTTTCAGCGTTTTATGGGAAAAGTGTTGCCCGGCTTCTGGATTCCGTGCGACGCGATGCTCCCACGTCCGGCATTCTGGAATTGAAATTAGAATAATTCTTGCTAATGGTCGACGCGGACCTAGCTTCCCGCCGCCCCGATGGTCACCCATTCTCCAGACAGCCTGCCGGATGACATGCCTGCCGAGATTTCCGGCCTGCGCATGACCCGCCAGCGTTGGGAGGTCTATCGCCTGCTCATGGGCGAGCGGGACCACCCGACCGCGAATGACGTCTTCATGCGGATCAAGGACCGCCTGCCGAATATCTCGCTGGCCACGGTCTACAACTGCCTCGAGGCGCTGGTGCAGCACGGCGTGATCCGTCAGGTGAATTTCGACCGCGAGTCGTCCCGCTTCTGCCCGAATCTCGAGGAGCACGGGCACTTCCACGACAAGGCGAGCGGCAAGATCCACGACGTGACCTTCAAGCCGGGCGTGAATCTCGCCGACGTGCTCGTTCTCCCGCCCGGCGCCGTCGTCACCGGCGTCGAAATCACTCTCCGCGGCGAATTGCCCGCCCTTTGAAATCCCGAGTTTCAGATCCCGAATTTCCCATTCCCATGTCCCTCGTCATCACCGACCTCCACGCGACCCTCGAAGACGGCACCGAGATCCTCAAGGGCGTCACCCTTGAAATCCCCGCCGGCGAAGTGCACGCCATCATGGGACCGAACGGTTCCGGCAAATCGACGCTGTCGAAAGTCATCGCCGGTCACGAGGGCTACGTCGTCACCGGCGGCACCGTGACCCTCGACGGGCAGGACATCTTCGAGATGTCCATCGACGAGCGTTCCCGCGCCGGCATCTTCCTCGCTTTCCAGTACCCGGCGGAAGTCCCCGGCGTCTCGAATGCGAATTTCATCCGCGCCGCCCTCCAATCGCGCATGCCGAAGGGCGAGGAACTCGATGCCGTGGCCTACTACAAGAGCCTCTACGCCCGCATGGACCTGCTGGAAATGGACCGCAAGTTCACCGCGCGCTCCGTCAACGAAGGCTTCTCCGGCGGTGAGAAGAAGCGCAACGAGATCCTCCAGATGATGATGCTGGAGCCGACCTACTGCATCCTGGACGAGACGGACTCCGGCCTCGACATCGATGCGCTGAAGATCGTGGCGAAGGGCGTGAATGCCATGCGCTCCCCGGCCCGCGGCATGCTGCTCATCACCCACTACCAGCGCCTGCTGGACTACATCGCGCCGGACCACGTCCACGTGATGGCCGCCGGCAAGATCGTCCGCTCCGGCGGACCCGAGCTCGCGCTGGAGCTCGAAAAGAACGGCTACGATTTCCTGAAGGACGAAGCCCTCGTCTCCGCCTGATCCCACTTCAAATTTCCTCGCCCGCCATGTCCTACGACGCATCCACCACCATCGACGCGGATACCCGCGAGGCGATCGACATCGACCGCACCAAGGGCGACTTCAGTTTCCCGGAGCGGCACAAGTTCGACGCCGGCCGCGGCCTCACCGAGCGCACCGTTGACTACATCAGCGATGTGAAGGGCGAGCCGCAGTGGATCCGCGACTTCCGCCAGAAGGCGCTCAAGGTCTTCCGCGAGAAGCCGATGCCCACGAACTGGGCGACGAAGGACTTGGACAACATCGACTTCGACATCATCCGCTACTACCTCTCGGATGGTGAGAAGCCGAAGCGCTCGTGGGACGAGGTGCCGGAGGAAGTGCTGAGGACCTTCGAGCGTCTCGGTATCCCGGAGCAGGAGCGTGCCTTCCTCGCCGGTGTGGAGGCCCAGTACGACTCCGAGGCGGCCTACTCCAACATGAAGGAGGAGCTGACCAAGCAGGGCGTCATCTTCGTGAACTCCACGGAAGGCCTGAAGAACCACGAGGAGATCTTCCGCCCGTGGTTCGGCAAGGTGATCCCCACGGGTGACAACAAGTTTTCCGCGCTGAACAGCGCCGTCTTCTCCGGTGGCTCCTTCATCTACATCCCGAAGGGCGTGAAGCTGAAGCAGCCGCTGCAGGCCTACTTCCGGATCAACTCAGAGAACTTCGGCCAGTTCGAGCGCACGCTCATCATCGCGGACGAGGGTGCCGAGGTGATGTACATGGAAGGCTGCACCGCGCCGAAATTCGAGACCTCCACGCTGCACTCCGCCGTGGTGGAGCTGGTCGCGCTGAAGGGCGCGAAGATCCAGTACGTGACCGTGCAAAACTGGAGCAGCAACGTTTTCAACCTCGTCACCAAGCGCGGCCTCGCGATGGAAGACGCCGAGGTCCGCTGGATCGACTGCAACATCGGCAGCCGCCTGACGATGAAGTATCCCGGCGTCATCATGAAGGGCGAGCGCGCCCGCGGCGAGGTGATCTCCATCGCCCTCGCGAACACCGGACAGCACCAGGACACCGGCGCGAAGATGATCCACGCCGCGAACAACACGACCTCGAACGTCGTGTCGAAGTCCATCTCCGTCGGCCAGGGCCGCTCCACCTACCGCGGCCAGGTCCACATCCCGAAGCACCTCAAGGGCTGCAAGAACAACACCGAGTGCGACGCCCTGCTCATCAACACGCGCAGCCGCACGGACACCTACCCGGCGATCACGGTGAAGGGCAACCAGCACGCGACGCAGCACGAGGCATCCGTCTCGCAGGTGTCCGAGGAAATGCTCTTCTACATGCAGCAGCGCGGCCTCTCCGAAGGCGCCGCGATGTCGCTCGCCGTGAACGGCTTCATCAACGACCTCGTCCGCGAGTTCCCGATGGAATACTCCGTCGAGCTCAAGCGCCTGATCGACCTCGAGATGGAGGGTTCGGTCGGCTAAATCTCGATTTCATGAAAGCGACTTTCACCTACTGGCAGGATGGCGGGCAGTTCGTCGGATTTCTCGACGATTATCCCGAGTATCAAACCCAAGGTGAATCGCTGGAAGATCTCAAGGAACACCTCATCGACCTCTACAAGGATCTCTCGACCGATGCGATTCCCGGTGTCCGTCATCGAGGCGAACTGGTGATCGCATGAAACGGGCGGACCTCATCAAGAAGCTCACCGATCTTGGTTGCGAATTGATCCGCCACGGCGGCAAGCACGACTGGTATCAGAACATGACCACGAAGGTCTGCCAGCCAGTGCCACGCCACCGGGAGATCAACGAGAACCTCGCGAAGTCGATCATCAAGAAACTGTCCTGACCGGCCCATCCGAGGCCTTTCTCTTTACCGCTCTCCAACTTTTTCCGATGCCCGCCGTGCTCGAACATCCCGCCTCCCTGCTCGAATCCGCTCCCGAGACGCCCGCCGCTTTTCCCGCTTGGTTCGCCGAGCGCCAGCGTGCCGCGTGGCAGCGCTTCCTTGAAACGCCGACGCCGAAGCGCGGTGACGAGGCGTGGCGCTTCTCCAGCTACAAGCAGCTTGATTTCTCCGGCATCGCCCGTGCCTCGGCGGAGGCTCCGGCGGACGTGGTGACGCGCTCGCAGGGCGTGGAGGCTCCGGCGGCGAAGTTCGTCTTCGCGAACGAGCAGCTCCTTCACTCCGGGTCGCAGCTTCCGGAGGGCGTCGTCTGCCTTCCCCTGGCCGACGCGCTCGTCTCGCATGGCGATCTCGTCCGCGAGCACTTCATGAAGCAGGACACGCGTCTCGGCTCGGCCAAGTGGACCGCGCTGCATGAGGCGAACCTGCGCAACGGTCTCTTCGTCCACGTCCCCGCGGGCGTGGAGGTCGAGGGCACCATCGAGGTCTTCCACTGGATCAGCGGCGACGGCGTGGCGATCTTCCCGCACACGCTCATCGTGACCGGCGCGAATGCCAAGGTGCGCGTGGCCGATTACTTCCAGTCCGCCAATGATGACGGCAAGGGACTCTGCATCGCGGTGAACGACCTCATCGCCGGCGAGGGTTCGAAGCTCGACTACGTCGCCATCCAGGCCTTCAACGAGAAGTCGAAGGTGATCCAGGTGAACGAGACCGGCGTGGCCAAGGATGCCTCCGCCATCGGCTTCATCCTGAATACCGGCGCGGCATGGGCGCGCAATGAATCGCTGAGCCGCCTCGAGGGCGAGGGCTCGCGCTCCGACATGCTTTCCGTGAGCATCCCCGCCCGCGAGCAGGAGTACGACCAGCGCACCTTCCAGCACCACGTCTCCCCGGGTGCCTACAGCGACCTTCTCTACAAGAACTCGTTGTACGATGAATCTCGTACCATTTTCTCCGGCCTTATCTTCGTGGACGAGGGTGCCCACCGCACCGATGCCTACCAGACCTGCCGGAATCTCTTCATGAGCGACGAGGCGGAGGCGAACTCCATGCCCGGCCTGGAGATCAATGCCGACGACGTGAAGTGCTCGCACGGCAGCACCAGCGCCCAGATCGACGAGAGCGAGATCTTCTACCTCCGCGCCCGCGGCATCGACCCGGTGCGCGCCCGCCAGCTCATCGCCCGCGGATTCTCCGTGGAAGTCATCGAGCGCCTCGCCGACGAGAAGGTGGAGGAAGTGGTTCTGCGCTTCCTCGACGACAAGTTCGCGCACATCGCCGGTGGCGGTGCGTGAGTGAGGCGTCAGCGACGGCTGGGATGCCCGGTTGATCCGCGCGAGAAGGTGAGGATGCAGGTGCCCTTTTCCTAGCCAGGAAAGGGGAGGAAGGAGCTGGCGGCAGCAGGAAATCATTTCCCGCGATTTTTCCGTCAGGCGTCAGGAGCAGCGGACACTACACCCGCGGAAGGTCCCTCGTGGGCCGGTTCCGTCGGAAAAAAATCCTACCTCCTGAGAAAACCATGCTTCGAAATTCCCTTCTCCTCGCCGCCGTGTCCGGCCTGACCGCATCGGCCGGTGCGGCCACCGTGAGCATCAATATCGTCGGCGGTGCCGGTGCGTCCGGCACCCTCGCGACCACGGACGTAGCCGGTGTGGTGCCTGCCGCGAATTGGAACAACGTCATCGCCACCGCCGGCGTCGACAATGCCGCCACCCCGCTCGTCGACTCCACCGGGGCGGCGTCCGGCATCTCCGTCTCGTGGACGAATATCGGGCCATACCAGATCAATACCGGCAATTCCACGCCGAACCACACGATGTTCAACGGCTACCTCGACAACTTCGAGGGCCTGCGGACGGTCAGCTTCACCGGCCTGAATGCCGGGCTGACCTACAGCTTCTACCTCTACTCGGACGGTGACAATGGCACCAATTCACGCCGGGGCTTCTTCACCATGGGCGGCACCACCACCGTCATCACGGATGCATCGGGGAACTTCGACGGCACTTTCGTCGAGGTCCCGACGGGCACGACCGGTGTTGGAAATTACACCGTCTTCACCCTCAGCGGATCGTCCAGCTACGACCTCACTTTCCGCGGGACGCTGGAAGATGACCTGCCGCGCGCCGCGCTGAATGGCATCCAGATCGTGCAGGTGCCGGAGGCGTCCACCCTGTTGCTCGGCTTGCTGGGACTGGTCCCGGTGATCCGCCGCCGCCGCTGATCTCCACTGCTCGCAAACCTGCGCGAATCATGGCCTCCGTTCCGCATCCGGGACGGAGGCCTTTTCATCGTGCCGCTCAGCGCAGGATCTGGAGGCGGTAGAATTTCCTCACCGGCAGCGGCGAGGTCTCATCGCGATAGGCGAGCCTGCGCGACCCGGCGGGTGCGGCACCTTGGTCGGCCTGCACTGTCGTGGTGACGGGCGTCCATTCATCCAGATCGTCCGAGGCGAGGAGGGTCACTTCCAGCATCCCGTCATCCAGCACGTCCGCCATCACCACCGTGCCCGCGCTGCTCTGGCTGGCGATCCATGGGGCGGAGACCACGGCGTATTCGATGCCATTCAGGATGCCATCGCCATCCGCATCATCCTGAAATCCTGTTCCGGCGGCACCCGGCGTGTAGCCCGCGGAGAGCAGCCAGGCGCGGTAGGAATCCACAGCCTGCACCTCCGCGGAGTTCGGGCTTTCCACGCCATCCACGGACATGGTGGAGACGACGTAGAAAAACGGCGCACCCGCGGCGAGGCCCGGGTCGGTGAAAGAGTCGCCGGCCACCGCATCGCCCACCACGGTGTAGGGTCCGCCCGCGGTGGAGGAGCGCTTCACTCGATACGATTGCGCGGAGGCGATGGGCGTCCAGCGCAGCAGAGCGGAGGACCCGTCGCGCGAGGCCTTGATGTTCCCGGGAGCGGGCGGCACGCCGGGCGGGTGGAAGCTCACTTCGGCCACGTTGCACCAGCCATTCGCAGCCGAGAGGTAGCGCAGGTAGCGGAAGGCCTGCGCGTTCGTCACCGGTACCACGGTGTAGATGCCTTCCGGCGGTTGGGTGGTGACGGTCGCCAGTGTGACGGCGTCGCTGAAGTTGGCCTGGTTCGCGCCTTGGAAGACACCGCCGGTCATGCGGGCGGACCAGCCGTCGCGCGGGTGAAAGCGGATCCCGCGGACACGGCTGGCTCCGGTCGCACCCAGGTCCAGGCCGGCCCATGCGCCGCTCGCCACATTCGCGTCGAAGAAGGTCGCCACGTCGCCGTCGAAGACCTTGTCGCGAGTGTTCGCTGAATTCTGGAAGGACCCGGCGGTGCCGATGACCGTGCCGGTCAGGGCCGCGCCGAGAACCGGGCGAGGCGGCAGCGCGACGGACGTCTCGATCGCCCCGGATCGCACGCCGTTCCCGCCCACGGCCACGATGCGGAAGGTCGCCGCCGCTTCCTCGCCCATGCGGTTGGTGGTGATGGGAAATGAGGTCGCGTCCGTCACGCCGTGCCACAGCAGCTCTCCGGTCAGCCCGTTCTTCTGGTAGATCGCGTAGTGCGATGGATTTCCCGGCGCGGCGGTCCAGAGCAGGGTGCCCGTGAGCGAGTCCAGGCCGGTGACGGCGAGGTTTTCCATGCGGAAGTCCGACGCCGCGGCCATGGGCGGGAGCGGGGCATTGAAGAGCGACAGTCCACCGATCTTCATCGTGTAGCCCGTGACCGGGACCGCGCTGCTGAAGCGCAGGAAGATCCCGCCCAGCCTGCGGCCCGCGTGGGCGGCGAGCGGGAAGTCCGCCTGCTCCCACCCGGCCGAGGTAGCCGCGGGCACAGGGATCATCACGGGCGTGCCGGGTGCATCGGTGAAGCGCAGGCCGAGCTCCATGCCGCTCGCGGCACCGGCGGTGCCACGCTTGTAGGCGAGCTTCAGATGCGTGGCTGCAGTCACCGCCACGTCGGTGGTGTAGAGCGCGAGATCCTGCGCGGCGGAGAGATCACCGCTCACCCTCACGGAGGTGCCTCCCTGCCACGCATCGGTCCCGCCGAAGGATGCCGCGACGCCGCTGCCGGTCATCGACCACAGGGCATCGGGCAGGCGGTCTTCCAGGAGCGGGCTGGCCCACGCCTGGGTGGAGAGCACCACGCCGTCCTCGGCATAGATGCTGCCACGTCCCGTCTGAAAGGATGTCGAGAATGGCAGCGTCGCGACCGGTGTGGCGGACGGGACACTGAAGCGTGCGACAAAGCCACCGCTGGCCGAGGTCGCGACCGGCAGCGGTGTCGCGCCGTCCACCTGGCGATACTCCATCACCGTCGCGCCATCGCGGATGATCTCGGCCTGATAGGTCGTGCCCGGAGTGAGGAAGGAGAGGTCGAGCGTCCAGTTGCGCGCGACGCCGCTGTTCATGATCGAGACGAACCAGTCATTCCCGGTTCGGCGGGCCATCGCGCACGACTCGCCGATCTCGGTGCCAGGTAGCACCTTTGTCTCGTCCCAGAGGCAGGGGATGCGCTTGATCACCGGGGCGAAGGGGCTCTGCGCCATGCGGTCGCCGCGCTCGGCGTAGGTGATGAGCGGCCCTGCCATGTTGGCGATGCTGGCGATCTCGAAGGCCTGCGTCTGTCCGCCCTGCAGCGTGCCCTGCAGACCCAGCGGCGTATAGTCCGCCGGTCCCGCGAGCAGGCGGGTCAGCGGGATGTAGGAAGTCGTCAGCGCGTCGGGAAAGGACTCCTTTCCGTAAACGGCCTCGATGTTGAGCAGGTTCGGATAGGTGCGGAATTGCCCCATCGGCTTCACCGTGCCGTGGAGATTCACCACCAGCCCGTGGGCGGCGGCGTCCTTCAGGATGTCCTCGATGAGCTTCACGCGCTCCTTCGCCGCCGGGGTCACCGCGGTGAAGTCGAAGAAGTCCGCCTTGATCCCGCTCACGCCGGCCTGCTGGAGCCGTCCGAAGAAGGTCGCCCGCTGCGCCCGGGTCTGGATGTCGTGGGAGCGTGTCCACACCATGACCTTCACGCCGATGCCAGAGGAGTAGTCCACGATGTCCTCGATCTCCGGCCACGGGTTGCCGCCGTTCCATGCCGCCCAGCCTTCGTCGATCGTGTTGTATTCGAAGCCCAGCCTGCTCGCCCACAGCGACTCGGTCTTCGAGTTCGCCGGGGTGATGCCGCCGGGGAAGCGCGACATCCAGTCCCACACCGAGCGGCCCGGCTGCTCCCACGCGGTGGCCGCGCCATCGGGGAAGAGCGCCGGGTCCGGTGGCGGGGCGACGGCTTCGACGATGTCGCTGTTCACCAGCGCTTCGAGAGACCCCGCGGTCACCACATTCCACGGGCTGTAGGCGGGCGCGCCGGTGGAGGCTCCGAAGGTATTGTCGCGATTCCGCGGGTAGGTGTTCCGCAGCTCGCGGTTGCTGCCGCCGGAGACCTTCACGAGATAGGGGCAGGGGAAGCCCTCGCCGGGACCCGAGTGGGTGATCGAGACATACCCTCCGCCCGCAGGCAGGCGGCCCACCACAGGTGGCCCCAGGGTCGCGCCGCCGGTGATGGCGGCGATGTCCGCGCCGCCGTAGATGTTTTCATACACGTTCACGCCGCCTTGGGAAAAGACGCGGGTGCCGGCGGGGATCACGAAGCCGGTGGACTCCGCCGAGATATTCTTCGCGCTCTCGCCCTCCACCTCGTAACGGAAGGAGATCCCGCTATCGAAGGCCCGCACGTTCAGCGTGTAGCTGCCGCCGCTCGCCGGGTGCGTGACCGCGAATTTCTTCGCGTTGAAATGGTTCACTGCCATCGCCTTCACGCCGTGGCGGGAGGGGAAGGTCTCGTTCGCGCTCTCCGCCGTCACCGTGCCGAGCGTCACGCCGCTGCCGCGGTCGCTGCCATTCATCGTGAAGCCGAGCGGGGAGGTCTCGATGACCGTGACGCCCGCGCGTTGCAGCGTGAATGACAGGCGTCCGGCGACCACGGTCACGTCCGCGGAAATTTGGCCATCCGGGCTGACGACGGTCTCGGCAAGCAGGTGTCCGCCGGTGGACATGGCCAGGATGAGGAGGATGCAGCGTCTCATGGGATATCGGGTCAGATGCCCTTCCAGTGTCCGCTGGGGCGGGCTTCTGACGGGATTTTTCCCTTTTGCGGAAATTCCCGCGTCAGATCGTCGTGGTGCCGGACACTCCATCCTCGACGCATGAACTCGATCCCGCGCTCCGCCTTCCTCGCCCTCGCCTGTGCCCTGGTCATCCCGGCCGGTGGTGCCGTGGTGAGTATCAATTTCGTCGGCAATGCCGGGGCGAACGGCTCGCTCGCCGCGACCGATACCGCCGGGGTGGTCGCGGCCACGCATTGGAACAATGTCACCCAGTCCGGCGTCGCGCTGGTGGATGGCACGGGGGCGGCCAGCGCCATCACCGCCACCTTCACCGTGGGCGGCTGGTCGAGCGGCATCGTCACCACCGAGACCGCTGACAAGCGGATGATGAAAGGCTACCTCGACGTCGGCGGCGGCAATACCACCGTCACGCTGAACAACCTGAATCCCGCCCTCACCTACCGGATCTATCTCTACTCCGACGGCGAGAATACCTACGTCGATGCCCCGGTTGCCCGCACCGGGACCTTCACCATCGGCACGGTCGCCACCGGCATCACGGATGCCCCGGGCGAGCAATTCGAAGGCACCTTCCGTCGCGTCTATCCCGGCACCACGGGCGAGGGGAACTACACGGTCGTCACCGTCACGGGCTCCGCCAGCTACGTCATCCAGGCCCGCGGAACCGCCGCCGACGCCACCGACAATGTCTTCCGCGCCCCGATCAACGGGATCCAGATCGAGACGGTGGAGTGAGCAGGTAGGACTTCAGCACGGCAGAGCATCGTCATCAGCAGATTCCCCTTGTTGTTTTCGGAGTTTCAGTAAATACTGAAAACAACGAAAGGGGAACGCGATGAACTTGCCTGTCTCGGTGGAAGGAATCGAAGTGTTTTACGATGGTCGCTGCGGAATGTGCTGCAGCTTCCACGAGTGGATCGCCCGGCAGCCGCGGGCATTTCAGATCGGGTTCGTGCCCTACCAATCGCCGGATGCGGAGCGCGTGTTCCCGGGGCTCGGGACGCTGGACCCGGCGCGGGAGATGGTGGTGAGAACGAGTGATGGCGGGATCTTCCGCGGGGCGGAGGCGTGGGTGTGGTGCCTCTACAGTTGCGCGAATCACCAGGCGGCCGCGCGCCGCCTCGGCGGCCCGGCGATGCTGCCCGTGGCCATCCGCGCCTGCAGGGTCCTCGCGGCGAACCGCCACGCGCTGAGCAAGGTCTTCTTCCGGAAGAAGGACCGGCAGGTGAGGGAGGTGCTTCACCGGATGGAGGAGGCGGTGTGCGCGGATGGCTTCTGCGTGACGAAATGAAATCGGAAGAACCATACGCCCCTACCTACATGAAGACGAATGTCACTCCTGCCGATTTCCGCACGGCTATCTATCCCATCTTCGGATTGTCGCTCCTGGTCCTGCTCGCCCCGTTCTGCCTCGGTGGCTCCGCGGCCTTCGCGGATTTCATCGTGGCCTGCGCCATCCCGATTGCAGTGGGTTGTTCGGTGATGATCTTGATCATCGAGTGCGTCGGCATCCGCTTGCGGGCAGGGCTGCAGCACTTCGGAGCCGGCATCCTGTTCGCGTTCCTCTTGTATCTCTCCGGCGTCGTTTCGGTGTCCGCGGCGGCGCTGTTGGTCGGTGGCGGCTTCAATCTCTTGGGCTGGATCTATCTGGTGTTCGTTTTCGGAACCTGCGGCGTTTTGCCCGCGTCGATCTTCGGTCTGATCGGGACGGCCATGGTGCGTCTTGTCGCCACGATGTCGCCACCGGAAGTACCCCCGCGGACAAGGCCGACGGCCATCCCACACTTCAAGCGATGACTACTGCATTCCTAGTAATTGCCCTGCGCGTCGCCGGGCTGATGATGACGGGCATCGCGATCGCGAATTTCGTCGCGGCGCGGCGCTTGCGCTACCGGGAGAATCTCGCGGGCTGCGAGGTGATGGTGCGGCAGATCTTCCATGTCCACTGCGCCTACATCATCGCGATCGTCGGCGGCCTCGGGGTCCTGTGCCTCGGGTGGCCGCAGCTCCTGATGGCGGACGGCATGGGCCGGGTGCTCAGCGGTTTCTTCGGAGTTTTCTGGATCAGCCGCGTGGTGGTCCAGCTCGTCTATTACGACAAGGAAACGCGCCGCCGGGAGCGCGGCTGGGATCTCTTCTTCCTCGGGGTCTTCGCCGCCCTCGGCACCATCTTCATCCTCACCACGACTTACGCATGAAAGAGCTGTTAGAGATCGGGCTATGGATCGGCGGCGGTTCGCTGGTCATGTTGAGCATCGCGAGCTTCTGGATTCCGAAGGCCCTTGGCTGGCGGGAAAAGCTCGCCGGTCTCACCCCGCTGATGCGCGAGCTGTGGTGGACGTATTCCATCTACGTCTGGAGCAGCCACGTCTTCTTCGCCGTGCTCACGCTGGGCTTCGGCGAGTGGCTGCTGGGCCGGACGGGATCGGCCACCGCAATGTCCACCTTCATGCTGCTGTGGTGGTCGGTGCGGCTGTGGCTCCAGTTCTTCGGCTTTGACCTGAGCGAGGTCGAGGGCAGCAAGGCGAACCGCATCGCGAAGCAACTGCTCACGCTGCTCTTCATCGGGCTCGTCGTCCTCTTCGGCGGACTGGTGGCGTGGAATGCGGGCTGGATCGGAACGGGAGAAATACCGTGATGTGGGTGATTCCAATCCTCGTGGCAACGGGCATCGCGGCAGGACCGCTCCTCGCGGAAGTGAGGGCTGCCGGTCCCAGGCGTCTCGCCGGTTGGCTGCTGCTGCTGGCCCTGATGATTGGCGCGGACCGAATGCTGGCCGGGGATGCGCCGCTGCTCCGGATGATCGGTATCTGCTGCGTGCTGCTCGGCGCGATGAAGGGCCTCGTGTATGCGGAGTGGGCGGATGAAAAGCGGCAGCTCGCCATGCCCCGCTACCTGATCTTCTCGGTCTGCTGGTTCGGCATGGATCCCGCCAGCTTCCAGACGCGCCGCGCCGGGCTGGAGTGGAAAGGCGACATCGCCGTGGGCCTCTCGCTCATGGCGGTGGGTACCCTGGGTGCATGGCTGGTCTGGTGGATGGGGTGGCGGCATATCCTCGTGATGTTCCTGCCGATGAGCCTCGGCTTTCACTTCGGTGCGCTGCGGGTGTTGAAGGGCGTGCTGCGCGCCGCGGGATTCCCGGTGCGGACGCTTTTCCCGAATCTCCTCGCGGCCCGCGGGATCGGTGACTTTTGGAGCAAGCGCTGGAACGTCGGCTACTCGCAGATGATGCAGCGCCTCGTCGGTCGGCCGGTGCAGCAGCGGTGCGGAGAGAGCGCGGGAGTGATGGCCGTCTTCCTCGGCTCGGGATTGCTGCACGAGCTGGCGATCACGCTGCCGGTCCGCGCGGGCTTCGGCCTGCCCACCGCCTTCTTCGCGGCGCATGGCTGCCTCACCTTGCTGGAAAGGAAGCTGGGTCGCCCCATTGGAAAGATCCCCGCGCTGCTCGCCGTGGCACTGCCGCTCGGCGTGCTGTTTCCCCCGGCATTCCGGGATCAGGTTATTGCAAGATGTCTCGGTGTCTTTGATATCTTGGCGGAATGGATATCGCGCGGAGTGATGTGATCCCGCGTTATCCTCTAGGGTCGGGTTACTGAAATCTTGGCAATCGGGGGGTGTTTGTTACGATTGGGGTTAGGGAAACCGGAGATGCGAGAGGTCTCCGGAATTCCCCGCCCGCCACTGGGTCCCCCTTCTTCCAGTGGTTTTCCCCCCACCCATTCTCTCCATGGTATCGACGCTTGTTCCCCCCGCATCGACGGTTTCCACACAAAAGCCGCATTTCTTTTCCTCCCTGGAGTCCCATGGTGACCGGGTGGCGATAGTCCTGCCGGACGGTTGTCATTTGTCATATCGAGAACTCGCGGAGCGCGCGGATGGATATGCGCGGCAGTTTTCCCGGAGGCATCAGCTTCTCGTGATCGAGATGCGGAATGACATCAAGGCGATCGCCGCTTATCTCGGCGCGCTTCGCTCCGGCACGCCGGTCATCCTCGCGGCCGAGGGTGCGACTTCGCGGGAGCACCCGATCATCGCGACCTTCCGGCCGGAGATGGCGGTGCTCCACCGTGGATCGGCCTGGGAGATCGAGGCTCGCGGCGAGCACGCCGACGACGACGAAAGCGCGCTGCACCCGGATCTCGCGGTGATGCTTTCCACCTCCGGCTCCACCGGCAGCCCGAAGCTGGTGAAGCTCTCGCAGGCAAACCTCCATGAGAATGCCCGCTCGATCGCCGAGTACCTGGAGATCACCCCGGAGCGGCGCGCGATCACGAATCTGCCGCTGCATTATTCCTACGGCCTCTCGGTGCTGAATTCCCACCTCGCTGCCGGTGCCTCTGTCGTGCTCACGGAGCTGTCCGTGGTGGATGAGGAATTCTGGCAAGTGGTCCGCCGCGAGCAGGTGACCGACCTGCCCGGCGTGCCCTATACCTACGAGCTCTTTGAAAAAGTCGGCCTGCGCTCCGATCCACCGGAGAGCCTGCGGGTGATGACCCAGGCGGGTGGCCGCCTGCCTCCGAACCTGGTGCGCGACTACTCGGAATTCGCGCGCAGCCGAGGGATCCGCTTCTTCGTGATGTATGGCCAGACCGAGGCGACCGCCCGGATGGCCTACCTGCCGCCGGAGCAGACGCTGGAGAATTCCGACTGCATCGGCGTCGCCATCCCGCGGGGGAAATTCGAGATCCGCGACGAAGCGGGCAATGCGATCCGCAAGCCCGGCCACTCCGGCGAACTCGTCTATCAGGGGCCGAACGTGATGATGGGCTATGCCTTGAAGCGCGAGGACCTCGCCGCCCCGGCCAAGCTCACGGAGCTGCAAACCGGGGACATCGCCCAATGGTCCGAGGCGGGCTTCGTGAAGATCGTCGGGCGCTCCAGCCGCTTCAGCAAGATAGCGGGGCTGCGCATCGGGCTCGATGACGTGGAGCGCATCCTCCGCGAGTCCGGCCGCCGCTCCTACGCCACGGGAAATGACGAATTCGTGGCCGTCGCGCTGATCGACGGCTCGGATGCTGCCAGCGCGCGCCAGCTTCTCGCGGAGCGCTGCAAGCTGCCGTCGCACCACCTCATCGTCTTCAATCTCGACGAGGCCCCCACCTTGCCCTCGGGGAAGATCGACTACCTGACCATCCGCAAGGCCGGCGAGGAATTGCATCGGAAGGAAGCCGCCGATGTGGTCACGGGGGACGATCCCGTGCGCGCGCTTTACGGCAAGGCGCTGGGCCAGGCACGCATCGACGATGATGCCAGCTTCGCCACGCTCGGCGGGGACTCGCTTTCCTACATGATCGTCTCGCGCGGGTTGGAGAAGATGCTCGGCGTGCTGCCGCAGCATTGGGAACGCCTGACCTTCCACGATCTGGAGGCGCTGCGGCAGGAGCGCGCGCTGAATCCGGTGAAGCAGCGGGCGACGACCACGCTATCCGTCGATGTCCTGCTGCGCCTGCTCGCGATCTCGACCATCTTCATCGGCCACGGCGCGCCGGATCACACCGGCTGGCTGCGCGGCGGCACCACGATCCTCTTCTGCCTTGCGGGCTACTCGCTGTGCCGTTTCCAGCGGGAGCAATTTCTGGCCGGGAGCGTGGTGCCTGCGATCAAGGGGGCCTTCCGCCGCATCGTGATCCCCTACCTGCTGCTGATGACGGCGCTGCTCTTCGCCACGAAGATGCCGCCGCATCCGGCGTGGTGGTCGCTGACCAGTGTGTTCTTCATCGGCACGGAGGACCGCGGGCTGCTCTTCTCCTTCTGGTTCATCGAGGCGCTGCTGCACTGCCTGCTCATCGTCAGCGGCCTCTTCCTCATCCCGCCGCTGCGGAGATGGGCGAGGGCGCAGCCCTTTGCGAGCGGCCTCGCCCTCACGGGGCTGGGCGCGGCGGCATTCTGGGTGGGCCGCCACTTCTTCGGCAGCGAGAGCTTTTCGCACAAGTTCGACGGCTGGCTGTATGTTTACATGCTCGGGTGGACCTTCGCGGTGGCGACGCGGGCGTGGCAGCGGCTCCTGCTCGTGGCGGTCGGCAGCGCGGTGGTGATTGCGCAGTTTGGCCCGGAAAGCAGCCGCCCGTATTGGTTCATCGGCGCGATGCTCGTGCTGGCGGCTGTCCGGGAGATCCGCCTGCCTGCCGGGGTCGGTGGACTGGTCTCGCAGCTTGCCGCGGCCAGCTACATGGCCTACCTCGCCCATCCGCTGGTCCTTCACGTCACGAAGTTCGTGCTGCCGGAGCGCTTCCCGTTCTTCGACGGAAATGTGCCCGCAGCGATCCTCCTCGCCTACGTCGGCACCATGCTCGCGGGGGTGGTGGGAGCGGTGGCGTGGCAGCAGGTTTCGCGGATTTTCCTGATGCTCTTCGGCGGAGCGCGGCGAGGTTCCACCGCAACCGCCTGAAACTTCCCGGGTTTTAAGCGAAGTCCGGGACGGGTGGCGCTGAGTCACCCGACCCATCACGGGAAAGCTGGCTTTGGCGGATCAAGATATGCAACTCGTGGAAAACGAGTTGCATCGACACGTATTCCAAGTCAGCGTTTCCGCCGACCGAAGGCATTATCTGTCATTTTTTAACCCGTTTCATGCCATGAAAGAGCCGCGCAAAGCATCTCCGTCCCGGCCGCCAGGCTCGCCCATCCGCACGGTCATCGTCCGCGGCAAGGGGAACAATGCGACCGGCTCCATGCTGGCGGTGGCGCTTTTCATGGCAGTGGGACTTGGCGGGGTGTGGTGGATCTATGACCAGCGCGGACACGATGGGCCCCAGCAGACCGCGAAGAAGCCTGCGAAAGCGGTGACGGAGGAAGTGGCGGCAGCGCCCGAGACGCCGGTCGAGGTGACCCCGGCCACTCCCGAAACGACCGCCCCGGAAGTGGCGGCGGCAAATGTGCCGAAGGTGGCCCCGGCCCCGGCGACACCCGAGGAGGCACCTGCCCCCGCGCCCACCGAGGCGAAGCTCTTTGGCACGCGCTTGGCCGGTGAGCCGGTGCTGGCCCTGATCGGCATCGATTCCACCAAGACCGCCGAGGTCGCCCGCGAGAAAGAGCTGCTGGCCGAGACGGTCCGGCTCGGCGCGTGGACCGACTACAGCGAGTTCCTGAAGCGCTCGCTTTCCGAGTCGCAGATGAAGCTTGGCAAGCTGGACCCGGCGAAGATCCGGGACCGCTTCGACGGACTGTGGAAGGAGCCCGTTTTCTATCAGGTCTTCCTCCGCTGGCAGGTGCTGCAGCGCTTTTCCTCCTCGGACATCACCACGCCGACCTACGGGCACCAGCTCTTCGCCTGGCTGATGACGAATGACACGGCCATGGAGGAAGTCCTGCTGACCGTGAAGCCACAGGACAATACCGCGAAGGTCGTGGAGATCATGGCGGATGCCTGGGCGGCGAACCGCCAGGAGGCGGAGAAGTATTTCAACCTCGCCCTCGCCTGCGGCGTCGTCTTCGACAAGGGCGAGATCCGGATGGAGCTGGAGGATTCCGAGAGCGCCGGCGTGGTCCAGCCGATCCCGCGCTACACCTGGTACGTCCAGATGAATGAGAAGGGCAAGCTGGCCACTTCCATCAACAAGCTCAGCGCCCGCGACCTCGTGTGGGTGGTCTGCGCGCCCGTCCCCGAGACGGAGCTGGGCTGGGCGATCGACAAGATGCACCTGAGCCGGTCGAAGTGGGGGAATGCCTACGGGATGATCGAGTACCTCATGGAGCGCGCCGTGGAGGGGCTGAATCCCTACGAGGAGTATTCCTTCGCGCAGATCCTCAAGGAAGGCGGCATCTGCGGAGACCAGACGTATTTCTGTGTGAATACCGCCCGCGCGCTGGGCATCCCGGCGATCGGCCTCTCCGGTGAGACCGACCTCGGCGGTCACGCCTGGGCCGCGGTGAAGACGAAGGACGACCAGTGGGATACCCACATCGGCCGCATCGGCGGCGCTGCCAATGGTGCCGGAGGCAATCCGCAGGTCGGTGGCGATGTCAGCGAGCAGGAGATCTGGCTGTGGAATGACAAGGCGCAGCAGAGCCGCCTGCAGACCGTGAATGTCTTCCGCTACCTGTGGCTCGGCAAGCTGATGGAAAATTTCTATGAGCCCGCTTCCTCCGAAGCCGCGGTGCGGGTGGCGAACAACCTTGGCAAGGCATTCTCCGAGACGTGGCAGAGCCTTTACGACGTGCTGGTCACCAAGACCAAGGAAGCGAAGGAGCCCGGCGCGCCGGAGATCCTCGAAGCCTGGGATGACTTCGTGGACCGCATGCGCCGTGAATTCCGCGAGAACCCGCGCATGGCCCAGCTCGCGGCGAAGGCGGAGAGCGAATACCTCTTCCCGTATGCGAAGGAGGGCGATGCCCGCCGCATGCTGGCGCGCGAGCGCCGCCGCATCGAGCGCGAGGCCGGCGAGCAAAAGGATCTCGTGGCCGACTCGCTGAAGCGCGAGGCCGACCTCATCTTCAAGAACAACTCCCCCGGCGCGGCGAAGGAGATCGGCAACCTCTACGACAAGGCGCTGCGCCAGTACGGCGGCAGCATCACCGGCTTCAAGCGCATGGCGGAGGACTACTTCTCCTTCTGCAAGGACAACCCGGAGAGCGCCCGCAAGGCCGCGCGCGACATCGAGCTCGCCTTCCAGCGCGTCGTGGAAACCGGATCGAAGGACTGGTTCCGCGCGAACACGGAGACCTCCATCTACAAGATGATCTGCTCCTACTACCGCACCGCCGGTGACGAGTCGAAGGCCGTGAAGCTGGAGAAGCGCTACGAGCGCCTGCTCCGTGCCGCCGAGCGCGGGGCGCTGTGATGGGCCCCGCTGGCGGGCTGCCCGCGGCTACCGGAGGACCGGCGGCCAGTGGGCCGCTTCCCAGATCGCGGCGGTCAGGGCGGTGAAAATGGCGTCGAGCTTCTTCGGGCGCAGTTTCTTCCCCGCCTGCTTCTCCGTGAACATCAGCATGTCCGCCGCCGACTCGCAGAGCGCGGGCTGGCGGGTCTCGGCGAAGATCCGGTCGAGGTAGTCGGCCAGTGTCTCGTCATCGCTGCCGCTTTTGATCCAGCTTTCGTAGCGGGCGAGCATGCGTTCCGGATCGGGCTCGTAGCCGGGAGGTTGGTCCGGGTGGAGGGCTCCCAGTGCCGCCAGCGCGGTGCTTTGCAGGATGGCCAGCTCGTGGTCGTTCAGCTTTTCGCTCAGGTCGTTGAAGGCATCGAGGATGTCGGCAAGCCGGACTTCCAGACGATTCCACAGGGCCTCGTCGCCGGTGGCGGCCTGCAGCCGTCTGTTGAGTTCTTCGCCTTCCAGCATTTCCTGCGAGGGCGGCGGATCGAGCGGGATCTCATCGTCCCAATCCGGATCCTCGCTCTCTTCCAGCACGCCGAGCGGTGGGGGCGGGAAGATCAGCTCCTCGAGGCGGAGTTCGGCGAGCAGCAGGTTGAAGTCGATGTCCATTCCCGCCGTCCTGCGCAGCCGGTCGCCGGAGCGGATCACTTCCTTCAGCAGGCTGGTCAGCCGGGGCCGCAGCGCGGGGTCGTTGGCCGCTTCGCGCGGGGACTTTCCGTCCAGCGCGGGCTGCGGGTGATCGGTCAGGATTTCCCCCGAGTAGTCCCATTCGTCGCCGTTCGGACGGAGGGAGTCCGGGACCACGTCGAGGTCGTATCGATCCGCGGGATTCCGCCTCGCGTTTGCGATGGCGCGGAACGCTTCCTCAAGCAGCGGCATGTGTTCCATCAGCCAGAGATCGCGGCCATCCTCCTCCGGGGCACCGAGATGAGCGAGCAGCATGGCGAAGGCGTCCGCCGGTTCCACCACGCCGGTGGAGGGCATCGGGGCCGTATCGGGACACATCCGGAGCCCGGTAGGAATCTCGTAGGCCCAAGCGAGCTCGACGTCGAAGCGCCCCATCCGCGCGGCACATTCCTCGTCGATCACGTGAAACGGAGGCAGCTCCGGGCGGAGCAGATCGATGGCCACGCAGGTCTGGTGGTCGAGCACTTCCCGGAATTCCAGCAGGACTGGGCGGAGCGTTCCGTAGTAGCGGAGCATGACGGCTTCGTCGTTCTTCCAGTCCGCGGCAAAGCCGTCCGCCTTCCACTTCGCCAGCCGGCCCTCGCCGATCAGGTGCCAGCCCAGCAGTGATTGCGCGGTGAAGTCATCGCACTCGCTGAGGAAGTTGGTCAGCTCGCGGACCTTCGACGGCGGCAGGTCGGCCATCAGCCTCTTGCTGAGCTGGCTGAGGATCTTGGCTTCGAGATCAAAGAATTGCTCGCGGTGGTCGGCGCTGCCGAAGGGATTGAACAGGCAGGTCACCGGGCAGGGGATGGCGCTGTTCCGCCCCTGACCGCATTCTTCCGGCGTGATCGTGCGTCCTTGCGCCGGGCACTCCCGTTGTTTTTTCCGTTTCGCCTCTCCCATGGGTCCAGATTGCGAATGGCACGGGGCTTGGTCGATGCGAAACCCGTTTGCGGCTGACGGAGATGGGGGCTTGAGTGGCACGCGGGTCGCTGATTAAGGTCCGCAACCCTAATGCGCGCTCCTCCCGCCGACTGGATCCTCCGCGGCGACCCTTTCCACTCGAATGGAAACGGTCGGGGACGCGCATTTCCAGCGATTCTGGAGCATCTGATCCGCCAGCGGGGCCTGCCCGCGGGTGACGATCTCGAGAGTTTCCTGCGTCCGAAGCTGCGCGATCTGGCCGATCCCTTCGAGGTCACCGAGATGCGGCCCGCCGTGGAACGCATCCTGAAGGCCGTGGACCGGAAGGAAAAGGTCTGCATCTACGGCGACTATGACGTGGATGGCGTGACCTCGGTCGCCGTGATGCGCCGCACGCTGCACGCCTACGGGCTGGAGCCGCGGCACTTCATCCCGCGCCGCAGCAGCGAGGGCTACGGACTGAGCTGCGCCGCGCTCGCGCGCTGCATGGTCGAGGGGCCGAAGCCCGACCTGCTGATCGCCGTCGATTGTGGCACCGTTTCCCTCGATGAAGTCGCGGCCCTGCGCTCCGACGGCGTCGATGTCATCGTGGTGGACCACCACGAGCCGAGCCCGCGCGGTCGGCCGGACGTGGTCGCGCTGGTGAATCCGAAGTGCGGCAGCGGCCCGACCTATCTCTGCGCTGCCGGGGTGTGCTTCAAGCTGGCTCATGCCATGCTCAAGGAGCGCCCGACGCCGAATTTCGATCTCAAGGAACTGCTTGAGCTGGTGGCAGTCGCGACCATCGCGGACATCGTGCCGATGGTCGGGGAAAACCGCCTGCTGGTCCGCCACGGGCTGAAACGCCTGCCGCTGACGCTGAATCCCGGACTTCAAGCGCTGCAGGAAGTCTCCGGCATGAATGGCAAGGCGACATCGATGGACGTCGGTTTCCGGATCGGCCCGCGCCTGAATGCCGCGGGCCGCATGGACGTGCCGGAGGATGCGCTGGCGACCCTCTTGACGGACTGCAAGCGGCTCGCCCGGACGCTGGCCGAGAAGCTCGACGAGTACAACAAACGCCGGCAGACGCATGAGAACCAGATCCGCCGCGAGGCGATGGAGATGCTCATGGCGACCTTTGACCCCGTGCGCGACCCGGTTATCGTGCTCGGCTCGCGGACCTGGCACCCCGGTGTGGTGGGCATTGTCGCATCCCGCCTGATGCGGCAGTTTCACAAGCCGACTTTTGTGGTGGCCATTGATGCCGAGGGAGTTGGGAAGGGTAGTGGGCGCAGTATCGAGGGCGTCTCGCTGGTCCAGGCGATCAATGCCTGCCGCGGTCACCTGCTCGCTGGTGGCGGGCACGACATGGCGGCCGGGCTTTCCATCACCGAGGGGAGCATGGATGCCTTCCGCTCGGATTTCGCCGACTTCGTGCTGAGCAATACCGTCCCCGAACAGCGCCAGCCGAAGCTGTGCGTGGATGCGGAGATTTCCTTCGACCAGCTCTCGCTGGAATTCCTGGCCGACTACGAGCTGCTCCAGCCTTTCGGAAACGGGAATCCGCAGCCGATTTTTATGGCCCGCAGCGTCCATCTCAGCCGCCCGCCGGTCCACATGAAGAACCAGCACCTGCGGCTGAACCTTCGCCAAGGCTACCACGAGCAGGATGCCGTCTTCTTCGGCGGCGGCGAGGTCGCCCTGCCCGATCCGCCGTGGGACATCGCTTTCACGATCGACCGGAATTGCTTTCGTGGCCGGACGACGCTGCAAATCATCATCCAGGACGTCCGCGCAGCCCGCTGAGGATCAGCGGGATTTAAGGTCATCTGATACCTGATTTGGCTCACGTCGTGAACCTCGCCACCTGCGGCCGCACCAGACGCTCGTAGTCACTCCACGACATGCGGATCAGCTCGGTGTGGGAGCCGGCGTTGAAAGCGATTTCTGCTTCCGCGGCCAGGTCCGGGGAGACGTAGGTGGACATGTCGTAGAGATTTCCGAAGGGCGGCATGGCACCCGGTTCGCAGTCCGGGAAGCGGCGCTTGAATTCGTGCTCATGCGCGATCTTCACGTCGTCGGTTGCGGTCAGGTCGTGCAGGTCCTCCAGCTTCAGGCGGCGGTTTGATGGCAGCACTGCCATCGCGAGCGCGCCATCGATCAGGATGATCACGGTCTTCGCCAGCAGGCTGCCTGGCACGTGGGCGCTGCGCGCCACCTCGGTGGCGGTGTAGGCCGGGGAATGGGTGATGGTGATGTATTTGATGTTCCTCGAGTCGAGGTAGGCTTTGAGCTTCTTCGATAGCATGGCTGAACCCTCGCTTTCCATGGGCCGGGCACATCGCGTCTCGCGGTCCGGCGGGTTGATAGAGCTAGGCACCGTGCAGGGGTGCCGCGGGGACCGGGGAGAAATCCGACCGGTCGCTATTGAGATTGCTAACAGTCTAACCCGGCTCCGGCGGGGGTCAAATGACCGGGTAAAATCCAGGAAAAAGCCCGTACCGGGATCCGGAGCGGGCACGGTGGAAAAGGGGTGAGCCGGTCGATTCTTTACGAAACGTCATGAACCATTTCTGGCTTTATGACCCTCATTCCGACTCGTTTTTCCCGCCGATTGCCAAAACGTCATCCCGTTCTTGCCTCGCGTGCCCGTTCCGGGTTCCGCTGGCGGTGCCGATGAAGGAAACGCTGGCCGAGCTGGAGCGTTGGGGCGCCGACGTGATTTTCGGCCGCGCCAAGGGCTTCCGTGCCAGCATGATGCGGCTCGCCATGAGCGCGCTGTCCGGCGTTTACCGCGGCCTCGTCCAGACCCGGCTGCTCATCTACCGGCGACGGTGGAAGCAGCAGCACCACCTGGGCACCCTGGTGGTCAGCATCGGAAATCTGACCGTCGGCGGCACGGGCAAGACCCCCGTGGTCGAGCTGCTCGCCCGCACCCTGCGCGACGAGGGCCGCCGCGTCGCCATCCTCAGCCGCGGCTACAAGAGCCGCCGCCTGAAGACCCCGCAAAATTGGAAGGACAAGGACGGCAACAAGATGCCGGCGGAGAAGATGCCAAAGGTGGTCTCCACCGGTCGTGCGCTCCTGCTCGACTCGAAATTCGCCGGCGACGAGCCCTTCATGCTCGCGCGGAATCTCAATGGCGTGGCGGTGGTGGTGGACAAGGACCGCGTGAAGGGCGGCCGCTTCGCCGTGGGCCAGCTCGGTGCGGACACGCTGGTGCTGGATGACGGGCTGCAGTACCTCCACCTCTCGCACGGCATCGATATCGTGCTGGTGGATCGCACCGCGCCCTTCGGAACCGGGGCCATCCTGCCGCGAGGCACGCTGCGCGAGCCGCCGCGGAATCTCTGCCGCGCCAGCTACATCTTTCTCACGAAGTGCGACGGCACCTCGAATGAAGCGCTCATCGAGCGCCTCCGCCGCCACAACCGCGTCGCGCCGATCATCGAGTGCACGCACGGGCCGCGCTATCTCGAGGAGGTCTTCACCGGCGAGCGACAGCCGCTTGATTTCCTGAAGGACAAGTGGACCGCGGCCATCAGCGGCATCGCGGTGCCGGAGGGCTTCGAGCGGAGCTTGGAAAAGCTCGGCGCCCGCGTGGAGATCCGCCGCCGCTTCTCCGATCACCATCGCTTTTCGCGAAAGGAGATCGACAAGTTCATGCAGCGCTGCATCGAGCGCGACATGGAGGTGGTGGTCACCACGGAGAAGGATGCGGTGCGTTTCCCCCGGCCGAAGGAGGCCACCGTGCCGGTCTATTTCCTCCGCATCGAGGTCGAGATCCTGAAGGGTCACGATGCGTGGTGCGACCTCATCGCGCGGCTCTGCCATCCCGGCGCGCCGGGCGATCCGGTGCTGAGGCATCGGGATGCCTACGCGATGTGATCAGTCGCGCGCGGGTGTGATGCTCACCTCGATGCTCTTGCTTGCCGGGGTATTGCTGCCCTCTGCCACATGGCCCACGGGGACGAGCACGTTTGCCTCGGGGAAGTAGGCGGCGGCGAGGCCGCGCGGCATGTCGTAGGGGATCGCGCGGAAGCCCCGCAGGTGGCGCTCGCCATCGCTCCAGTGGCTGGTCACGTCGATGCGGTGGCCGGGCTGCACGCCGAGCTCGGTGAGGTCCTGCGGATTGATGAAGACGAGATCGCGCATGCCGGAGATGCCCCGGTAGCGATCGTTGAGGCCATACACCGTGGTGTTGAATTGATCGTGGCTGCGCAGGGTCTGGAGCAGGAAGCGCCCGGGGGCGGTCTGGTAGGCGTCGAGCGGCGCGGCGCTGAGGTTCGCCTTCCCGGTTTCCGTGTTCCAGACGCGCGCCTTCGCGGCATTCGGCAGGTAAAAGCCACCCGGCTCGCGGACGCGTTCGTTGTAGCGGTCGAATCCGGGGATCACCGCCTCGATCCAAGTACGAAGCCTGTCGTAGTCCTCCGCCAGCCAGCGCCAGCGGATGTTCCCGATGTCTCCCAGCGTTGCCTCCGCGAGGCGGGCCACGATTTCCGGCTCGCTGAGAAGATGCCCCGATGCCGGTTTCAGCCGTCCCTGCGACGATTGCACCACACCCATCGAGTTCTCCGTGGTGACGAATTGCCCTCCATCCTCCTCGCTGCGACCGAGGCAGGGCAGGATCAGCGCGCGGCGTCCATGGACGAGGTGGCTGCGGTTCAGCTTCGTCGAGACGTGGCATGTCAGCCGGCACTTGCCCAGGGCTTCCGCGGTGAAGGCGCTGTCGGGCGTCGCCTGCGCGAAGTTCCCGCCGAGGGCGAAGAAGACCTTTGCGCTGCCCTCGTGCATCGCGAGGATGGATGCGACCGTGTCGTGCCCGTGTTTCCGCGGGACCGGCACGCCTGCCTGCTTCTCCAGCGCGGCGAGGAATGCCTCCGGCATCTTCTCGAAGATGCCCACCGTGCGATCACCCTGCACGTTGCTGTGGCCGCGCACGGGGCAGAGGCCGGCACCGGGGCGGCCGATCGCGCCGAGCAGGATGTGGATGTTCGAGATCTCGCGGATGGTCGCCACGGCATTGCGATGCTGCGTGAGCCCCATCGCCCAGCAGGTGATGACCTTGCGGCTTCCCGCACCGAGCAGGTCCGCGAGGTCCTCGATCTGCTCGCGCGAAATGCCGGAGAGTTCCTCGATCCGTTCCCATCCCGTGGCTTCGAGCAAACTACGGTAGGCATCGTAGTTAAAGCCGTGGTCGCGGATGAAGTCGTGGTCGATGTCGTCCGCGGCCACGAGCGCCTTTGCCACGCCGCGGAAGAGCGCCATGTCGCCATTCACCTTCACCTGGAGGTAGGTGGACGCGAGCGGGGTGGCATTTCCCAGCATTCCGCGGAGGTGCTGCGGGTGGGCGAAGCCGAGCAGTCCGGCTTCCTTCAGCGGATTCACTGCCACCAGCCGCACGCCCTTTTCCACGGCCTCCTCCAGCGTGGTCAGCATGCGCGGGTGGTTCGTGCCGGGATTCTGGCCCACGCAGAGGATCACGTCGGCTTCCAGGAAATCGTCGAGCGTCACCGTGCCCTTGCCGACGCCGATGGCTTCCTTCAGCGCGAGGCCGCTCGACTCGTGGCACATGTTCGAGCAGTCCGGCAGGTTGTTCGTCCCGTAGGCACGGACGAAGAGCTGATAGAGGAAGGCCGCCTCGTTGCTCGCGCGTCCGGAGGTGTAGAAGACGGCCTCGTCCGGCGAGACGAGGGCGCGCAGCTCCTCCGCGACGATCGCGAAAGCCTCGTCCCACGATACCGGCTCGTAGTGCGTCGCTCCTTCGCGCAGCAGCATGGGCTCGGCCAGCCGCCCTTGCAGGTCGTGCCACGCGTCGCTCTGCGCCATCAGCTCCGCCACGGAATGTGTAGCGAAGAATTCGCGCCCGATCGTCTTCGACATCGCCTCCGAAGCCACCGCCTTCGCCCCGTTTTCGCAAAACTCGGCATGCGAGCGATCGCGGTCCGGATCCGGCCACGCACAACTCGGGCAGTCGAAGCCGCCCACCTGGTTCAGCTCCAGCAGGGCCTTCGTCCCGCGGGCCACGCCTGCCTTGCCAAAGACGTGCTTCAGCGACGATGCCACCGCGGGCAGGCCGGCCGCTTGTTCCTTTGGCGTGGAGATGCGCTCGTGACTCACCCGGCCAAGCTAGCGGTGATTCCTCTGGCGGCAAGGCACGCCCTCGACGGGTGAATCGGTCATTTTTTAGATCCAGCGGCTCCCGTGGCCCGGGATTTGCGGCAAAGCGGTTGATTCGGGCCGCCGCCTCACGAGGGTAGGGAGACCGTCGGCCCGGGCATCATCCTCGCGGTGAAATGCCGGGGCGCGGGGAATTCCGGGAAAAAGCGCGGCTCCGGCATCGCTTTCCGGCCAACGCTTCCACTGAATGACCGCCAAACTCCCTTCGCTTCTCACCCTTGTGATACCCACGATAAGCCTGGCCGCCGTGATCGACTACCCCGCCACCCGCAAGGCGGAGGTGTCGGAAGAACTGCACGGCACGAAAGTCTCCGACCCCTACCGCTGGCTGGAGGATGACAATGCCGAGGAGACGAAGGGCTGGGTCACGGCCCAGAACAAGGTCACCGAATCCTTCCTGGAGACCGTCCCGCAGCGCGGCGAGATCCGGAAGCGCCTCGCGGACCTGTGGAATTTCGAGCGCACCGGAGCTCCGCGCGAATACGGCGGCAAGTGGTTCTTCACCCACAACACCGGCTTGCAGAACCAGTCGGTGCTGAAGGTCTCCGACTCCATCGACGGCGAGGGCAGGCTGCTGCTCGACCCGAACACACTCTCGGCCGATGGCACCGTGGCACTCGCGAATTTCTCGCCGAGCGAGGATGGCAAGCTGCTCGGCTACTCGATCTCCCGCGGCGGCAGCGACTGGAACGAGATCCTCGTCCGCGACGTCGCCACCGGCAAGGACACGGGCGATCACCTGAAGTGGGTGAAATTCAGCGGCATCTCCTGGGCGAAGGACGGCAGCGGCTTCTACTACGCCCGCTACGATGCGCCGCCGGAGGGTGCCGCGCTCACGCAGAAGAACGAGTACCAGAAGCTCTGCTTCCACAAGATCGGCACCCCGCAGTCGGAGGACAAGGTGATCTACGAGCGGAAGGACCAGCCGCGCTGGGGTTTCGGCGGCGGTGTGACGGAGGACGGGAAGTATCTCGTGATCCGCGTGTCCGAGGGCACCGATCCGAAAAACCGCTTCTTCTACCGCCCGGTCGAGGAGGAGGAGGAGAAGGTGATCGAGTTGCTCGCGGATGCGGATGCCAGCTATGACTTCATCGGCAACGAGGGCAGCGAGTTCTACTTCCGCACGGATCTCGATGCACCGCGCCACCGCATCATCGCCATCGACGTGACGAAGCCGGAGCGCTCCGCGTGGAAGGAGATCATCCCGCAGTCTAAGGACCTGCTCCAGGAGGCCAGCATGGTCGGCGGCAAGCTGGTGGTGGAGTACCTGCAGGACGCGAAGAGCGCGGTGGCGGTCTTTGACGTCGCCGGGAAAAAGATCCGCGACGTCGATCTGCCTGGCATCGGCAGCGCCGGTGGCTTCAGCGGCCGCCAGCAGGACAAGGAGACCTTCTACTCCTTCACGAGCTTCACCGATCCCGGCGCGATCTATCGCTACGACCTGGCCAGCGGCGAGAGCACGCTGTGGAAGAGCCCGAAGGTCGGCTTCGATGGCTCGGCCTACGAGACCAAGCAGGTCTTCGTCCCCAGCAAGGACGGCACGAAGGTCCCCGTCTTCATCGTTCACAAGAAGGGCATCACGCTCGATGGCTCGCACCGCACGCTGCTGACGGGCTACGGCGGCTTCAATATCAGCATCACGCCCGGCTTCTCCATCGGCCGCGCGGTGTGGCTGGAGCGTGGCGGCATCCTCGCGGTGGCAAATCTCCGCGGCGGTGGCGAGTACGGCAGCGACTGGCATCAGGCGGGCACGCGCCTCCAGAAGCAGAATGTCTTCGATGACTTCATTGCGGCCGGCGAGTGGCTGGTGAAGGAGAACTACACCTCGCCGCAGAAGCTCGCCATCCAGGGCGGCAGCAATGGCGGCCTGCTGGTCGGTGCCTGCATGACCCAGCGTCCGGACCTCTTCGGCGCGGCCCTGCCCGCCGTGGGCGTGCTGGACATGCTGCGCTTCCACAAGTTCACCATCGGCTGGGCTTGGGAGAAGGACTACGGCAGCGCGGAGAATCCCGAGGAATTCAAGGCCCTGCTCCAGTACTCGCCGTATCACGTGCTGAAGAGCGGCACGCGCTACCCGGCGACGATGGTGACCACCGCCGACCACGATGACCGCGTGGTGCCTGCCCACAGTTTCAAATTCGCCGCGCGCCTGCAGGAGTGCCAGGCGAAGGAAGGCCCGCCGGTGCTGATCCGCATCGACACCAGCGCCGGTCACGGTGCCGGTACGGCGCTTTCCAAGATGATCGACAAGACCGCCGACGAGTGGGCCTTCCTCGAGAAGGTCCTGTGATCGGCTGATCCGCCTTTGCGACACTGCTGGAGCGCGGGGACCCCACCCGCGCTCCAGCACTTCGCCTTACTCCCAGTCCAAGAAATCTGAATCCGCCGCTCAGTCCGCGTCCGCGTCCCCGCCCTCGGTTTCGAGCCGGGCGGAGATCGCCTCGATCACGGCATCGGGGGAAAATTCACCGGCCGTGATGCCGATCCGCCGGATGCCTGCGAAGTCACGCGGCTCCAGTGCTCCGGCATCCGCCACGGCCCTCGCGGGGAGACCCAGCCGCCGGGCCGTCTCGATCAGCGCGCGCACGGAGGCCTCTCCAGCCTCGCCCGCGACGATGATCGATTCCGCCCAGCGGCTGAGCGCTTCCACGGACCGCTCGCGCTCCAACATCGCGAGTGAGGTCGTATCGAGGAAAACCAAGCGGCTGTCCGGGTGGCGCTGCCGCAGCGCCTCCACCATCACCGTTGCGTGGCGGCGGGTCATGCGCGTCTGGCAGACGATGCCGAATTTCGGGGCGAAGGGCAGCAGCCCCGCCTGCTCCGCATCCTCCACCACGGTGGCACCCTTTGCCTCACCGGCGATGGCCAGGCTCTCGGCATCCCCGCGGTAGCCCGCCACCAGTGGCTTGCAGTGCTCCAGCGTCAGGAGATTCAGCGAGGTCTGCGCGCGCCGCACCGAGGGGAGCGTCAGGTCGAGCAGGTCGTGCCCGTTTTCCTTCCACTGCTTCCGCGTCTCCTTCGGCAGGCCGCCCAGCGGCACCACCACGGTGTGGGTGGGGGCGCGGTATTCCTGCGGGTCTCCCTCCAGCGCGCCGCGGCGGCGATAGAGCTCGCACAGTGCCGCATCCGGGGCGAGCGGGCCCAGCACCGTGACTGGCCCGCGCCGCAGCCGCGCATCCAGCCGGGCGAGGGCATCGCGCGTCTCCGTGCCATGGCCGGCCACCATGGCGCGGCGGATCTGGAGACGCATGAGGGGAGGGGATTGGAGGCTTGCGGACATTCGCTTTGTATTGCAAAGTATTCGAGCGGAGCGGTTCGCTCAATGGGGTGAAAGCGGTGCGACTTTGTATCGCAAAGTTAATTTGGCAAGCGGGAAGTTTGTGACATCGCGCGGCACTTGCGCGACCGCTCCTTGTCGCGGGTGGTTTGAGATGTCATCGGACTTCCGCCCATGAGACTTGCCCGCCTTCTCCTCTTCCCGGCCATGCTGCTGTCCGCGGTGGCCGCGCCATCGGTTCATCTGGAGCGTGCCGTCGAAGTCACGGAGTCGATCCAGGAGAATTTCTGGGACCGGAAGTCGGGCCTCTACGCGTCGAAGTCCGGCGGCAAGGACCCGGACATGATCTGGGGCAGCGGCGTGATGTTCTCCGCGGTCGTCGGCGCCGCGCGGCACGACAAGAAGTATCGCCCGGTGATGCGGAAGTTTTTCGAGGGCATGGACGCCTACTGGGACGTGAAGGTGAAGATCCCCGGCTACGAGCCTGCCCGCACCCAGGGTGGGAATGACAAGTACTACGACGACAATGCGTGGATGGTGCTCACCTTCCTCGAGGCCTACGAGTTGACCGGCGAGTCGCGCTATCTCAAGCGTGCCGAGGAGACGCTGGAATTCGTGGTGAGCGGCTGGGACGAGGAAGCGGGCGGCGGGATCTGGTGGCACGAGAAGCACAATGGCGACTGCAAGAACACCTGCGTGAACGGCCCCGGCGCGCTGGGGTGCTTCCGGCTTGCGAGATTCGAGAAGGAGCCCGCCGCGGCGAAGTGGAATGCCTTCGGCGAAAAGATCACGGTGTGGACGGTGAAGACGCTGCAGGCGCCCAACGGACTTTTCTCGGACGCGATCAACGTGAAGACCAAGGCGGTCAACCGAGACCAGCTCACCTACAATGCCGGGCTGATGCTGCGGGTCTTCCTCTCGCTCCACGCCCGCACCGGCGAGCGCTACTACCTCGATGAAGCGCTCCGCATGGGGAAGGCCGCGGAGGGTCTGCTCGACCGCGGCACCGGAGCGTATCGCGACCCCATCAAGTGGGCGCACCTGATGGTGGAGGCGGATCTGGAACTCTACCGCGCCACCGGCGACAAGGCCTACCACCAGCGCGCCGTGAAGAACGCCGCGCATCACTACGCCGAGTGGAAGAAGTCACCCGCGCCCGACCTCATCAGCCAGGCATCGCTGGCCCGCGAGCTGTGGTTGCTCGTGGACCACGAAACGCCCGCGGGCATCGAATTCTGGAAGAAGTCCGACAAGGCGAAGGCGCGGTGAGAGTCGCGCTTCTCCGGGAAATCGTAGGGAAGTCGGTGTGGGCCTTTGCTGGATGTCTCCTCGAATTCGACGGTCCCCGTGTGATCTGGTCGCGACACGATCTGTCCCAACCTGTCCCGACGGGACTGCATCCTGAAGCCCGGGGTTGCGAAGCTACCCTGGGTCTCCGATCGCGTGTGATTTCCTACGCAAACGGCGTTGTGCAAAGCGCCGCGCCGGTGTGTCCGCCCTTTACACAACCTCTTCGAGGTAGGCTTGCCTGCCGATCATTTCCCCGGGTAGCTCGTGCCTCGCAACCCGGGGCTCTGTTGCGAAGTCCCTTCGGGACAAAGAGGTGCCCGGTTGGAGCCTTGGGCTGGGTGCTCGGTTGGAGGCCCGGATTGGAGCTTTTCTCAAGGCAGGGCCTTTGATTCGGAGGATCTCGGTTTCAAGAACGTATGGAAAGTTCCGCGCATTGGCCCCGCACGTAAACGCGGCGGAAGATAGGACGAAATGTCTCCGGCCCCACTTGTCACTCCAGCGTGTTCTCCGCCTCCATGCGCCATTCTCCATCGCGGAAGACCTCGGCGGCAAGGATCAGGGGCTCCGCCTCCGAAGCGGCGGGGCTGCCATCGATGGCGAAGATGCGGATCTCCACGCCGAGCGGCTTGTCGCCGGGACCGGCGGGGACCAATGCCGCGGCAGCGCCGGTGCTGCCCTGGAAGTAGAGGTCGCCTTTCTCCGTGAAATCGCCGTTGCCATTCGCATCCACACCGAGGAGGGATTGGCTACGGGGGTCATAGTACTCGAAGCGCAGCGGCACCTTAGACACCAGGCGGAAGGATATCCCATCGGCCTCGTGTGCGGGTGCCGCGAGTTCGTGGAAAAGGACCACCGAGCGGAAGGGGCTCGTCGCGAGCGCGCTGGCGTCCAGCACCACGCTGCCGGTGGCAGCCTCGTCCCAGCTCACATTCCACAGCGTGGCGGCTCCGGGCTTTTGATCCGCATGATCCCACGCCACGCTGGCCACGGCCGCGGCGCCCTTTCCGGAGGCCATGATCGCGGTGATGGAAACATCTCCCCCCGAGGAGATGGAGCGAGCGATGCGGACCTGTGACACCGGTTTGCCAGCTTCGAAGCGGACGTCATCGCCCGCGATCGCAGCACCCGGTCCGCTGATCACCAGCGATCCTTTCACGCCGGTCGGATTGGAATTGAACACGGTGAAGCGGGTCCGCGCGCTTTTTCCCGGGGCGGCGATGCTGGTGATTTCCAGCGGCTGCACGGTTAGTGGTTGGAGCTGTGCCACCGTGGCGGGGGTCGGCGACGTCAGCTTCATGAGACGCGCCTCCATCTCCGGGGTCAGCCACTCCTTGCGATGATCCGGCAGGTCGGTGGCGAGCTTCCTCGCGCTGGCGAGCGCGGCCTTCGCGGCGTCCATTTCTCCCAATCGTGCGAGTGCGACCGCGCGCCCCGTCTCGGCCAGCACCCGCCGTGCCGCGGGGATGTCGGAATGCTTCGCGAGGAAGGCGTCGAACTCCGCAAGGACCGCCCGCGCCCCGGCGAGATCGCCTGCTTCGAATCGCGCCTTGAAGAGCTTCGAAAGCAGCGACGGCTCATGCAATACCCAGCCGAAGGAGCGGGTGAGCCGCAGCGCTTCGGTGAACATTGCCACGGCTTCCATCGGCCGGTCCCGTTCGAGCAGGTAGTTGCCATACTCGCGGTAGAGCGTGGGCTCGCCGCGCTTGTTGCCCTGCGCGCGCATCCGCTCCAGCAGGCCGGTGAATTCCGCATCCAGTCCTTCATCCCCGGCATTTGCCCGGCTGACGAGATAGTCGCGGTCCGCATAGAGCGCGTCGTGGAGGTGGCCGATGGACTTCTCGAATGCGGCTCCCTCTCGCATCGCTTCCAGCGCCGCCTTCGACTCCTTCAGGTCGAGCTCCATCTTGGCGACCAGGCGCTCGGTGCCGCGCCCTCCTCCGGCCTGCTTCGCATCCGCGGCGGCTTGCTTTGCCTCGGCCAGGATTTCCTCGGAAGGGCCCTCCCATTGGGAGAGATTGCGCAGCAGGTTCAGTTGCAGGATGGGCTTCAGAGGGCCGCTCTTCTTGTCCATCAGCCCGCTCGCAAGCAGTTCTCGCTGGAGTCGGATGGCCTCCTCCTCGTAACCGAGGAAATCCAGGAGGTCGGCCCGTGTGGCCAGCAGCTTCGATGCATAGAAATGCTCCACTGGTGCGAGCTTCCGACCCTGCTGGCCCAGATGTGCCGCCGCTTCATCCAGCAGTGCGCGCGCCTCTGCCGTGCGGCCGATGTGGTCGAGCAGGTTCGCCTCGCGCTCGATGAGTCGCCAGCCGACCGACCGCAGACCGGCGGGCAGCACGATGACCTCCGACACGGTGATCGGTGCGCCATTGCCGTCGGATCTGAGCTTCTTCCCGCGCAGCGTTTCCGCCCCGGCGCGGTTTGCCTGGAGAGCGGCTCCGATCTTGCCCTCCATCATCAGGCCGCGCTCCAGATAGCCGAAGATCGTGCAACGGCGGACGGCATCGCCTTGGAAGCCCTCGACAGGAAATGCGTCCAGCGCATCGATCACCTCGCGGGCGAGCTTGCCTGCCTCGACGTTCTTGCCCTGCCGGTAGATGAGTTCGCAGGCACTCGCTCCCGCGGCCGTGGCATAGTCCGCATTCCCGGCCTCGATGGCCTTGTGAAAGCTCCGCGTCATCCCCTCGGACGCCGCGGCGATGTCGGTGCTTTCGATCTTCCGGGCGTTGTGGAATTCCTGGGCGAAGTTGCCTTGTCCGGAGGCGACGAGGGGGCAGGCGAGGGCTGCGATGAGGAGAAGGTGACGCATGTCGTGATAGCGATAACTACGCGCCAATATCACAACTTCGATGATAATTCGGTGAAGTGACGAAGAATTTACAGCGCGAGCGGGACGGTGCCGAGTTGATAGCCGCCGCCGAGCTTGGCCATCGCGGCATTCACCCCGCGGTAGACCGCGGGCGATGAGTAGAAGGGACCTTTGCCCGGCCCGCCGAAGGTGTGCGTCCCGATGAGTACCATCTCTCCGCCGACGAGCAGGAAGGACGGATGACCGGAGTCGCCGGTGACGAGATTCTTCCTCACCAGCGGTGAGAGCCGGTTTGCGTGGCTGAATGCAAGCGAGCCGTTCTGTATGCTATAAATCTCATGGACGAAAGCCCGCCGCTGCTGGTCGGTCACGATGGCCAGGCATCCCGCGAGCGATCCATAGTCACCGGAAGGCGGCAGCACGCGATAGGGCTTCACGCCGGAGGGCAGCGGTGCATCCAGCTTGCCCACGGCCACGTCGGCGATGCCGGTGAGCGACTCCACGGCGACGAGGGTGCGCTGGTGGGGGCGTCCGCCACGATCATGGAAGACCACCTTCGACCCGACGGGCCGCTGGTAGTGCGCGGCCATCACCACGTGCAGCGGGGACACGGCCGTGGCAGTGCGCGTGTCGTCCCACGCCACACCGGTGAAATCGAGACGCCGCGTGAAATTCTTCCCCCACGTCGAGGGCCGGTCGGTCGCGTAGTTCGTGATGATGGTATTGTCCGTGGCTCCTTCTAACAGTGCATTGAATCGCTGATCGGAATCCGCGCGGATCCCCGCCACGGTGAGTGCGGACGAAGGTGGGCCGGGCATGCGCGGGATATCCGGGCTGCTGCAAGCGGAGAGAGCGAGCATGGCGGGCAGGCAGAGGCGAAGGGTGAGGTTCATGGTTCCGGTGAAAGAGGGGTCGAGGGTTTCGTGGCTTGGGGCTTGGTGATCGAGTCGAAGCGCCGGAGAAAATCCATCTCGTCGGAGTTGCGTGGTCTGGCCTGTCGAATCTCATCGGCCCTCGCTCTCATGAGTGCGGTGATTTTCGGCAGTCGGCGTTCCATGTCCTCCCATCTTTCGCTGCTGTAGGGGAGGTTGAACCAGAGGGCATCGATGGCACTCGACTCCCACTCCCTGCGGAGCCAGTCCGGCGCATCGGCGGGCAGGGCTTCCAGCAATTCGAAAGGGAATCGGTAGCCATCGGGTTCGGGCGGGAGGTAGTGGTGCGGGGGGAAGTCGGCACGGGTCCTCGCCGAAGCGAACTCGATGGCTTCCCTATAATCTTTCGCATCGATCAAGGACGTCAATCGGTCGCGGTTGGCGATCCGTGGATGGAAAGGCACCGCCGCGATGGCCCATAGGACGAGCGCCGTGGATGCCAGCGCGATCCACGATTTCGGCAGCGGTGCTGGCGGACGGGATAGTGGCGAGAATGCAGGCCGTGACCTGTAGTAGATGCTTTGGATGATCACCACGACGAAGACCCAGAAGGACGCGATGGTGGTGAATTGCGATGCCTGCTGGAGCAGTTCCGTATGAGGCGGCAGACGCACGCCGCCCATGATCTGGATCAGTGACAGGCTTTTGAAAAATGAGCCCACCATCATCTCCAAGGCTGCGGGCGCGAGGATCAGGGGGAGCGCCCGCATGTGCGTCACGCCGGTGAGCACCGCGACCATGCGGGTCATGAGGGCGACCCTCCACAGCGACACGATCGCGAGGAAGGCGATGTTCCACTTCGTCGCGGTGACCATGTCCGTCATCGACTCCACGGGAATGCCGTAGATCCAGGCGCAAGGCGCGGTCAGCCATGCGAATGTCAGGAAGGCGAGGAATTGCGGGCCTCCCCTGCCAAGCTTGAACAGCTTCAAGGGGCCGCTGATCCACAGGAAAATGAAGACGATGGAAACCATCGACGCCGCGAAGGGACCGATGAACCACTCCGGATTCCGCAACAGGTCGAGGTGGTCGTAGTTCCGCGCGATGCCGGCGCTCAGCACCAGGATCGCGCCGACGATCCATGCATGGCGCGTCGCGGCGATGCGCTCGATCGCGCCGCGATGGCCGGTGAGGAAGAGGAGGGGGTCAAGGATGCGCATGATTGAATGGAAGGAAATGGTCGCTTCATCTGCAAGCTTCCCGCCGGGTGGCTACCTCCCGCGCACCCTAGCCCGCAGGTGGCCGCGGAAGCGTTTGCTGCGCTGCTCCACGAATTCCGGTGCGTAGAGCCGCCGCGTGAGATCGCGGAAGCCGCCCTTCAATTCATCCACGCTCATGTCGGTGGGGCGGAAGTTGATGTCGAAGAGCGTGCTGCGCTCGGTCGCTTCCTCGGAGAGCAGGCGGCCTTCTTCCGACAGGCGCTTCCACAGCGGCGTGCCGGGGAAGGGCGTGAGATAGGTCACCTGCACGTCGTAGAGCCCGCTTTCCTCCACGAAGCGGAAGACGTGCTCGAAGCTCTCCGGGCCATCGCCATCGAGGCCGAGGATGAAGCAGCCATTCACCGTGATGCCGTGGCGCTGGATGGTCTCCACGGCACGCAGGTAGCGGTCGGTGCGGCGGGCCTTCCAGTTCGACTTCATTTCCACGCCATCCAGCGACTCGTAGCGCGGGCTCTCGAAGCCGATCAGTACCTGGTGGCAGCCGGCGTCGCGCATCATCTTCAGCAGGTCCTCGTCATCGGCGACGGACACGTCGGTCTCGGTGAACCAGCGCAGGCCTTCCTTTTGCAGCGCGGTCATCAGGGCGTGGCCATGGCGCTTGTCAGCGAAAGTATTGTCATCGGCGAATTCCACGAAGGGGCGGCCGAAGAGTTCCTTCAGTCGCCTCACTTCGGCGATTACCTTCCCGACGGGCTTCGTGCGAAATGAAGGCGAAAGTCTCATCGAGGCCGCGCAGAATTCACAGGCATACGGGCAGCCGCGCTGGGTCTGCACGGTGAAGCGCGGGTAGCGGTCCGGGGAGAGCAGGTCGAAGCGCGGCATCGGCGCCTCCTTGAAATCGAAGGGTCCCCTACTACGGGCATCGTAGATCGGCTTCAGTTCGCCCCGCTCCAGGTCGCGCAGCACCTCAGGCCACACCGGTTCGCCCTCGCCGATCACCACGGAGTCCACGTGCCGGGCCGCCTCCTGCGGCGCGAGCGTGGCATGCAGCCCGCCGAGGATGACGGGGATGCCCTTTTCGCGAAATCTGGCGGCCATCGCGTAGGCTTCCTTCGAGGTGGCACTCAGGGTCGAGAGGGCGATGGCGTCGAAGCGGTCCGGCACCTCCGAGATGTCTCGTACTTCCCGGTACTCCGCGCCGATGTGTGGCGGCGACATGCCTGCCAGCGTCAGCAGGCCCAGCGACGGCAGCGCCTCGATCTCCCGTGCCCGCCGCGCCACGGCGGGAAAGGACAGGCCGAGCTGGAGCAGCTCCGCATCCACGAGCCGCAGCCCGCTCATGGCGATGTAGCCGACATTCATGACACGCGGGCGGGGAAGGGCGGGCGTTTCAGGAGATCCATGGCATCACTCCAGCAGGCGCAGCACACGCGGGGAAATCGAAATCGCAAGTTGTTTCATCGCGCAGGCCTATGACGTGTGAAGATTGCACGTCGCGGTCCATTTCGCTTGCCCGGTCAAGGGACCGCTTGTTTGGTTGGAGTCGATACGACTTCCTCTATCAGCGATCCTTGAAACTCGTCCGTCAAAGCCGCCTGCATTTCCGCGAGGGTAACTCCGACAAGGTCTATGAAGTGGACCTCTGTGAGGCGGGTGTCGGTGAGTTCCTGGTGAATTTCCGCTACGGTCGCCGCGGTGCGACACTGCGCGAGGGGACGAAGACGCCCTTCCCCGAGTCGCGTGCAAAGGCCGAGCAGATCTTCGAGGCGCTCGTGTCCGAAAAGATCCAGAAGGGCTACAAGGTCGCGGGCGAGTCCGGCCTGCCTGCAGCTTTGCCCTCGGTGTCGGCTCCCTCCGTTGCATCGGATGATCCGCGACGCGTCGCCATCCGGCGTCGTCTGAAGGACGAGGCCGCAGGAACGGTGACGGGCAAGCCGGGCTGGAAGCTTTCCCGCGTGCTCTGGCGTGCGGGCGCGTGGATGATGCGTGAGTCCGCCGATGACATCGCCTCCATCGGCACGCGCATGCAGGCTCCCATGGATCTCTGGTGCGCTGCCTGGGCGATCGGTCGCTGCGGCGAGTCGAAGCACTCGGTCGTCCTCGACATGATGGCGAAGCGCGCAGCCGCAGCCGCCCCGTGGGTGCTCGCGATGATCGCCGAGGCGAAGGCTTCGCTCACGCCCGAGGAGGAGGATCCCGCCGCGGGATTGCCGGAGGAGGTGGCCGCGAGGTTCCGCTCCGGGGCCGCGACCGGATTCCGCGAGGTGGTCGAGCAGGAGCTGCGCATCGGCCAGCATGCGGGCCTGCCGTCCGCCCTCATGATCCTCGCCGCCCGCCATGGCTGGGTGCGGGAGGTGGTCCACGAGCTCGTGCGGCTGCTGCTTGTTGGACGAGGGACGATGCCGTTTTTCCGCCAAGTACTAAAGTCATCGGAGTTCCGTTTTGATGCGGAGCTCTACGGCCAGTGCGTCCGCCGCTTTGACACCACGGGGTCCACCGGCCCGATGCCGTGGCGACTGCCAAAGGGCGCGCCGCAGCCTGCCTATACCAGCGGCACGCGGAACTACCTGCGCCGCCGCCCGGTGCGTCTTTTCACCGTGGCGGGGGACAGTGGCGATGCCGCGCTTTTCGTCCCGCTCGCGACCGGCCTGCTGCTGGCCTACGACGATGCCACGGACAAGCCGCAGGAGACCTCCACCTCGACCTACACCTGGGACGTCACCACGCGCCGCAATATCGTGCGGAAGACTTGGTACCCGCGCTACAGCTCGTCATTCGCCTTCATCTGGCTGCTGCGCGGTGCGGGTGGAAATGTCGAGCAGACCTACAGCAAGGTCATCTGGCGCTTCATCGGCGAGAAGCGCGGCGAGGCGCTCACCCGCGAGGAGCCCTACCCCCATCTATGGGACCAGGCACCGGATGCGGTGATGCATCTGCTCCGCCATGCGCGGACACGCGAGGTGCAGCAATTCGCGCTCCGCATCTGGCGGGCAAATCCCGCTTTCATCGAGGAAGCCGACGTTGGCTTTGTGGCCGACCTGCTCGGCTCGTGGTTCGCCGAGACCGGTGCGCTCGGCCTGGAGATCGCCCGCGCACGGTGGAATCCCTCCGCGCCCGATCTCCCGCTGCTGCTCGCGATGCTGGAGTCCTCGCTGGATGAGGCGCGGGTGCAGGGCATCGCGTGGCTGCGGCAGGTGGCGACGGTTGCCGTAGGTGACTCGGCGTTCCTGGCCTCGGCGGCTTTCCTCAAGCACGAGGATTCTCGCCTCGCCGTGCGCGATCTGCTGCGCGCGACCATCATCCCGGCGGACTCGCGGAAGGAACTCGTGGCTCGCGTGGTCTCCGCGCTTCTTGCCTTGGAAGAGGAAAGCGAGGCGCTCGCCGGTCCGGCGGTCGATTTCCTCCTGCTGCTTGCGCCGGGTGAAGTTCAGGCGCTGCCACCCTCGCATCTCGCCGAACTGGCGTCGCATCCGCTGGAGGCCTGCCAATTGCTCGCGGTGCAGGTGCTGCTGAAATCGACCTCGCCTGCCGGTCTCCCGGAAAGCTTGCTGCTGGCCGCGGTGTCGTCGGACTTCACCTCCGTGCGGAAGCTCGGCATGGAGCTGTTAGGAAAACTTTCCGATCACGAGCTGGCCTCGCGCACCGAGGTGCTGGCGGCTTGTGCCGTGTCAAAGCACGCGGAACTGCGCGAAGGCGCCGCTCCGTTGCTCGGCCGCGTCGCCAGCCGCGATCGTGCAGCGGCCCGCGAACTGGTGCTGCAGTGGTATCCGCTGCTTTTCCGCGAGGAATCCTTCGAAGGCCTGCACGCCTCGGTTCACACGCTGCTTACCGAGTCCTTCGCCAATGAGCTGGATGCGATCCCTGCGGATTCGTTCCGCCGCATGCTGGAGTCGCGCTACGATCACGGGCAGATGCTCGGCTTCGCGCTGCTTCAGCGGGAGAGCGGGCCATTCGAGACGCAGGATCTGGTCGCGTGGGCGGTTCATCCGCTGGTCGCCGTGCGCGAGTGGGCGTTTGTTGCGCTGGAGCGCGATGCCGGTCTGCTGCGCAGCGAGCCGGGACTGGTGCTGCGTTTGTTAGAGAGTCCCTACGAGGATGGCCGCGAACGCGCCTTCGCCTTCTGCCGCCGTGAGATCCGCGATGGCGACTGGACGCCGGAATCGCTGGTGGCGGTGTGCGATTCGAATCACCGGCCCGCGCGCGATTTCGGACGCGAGCTGGTGACGCGCCTGTTCCGCGAGGAAGATGGGCCGGTCTATCTGCTGCGCTTCAGCCAGCATCCGGCGACGGAGATCCAGCTCTTCGCGACGAATTACCTCGAGCGCCACGCGAGCGGATCCACCGAGCGCATCGCGGCGCTCGATCTCTACTTCCGCACTGTCCTGTCCCGCATCGGTGCAGGGCGCGTGGCGAAGCAGCGCGTGATGGCTTTCCTCGAGAAGCAGTCGCTTGCCGATGAAGGCATCGCGCGCCTTGTCGTGCCGCTGCTCGCCCGCCAGTCGGGCACCGTGGCCATCCAGGACAAGGCGGGGATGATCCGCATCCTCGATGCGCTCCGCCGCCGCTGGCCGCAGGTCGAGAGCCCGCTGAAACCCCGTCCCGTCCCCGTCCGCGAGCCGTCATGATCTTCCAGTATCAATACCGCGGCTTCTCGCGCGTCGGCTCCACCCCGCGGACGACGGCGATGACCTTCGTCCCAGATGGGGGGCGTCCGCCGATGGCTTTCAATGGCCTGCTGCGCGACAAGCTGACCTTCCGCGAGGCCATCTGCGCGATGCACCGCGTCGTCACCGGCGACCTGCGCTGGAAGCCGAAGGAGCGAGAGGACTACAAGGCATGGGCCGCCGCGCAGGAGGAGCTGTGGCTGGCCGAGTTCATGGAGCGCGCCGGCGAGATCAAGGGCCAGGTCGCCACTGCGCGGCAGGAACTCGATGAACTCCGCGCACGGAAGTGGGAGGTGATGAAGCCCTTCCGCGAGGCGAAGCAGCGCTACTTCGACCACATCTACAAGTGGGAGCGCATGCTGTGGATCGTCCTCGATCCCGTCATCACGGTGCATCCGGACCAGGTCTTCTTCGAGTGCTTCAGCCAGGACGAGTCGAGCTACGCGCGGCTGTCCTGCACGCACGATGTCTTTGAGAAGGTCGGCGACTTTACCTGCGGCACGACGAACATCGACTACTCGGCGCCCTTGTACGACGAGTTCCGCAAGATCCGCGATTACAAGGAGACCGCGCTCGCGATCGATCCCGGCGGCTTCGAGGTGAAGACCGGCGAGGACCCCTCGTATCGCGAGGAAAAGATCGACGTCCCGGATTCCTGGGTCCGCGGGTTCCTGCAGGTCAGCTCGGCGATGACGCTTGATGGCACCGACGTGGAGCTCGATCCGATGGACTTCCACGCGATCTGCTTTCATCTGAAGCGGAAGAAGGAGAAGCACGGCCCGCGTTCCCTGCGCTTCCGCCTCACTCCGGGCCAGCCGCCGGTGATCGTCGTCGATCCGTGGGGCACGGAGATCGTCTGCCGCCGCTCCTTCCACCATGCGCGCGAGGCCACGGAGATCCGCCTGTGGGGGCGCCGCCGCCTGCTGGTGCTGGAGGCGATGATCCCGCTCGCACGCCGGGTGAAGGTGAAGCTGTTAGGCTACGGCATGCCGTCCTACTGGCAGGTGGACATGGGCGCGCTGAATTTCACGCTGGGCCTCTCCGGCTGGACGGCGAATGACTGGTCGCGTGCCGGTCAATTCGACCTCATGGCCCCGCGCACCGCGGTCTCGACCGAGGCGGTGGAGATGGTGCTCGGCGCGCTGAACAAGAGCTGGTTTGCAAGCGACTCGTCGCTCGCCGCGCAGCTCTCCATGCCGCAGGCCGACGTGCTCGGCGCGCTGGTCGCGGGCACACAGGCCGGGCTGGTGGTAAAGGACCCGGGCGATGACGTGTGGCGTGCCCGCGCGCTCAGCCGCGAGCCCTTGCCGCTCGATCGCCTGCGCTTCTCGAATGAACGAGAGGCAAAGGCGCGCGAGCTATTCCAACGCGGCTCCGTGAAGGTGGAAGTCGAGGAGCGCATCGGCGAGCGCCAGATCGCGGGTGTCGTGGACGATGGCAAGGCGCGCTATCCCGTGGAGGCGGTGATCGACTCCGACGAGCGTCTCGTGCGTGCGAAGTGCTCGTGCAATTTTTTCCAACAGAACCGCCTGCGCATGGGGCCCTGCGAGCATGTCCTCGCGGTCCGCATGGCAAAGGCGCGCTACCATTTTTCGGCGAAATGAAGACGAGGACCGATGATTTATCTTTCGGTGCCGCTCTTCCGCGCCATAGATTTATTTCGACAGCGGCGGGGGTGTGGATCTTGCCATCCGGTCGGCGTATCGCCGTCCATGTTCACAGCCTTGCAACGCTTCACCGGTCAGCTCGTGACTGTGCGGCACTACCCTACCAGTGCGTCAGTTCCGGTCCGGCTTCCGTGAAGCGAACTGACGCACTGGTAGGGGTGCCGCTTGAGTTGAGCAGCCCGGTCCTCCGAGTTGCACGAAGACGCCGCCCGCCGCTGTCGATTTCCTCCCGTCGTGCCTGATCCGACCATGTCCGAACGCCAGGAAATCTACGATCGCATCCGCGCCGCCGGCAGCCGTGACAAGGTCATCCTCGAGGAGATGATCCGGAAGGGCTTTTGGAAGCCCGGCACCGCCGAGACCGCCATCCCGGAGGCCTTGCTCAAGCGCGAGGCGGATCTGGTAGCGGACCTCCGCTCGCTCACCGCGCAGCAGCGCCGCTATCAGAACCGCGAGGCGGCGCTGAAGGAGATGCGTCGCGAACGCCTCGTCGAATCGCGCCGCAAGCAGAAGGAAACGAAGGCGCGCCGCGAGCAGGAGCGCCAGGCCCGTGCCGAGGCATGGGAGCGGCGGAAGAGGGACGAGATCCTCCACCTCGGCGACGATGCCTCCACGGGTCTCAATCAACTGGAGTCGCGTCACGACCGGCTGGCGCGCCACGGGCTGCCGGACTTTCCAAATCACCGCGCGCTCGCGCAGTCGATGGTGATGGAGGTGGGCGAGCTGCGCTTCCTCGCCTACGGGCGGAAGGTCGAGAAGATCAGCCACTACCGGCGCTTCCTGATGCCGAAGAAGGCGGGCGGCCATCGCCTGATCTCTGCACCCATGCCGCGGCTGAAGCGGGCGCAGCACTGTATCCTGGAGCAGATCCTGAACAAGGTGCCGGTGCATGAGGCCGCGCACGGCTTCCTCCGCGAGCGGTCGATCCTTACGAATGCCTCGCCGCACGTCGGGTCATCGCAGGTGATCAATCTCGACCTGCGCGACTTCTTCCCGAATATCACATGGCCGCGCGTCTTCGGGCTCTTCCATGCGCTCGGCTATTCGCGCTCGGTCGCGACCATCTTCGCCCAGCTTTGCACGGAGCCGCCGGTCGAGGAGGTGGAGCTGGATGGCCAGACGTGGCAGGTCGCCACGGGTGTCCGTCATCTGCCGCAGGGAGCGCCGACGAGCCCGGCGATCACGAACCTGCTGTGCCGCCGCTTTGACGCGCGCATGGCGGGCATCGCGCGCAAGCACGGCTTTGCCTACACGCGCTATGCTGACGACCTGACCTTTTCCACGAAGTCCGGCGACCGCGATGCCGGGCGCAAGCTGCTCTGGCAGGTCCGCCGCGTGATCGAGGAGGAGGGCTTCCACCTCCACCCGGACAAGCTGCGCACGCTCGGCAAGGGACGCCGCCATGATGTGACGGGCCTCACCGTCAACGAGCGCCTGTCCGTGCCGCGCGACGATGTCCGCAAGTTCAAGGCGCTGCTCCATCGCATGGAAAAGACCGGCCCTGTCGGCTGCACATGGCGTGGCAGCGGCGACCGCATCCTCGCTCGCGTCGGCGGCTTCGCGAACTATCTCACGATGGTCGATGCCGAGCGCCATGCAGGCCTTCACAAGCGCGCTATGGCCCTGCTGAAGCGCCACGGCTTCCAGCCGGAAATCCGCCACCCGGCCAAACGCCAGGGGCCACCGCCATTCCCGGTGCCCGGGGCTGCGTCTGCCGGATCCCCTCCGCCGCTTCCTGGTGCGGATGTCTCGTCCAGCCTATTTGGCAAGATCCGGCGTTGGTTCGGCGGGAAGTAGGCCGGGGAATCGGGAGCCTTTCAGTTCGTCGTCTGGCTGGCCAGGATCGACTTCATCAGATCGTCTCCTTTCACCTTCGAGGGATCGGACGTGACTGCCATCGATTCCACGATCACCACCTTCTTGGGAAGTCTCGCGAAGAGGGACTGGCAGTATTGCAAACCGTGCTTGGCACCCGGGCCGTAGTCGTGAAGTTGCTCGGTCACCTGCACTCCCCGGTAAGACCACTGCGTTCTCCGGGTCATCTTGCCGCCACGGCGTTCGGTGCCGCCGGTGAATCCCCCGACGAATGAGTCGAACTCGTGCTCAGGATGCAGTGGCGTGAAGAAAGAGACCTGGGAGAGAACCTTGCTGTCTCTGTTCTGATAGAGAGGGCGTGCCTTCTTCCCGTCTTCCACCCGCACATGCTTTCCCGTGGAGCGCGCGGCGGCATCCGTCACGGCGAAGTCAGCACCGGTCATCGAAAGGGGCGTGCAGGACGCGAACAAGGCTCCGCATGCGGTGGCAAGTGCCAGCCTCCAAAACCGGTAACAAATCATGGGGATGTCCCTAGATTTCAGCTCCGGCTTGTCAAATAAACGTAAGATTTCTCCCCGTTTTCCCTGATTTTCAATCTCCTGCGCCGGTAGTTGACCCCTTGGAGGGGCGTTGCTAGCTTCCGCGCCCGCAAAATGAGTTCCGAATCCCAATACAAAGACACGCTGCTGCTGCCGCAAACGACGTTCCCGATGCGCGGGGACCTCGTGGACAACGAGCCGAAGCGTCTGGAAATTTGGGAGAAGCAGGGCCTCTACCAGAAGATTCTCGACCGCCGCCGTGCCCAGGATGCGCCGACCTTCATCCTGCATGATGGCCCGCCCTTCGCGAATGGCGACGTGCACATGGGCACCGCGCTGAACAAAGTGCTGAAGGACCTCGTGGTGAAGTCGAAGACGATGGCCGGCTATACCGCGCCCTTCGTCCCCGGCTGGGACTGCCACGGCCTGCCCATCGAGTTCAAGGTGGTGAAGCAAGCCGCCGGGCTGGAGCCCGCGGAGATCCGCCGCCGCTGCACCGAGTTCGCGGAGAAGTTCATCGATATCCAGCGTGGCTCCTTCCGCCGCCTCGGCGTCTTCGGCGATTGGGAGAATCCGTACCTCACCATGGCTCCCGGCTATGAGGCGGAGATCCTGCGCGTCTTCGCCAAGCTGGTGGAAAGCGGCTCCGTCTATCAAAGCAAGAAGCCCGTCCAGTGGTCGTACGGCGCGCAGACCGCGCTGGCCGAGGCCGAGGTGGAATACCAAGACAAGGAAAGCACGGCCATCTTCGTGAAGTTCCCGATGACGCCCGAGTCTTCCTCGAAGCTCGGCATCGGCAATGCCGCGATGGCAATCTGGACCACCACTCCGTGGACGCTGCCCGCCAACCTCGGCGTGGCCGTCCATCCGGAATTCACCTACGAGGTCAGCCAGTTCGAGGGCAATGGCCGCCGCGAGATCCTGATCGTGGTGAAGGAACTCGTGGCCGAGCTGGAGGCGAAGTCCGGCATGCGTCGTACTTCCGTGCTGAAGAGCATGAAGGGCCGCGAGCTGGAGCACCTCGAGGCGCGCCATCCTTTCCTCGACCGCACGTCGAAGATCATCCTCGGCCAATTCGTCACCACGGACACCGGCACCGGTGCGGTCCACATCGCCCCGGGTCACGGTGCGGACGACTACGTCGTGGGCCAGCAGTACGGTCTTGGCATCCTCTCGCCCGTCGATGACGAGGGGAATTTCACCGCGGATGTCGGCCTGCCGGATCTGGTCGGCAAGCATGTCTTCAAGTCGAACGAGCCGATCGTCGAACTGCTGGAAGAGAAGGGCGTGCTGCTGGCGAAGGAAGTCTATCGCCACAGCTACCCGCACTGCTGGCGCTCGAAGACCCCGATCATCTTCCGCGCGGTGGAGCAGTTCTTCATCTCGCTGGAGACCCTGCGTGGCAAGGCGCTGTCCGAGATCGACAAGGTCGAGTGGCTGCCAGCCTGGGGCCGCAACCGCATCTATGGCACCGTGGAGGCCCGCCCGGACTGGTGCATCTCGCGCCAGCGCACCTGGGGCGTGCCGCTGCCTGTCTTCTTCGACGCGGAAAACAAGGCCATCCTGTCCGCCGATGTCGCGCGCAAGGTCGCCGACCTCGTCGAAACGCAGGGCACCAACGTGTGGTTCGAGCTTTCCGACGAGGAGCTCGCACAGAAGCTCGGCCTGCCCGCCGGTGTGAAGAAGTGCCGCGACACGCTCGACGTGTGGATCGACTCCGGTTGCTCGCACGTCGCCGTGCTGGAGAAGCACTCCGAGCTGCACGCACCTGCCGATCTCTACCTTGAGGCGACCGACCAGCACCGCGGCTGGTTCCAGAGCTCGCTCATGATGAGCGTGGCCTGGCGCGATGTCGCTCCCTACAAGGCCGTGCTCACCCACGGCTTCGTGGTGGACAAGGACAAGAAGAAGATCTCCAAGTCCGACGCGGCCAAGGCTGGCAAGCCGACCGACGCCGCCTTCTTCTACAACAAGTACGGTGCCGATATCCTGCGCTTGTGGGTTTCCTCCGTCGATTGGCAGAGCGAGGTCCCCTTCAGCGAAGACCTCTTCAAGCAGGTCGCCGAGCCGTATCGCCGCCTTCGGAACACGCTGCGTATCCTGCTGGGGAACCTCGACGGATTCGATCCCGGGATGGATCGCGTCGCGCCGAGCCATCTCCCGCTGCTCGACCAGTGGATCCTCGAAAAGCTCCACGCCGTGGTCGGCGAGTGCCGCAAGGCCTACGAGCAGTATGAATTCCGCAAGGTCTTCAACGCGCTCAATCAATTTTGCTCCGCCGACCTGTCCGCCATCTACATCGATGCGACGAAGGACCGCATGTATTGCGACGCGAAGAACTCCGTCCGCCGCCGCGCGAGCCAGACGGCGATGTACGACATCTTCACCGCACTGGCGAAGCTGCTCGCACCGATCCTCGCCTACACCGCGGACGAGGCATGGGAGCACGCGACCTTCACCGAGGGCAGCGTCCACGAGCAGGATTTCCCGGAGCCCGATGCCGCCTTCGCCTCCGGCGAGGCCACCGCGAAGGTGAACCGCCTGCTGGAGATCAAGCGCACGGTCCAGACCGCCATCGAGGAGCAGATCCAGGCGAAGGCCTTCACGAAGAACAACGAGGCATCGGTGACGTTGGTCGTTCCCGAGGGAGAGGCCGTTTACGATCTCCTGCGCGACCGCCAGTTCTCCACCGAGTTCTTCATCATCGCCGATCTCGACGTGTCCGCCGGCAAGAAGCTCTCGGCGAAGGCCGCGAAGACCGCCTACGGCATGTGCCCGCGCTGCCGCCGCTACGAGCCGCTCGGCGCGTCCGGCCTGTGCGCCCGCTGCGAGTCCGTGGTCCAGACCGTTTCCCACGCCTGACGAATGGAGACTCCCGCAGCCAAGAAGGAGTGGAAGCTCCGGTGGATACTCCTCCTGCTGACGTTGCCGCTCTACGTCATCGACCAGTGGACGAAGTTCTGGACCATCCGGACCTTCCCGCCGCCGTGGGAAGACGGGGGCGCGTCACAGATCGTGGTCGTCGAGGGCTTCTTCAACCTGCGGCGCGTCCATAACCAGGGCGTGGCCTTCGGCTTCGGCAATGGCAGCGATTGGGCACCCGTGGTCTTCCTCGTGGTCCCCATCGTCGCCCTCACGCTGATCAGGCTGGGCGTGAAGAAGAAGTTCTTCGTGGGGAACTGGGGACTCGTCGCCGTGGCGCTGCTGCTGTGCGGGATCTTCGGGAATCTCACCGACCGTCTCATCCAGGGCTCGCTGCTGGAGATCATGCAGGGCGCGACCCTCTGGGAGCGCCTGAAGGAAGGCTACGTGGTGGACTTCCTCGACTTCACCATCCCGGTCGTGAACTACCGCTGGCCGTGCTTCAATGTCGCGGACTCCTGCATCTGCATCGCGGCCGGCTTGCTCTTCTTCACCGGGCTGAAGGCTGACCTGGACCAGAAGAAGAAGCCCGCAGCGGACAAGTGACGCGGCGGGCCCGTGGGATTCACGGGCTTTTCACGCGGGCGACGATGAGGCTTCACCGGGTGTGCCGATCCTCCGGGCATGCCTGCCTTGAAGCAGATTCGGATCGCGATCGGCATCGTGATCATGGGGCTCGTCATCAGTGGAGTGACCGCCTTCCCGCTGCTCCACGAGTTGCGCCTGGTCGTCCTCCTTCTCACCGGTGAAGCCCGGCCGGATCCTGCGCTGCACGATGGAATGCTGCACTGGATCCTGAGGGTCCGGGAGGGGCTGGAGGTCACGCACGTGCAGTATCCCTTCCTCGCGTATGGCACCGATTGGCTCGCCTTCGGCCATCTGGTCATCGCGCTCTTCTTCATCCTGCCGTGGCGCGAGCCCGTCCGCTACGCGGGGGTGCTGCACATCGGCGTCATCGCCTCGCTGGGCGTCATCCCGCTCGCCCTGATCTGCGGGCCGATCCGCGGGATTCCGTTCGGTTGGCAGCTCATCGACAGCTCCTTCGGCTTGCTGTGCCTGCCGCCGCTGGTCTTCGCCCTGAGGAAAATCCGCGGGCTCGATCCTCAGGAGGCGGTCCCAGCCGTATGAAGAGTCATCTCGCCTTCAGCCAATCGAGCACCTGGCCCCGGTAGCGCAGCGGCAGCGAGTAGTGGCCCTCGCCTTCTTCCCAGTGCCCCTCCGCGGCGGGCACGCGGGAGGCGAGGCGCTTCGCCACATCGCACGGGAGGTTCTTGTCCGCCAGCCCGTGCCAGAAGGCGACCGGCACCCGGATGTCCTCCGGGGAGAATCCCCATGGCTCCAGGTAGAGTTCGCCCTCGGTGAGGACGGGATCGGTGCCCTTTCGCACGGCTTCCAGATAGCTGCGGGTCACGCTTTCCCAGCAACCTGCGTCGGCGATTGCCTCGCGGTCGGAGGTCGGGATGCTGCGCATCAGCCAGGTCATCGGGGCCCGCTCGGCACCGCGGGAGATCATCCAGCGGCTGGCGGCGATCACGCCGGGCGTCGCCGCGCGGCGCAGGCGTCTCAGGTTTGTGAGGGTGCGGTAGGTCCAGTGCATGTTCGCCCGGTCCGCGGTATCGGCGAGCGGTGGTGCCCCGCAGATCACCGCCGCGGCGATCACCCGGTCCGGCAGTCCAGCCGCCGTGGCCAGCGTGTAGGGTCCACCGCCGGAGATGCCGTAGATCTTGAAGCGCCCGATTCCCAGCGCATCGGCCAGCCCCGCGACGTCCTGCGGCCAGCTTGCAAATCCCCGGCCCGGCAGCGGATCGGATAGGCCCACTCCCGGGCGGTCCGGTGCGATGAGCCGCAGCCCGCGTTCCGCCGCCAGATCATTCAGGAGCTTGCCCTGGTAGCGGCTGCTCGGCCAACCGTGGAAGAAGAACAGCGGCTCGCCCGCCGGGTCGCCATAGTCCGCGTAGCCCAGCATCCGGCCGTCCGGCAGCCGCGCCTGTTCGTCTTCCTTCATTGCCTCATAGAATAAGGGAAAGACCCCGCCGCGCACATCGAAGTTTCCCGTGAAATCATCGCCACTTTCGATTCCCGCCGACCCTCAGCCCGGGGCACAAAAAAAGCCGGGGAACCCCGAAAGGCTCCCCGGCTTGGGAATCTAATGGCGCGTCAGCCGATTACTGGGCACCGCGTGGCTCAGGAGCGCGGAGGACGGGATTGATCTCGTCCCAGACGCTCTTCTCACCTTGGCTCTGGAGGTAGCCGCCGGTCACCGAGATGTAGCGGTTGTCGGTACGGATGGTCTCGGCCTTGGCGCTGCCGTCGATGCGGAGCACGATGGCCTTGTCCTCATACGGCTCGGGGTCGAATTCCCAGTTTGGCTGGGCCTTGTAGAGCGGCGACACCACGACCGGGCGGGACGAGTTGCCGGACGAGCTCAGACCGTCGGTCTGGGAGGCCATGATGTAGCCGAAGCCGACTTCACCCTTGTCGAGAGCCTTGCCGGGCGAGACGTCGTTGTCAGGCTTGCGTGGGCTGTAGGCGGTCTTGCACCAGTAGATCGACTCGGCCTTGCCGGTCGTGGCGATGAGCTGGCGGAAGTAGTCGTTGGCATAGGTGCCGCCGAAGCTCAGGGCAGAGCCGGTGGAGTCCTTCACTTCCTGGGCGGTGTTGTTGTCCGGGAAAGTGCCGTAGTCGCCTTCGAATCCGATCAGTGCGATGTGCACCTGGCGGATGTTCTGGCTGGCTTCCGTCTGGTCAGCCTTCTTGCGCTGCTTCAGGATGACCGGTGCGGAAAGGCCCGCGAGGGCCGCGATGATCACGATCACCACGAGAAGCTCCACCAAGGTGAAGCCGCCGCGTTGACGACGAGTGTTGGTTTTCATTGTGTTACTTTGGTTTTGTCTATGGTGGAGCCCGATAAGGCCCCGTATTTTTTATGAAATCCCCTCACGGAAATACCGCTTGAGGACCGGAACCAAATTAGTTCCGGCGCAAGCCGCTGCAAGGACAAAGAAGGCCCTGTCAAATCATCTTCCAAAAGTCGCCGCCAGCGAGGCCAGCGCGTCGCCGCTCGGGCGGTCCGCCTCGAGGATCGCCTTCTTTTGAAGAGCGACCAATTCGGCGGATCCCTTCGTCGCCAGCTCCAGCATCGCGCTCATCTCGGCACCGGTGAAAACCGCTTCCTCGCCGCTGCCCTGCACCTCGACGAATTCGCCGGTCTCGGTCGTCACGACATTGAAATCCACCGAGGCACCCTTGTCCTCGATGTAGTCCAGATCCAGCACCGGCTGGCCATTCACCACGCCGGCGGAGATGGCGGACACCAGCTTCGTCAGCGGGAAGGTCTTCAGCTTGCCTGCGGACATCAGCTTGTTCAGGGCGATCGCCAGCGCGACGCAGCCGCCGGTGATCGAGGCGGTGCGGGTGCCGCCGTCCGCCTGCAGCACGTCGCAATCGATCCAGATGGTCCGCTGTCCCAGCTTCGAGAGATCCGTCACGGCGCGGAGGGCGCGGCCGATCAGCCGCTGGATCTCCGAGGAGCGTCCGTCCAGCTTGCCGCGCGAGATATCGCGGTCCTTCCGCTCCAGAGTGGAGTAGGGGAGCATGCTGTACTCCGCGGTCAGCCAGCCGCCTTCCACGCGCTGCATCTTCATCCAGCGCGGCACGTCCTCATCGATGGTCGCCGCGCAGATCACGCGGGTGTTTCCAAAGGAAACGAGCACCGAGCCCGCCGCATGCGGGGCCACGTGGGGGATGAAGGAAATCGGGCGCAGTTGATCCGGCTGGCGGCCGTCGTGGCGGGCGGAAGACATGGTGCAGAGTGAAGGAAACCCCCGCATCCATGGCAAGTGGGGATGAACCCCGATCGCCCGCCACGACAATGAATCCGCCGGTCAGGCCCGCAGCAGGTTCCACCCGGTGACCAGTGCCTTCAGGCCGGCCATCTCGATGGAGGGATCGATGCCGCAGCCCCAGAGGATGCGGCCATCGTCATGCTGCACCTGCACGTAGGCGGCGGCGCTGGCGTCCGAGCCGCCGCGGACGGCGTGCGAACGGTAGTCCGTCACCTTGAAGTCCTTCATGCCGGAGGCCTGCATCGCCTGGACGAAGGCATTGATCGGGCCGTTGCCGAGGCCGTGGATCTTCCGCTCCTCGCCGTAGAGGCCGATGGTGGCGGTGCAGGCCACCTGCCCACGCTCCGTGGTGTGGTGGAAGAGCTCGTAGTCCTTCACGGACAGCGGCTGCTCCACATTGGCAAAGAGGCGGTAGAAGGCGTCGCGGATCTCGTCCGCGGTCAGCTCGCGGCCCAGCTCGTCCGCCAGGTCGTAGATGCGCTTGCCCACCTGCGGGTGCATCGTCTTCGGCAGGTCGAGGCCGTGCTCGCGGTCGAGGATGTAGGCGATGCCGCCCTTCCCGGACTGGGAGTTGATGCGGATGATGGCCTCGTAGGAGCGGCCGATGTCCTGCGGGTCGATGGTCAGGTAGGGCACGCCCCACGCGAGATCCGGCGCGGCCTGCACCTCCTTTTCACGGCGGTCGAGGCCCTTCTTGATGGCGTCCTGGTGGGAGCCGGAGAAGGCGGTGAAGACCAGCTCGCCCGCATACGGGTGGCGCTCGCCCACGGTCATGCGCGTCACCTTTTCGTACACCTGGCGCAGCGAGGTCAGGTCGGAGAAGTCCAGCCCGGTCTCGATGCCGTGGCCGTTCATGTTTAGCGCCACATTGATGATGTCCAGGTTGCCGGTGCGCTCGCCATTGCCGAAGAGCGTGCCTTCCACGCGGTCCGCGCCGGCCATCAGGCCCAGCTCGGTGGCGGCGGTGCCGGTGCCGCGGTCATTGTGCGTGTGCAGGGAGACGATCAGCGACTCGCGGTTCTTCAGGTGGCGGCACATCCACTCGATCATGTCGGCGTGGATGTTCGGCGTGGTCCACTGGACGGTGTCCGGCAGATTGACGATCATCTTCTTCTCCGGCGTCGGCTCCCAGACGTCGATGACCGCGTTGCAGATCTCCGCGGCGAAATCCAACTCCGTGTCGGAAAAGGACTCCGGCGAATACTGCAGGATCACCTCGGTCTGGGGGATGGTCGGTGCCAGTTCCTTCACCAGCTTCGCGCCGTCGATGGCGAGCTGCCTGATGTCCTCGCGCGAGGCATCGCTGAAGGTCACGCGGCGCTGCAGCGGCGAGGTGGAGTTGTAGATGTGGACGATGGCCTTCTTCGCCCCGGCGATGGCCTCGAAGGAGCGGCGGATCAGGTGCTCGCGGGTCTGCACCAGGATCTGGATCGTCACGTCCTCCGGGATGCGGTTTTCCTCGATCAGGCGGCGGCAGAAGGTGAATTCCGTATCCGCGGCCGAGGGGAAGCCGATCTCGATCTGCTTGAAGCCCACCCGGCAGAGCACGTCGAAGAACTCGAGCTTCTCCTCCACCGACATCGGCTGCGGGAGGGCCTGGTTGCCATCGCGGAGGTCCACCGAGCACCAGATCGGCGCGGTGGTGATGATCTGGTCCGGCCAGGTGCGGTCCGGCAGTTGGACCGGCGGGAAGGGCCGGTATTTCGAGATCGAGGCGGTTTTCACGGGAAAAAAAGAGAGAATGAGTCTGAAAGGAAAAGGGGCGCCGCAGGAAAAATTGCAGCAGCCAAGGGACGGCGGTAGGAAAAAGGAAATGCTCAGCGGGTGGCCAGTCCTAGAAGGAGCGGCCGCAGCTCAAGAAGCCCGCGGAGATTCGTCGTCACGCCGCGGACGCTGGCGCGGCAGGCCCGGCCTGTCGAGGGGAAAGACGGGACGGCGAGCTTGTCAGCCACCGTATCCTTGGGAATGGTAGGCGGGGTGAGGGGACTGTGCGTTGCGCTGTTGTGGCTGATTGCGGGGTGGCTCCATGCCCAGGAGATGACGGGCCGCTTCGTCGCGCCGCCGCTGCCTGCGGACGGGATTCTCGATGAGGCGCGGATGTTCGTGCGGAATCCGGAGCAGCAGAAGAAGATCGCGACCGTCCTCGCGGCGCTGGAGGAGAAGCACGGCTATCCTTTCTACTTCGTCCTCTATGATTCGCTCTTCGGCCTGAGCGTCGGCGAGCGGGCGCACGCGCTGCGCGAGGCGTGGCTGGGCGACTCCCCCGGACTGGTGCTGGTGCTGGAGACGGACAGCCGGATCTTCCGGTTCAGCCAGACGCCCTACCAGCAGGATGAGGTGCCGGCGGACTTGAAGCTGCCCCTGACCGGGCCGAAGGAGATCGGCCCCACTGATCTCGCGGAAATCGGCACCGCCATTGAGGGCAGCCTGAGCCGGTCCGCCTCGACCGAGGAATATGCCGAGAATCTGGCCATCGGGCTCGCGACGGGGATCTCGAAGGTCTTCGACGCCCGCGCGGCGGTCCCCGAAGGCTCGACGAAAAGCCGCGTGATCCTGCTGGCGGTGGGCTTCGGCGCGGCGGTCGGGCTCGTCGCCCTGCTGGTGGTCGCCGGCCTGAAGCGTGCGGAAGCCCGCTCTCTGGAGCGCTTCGTTTTTCCGAAGGCCACGGTCGGCATCCGGCTCGGTGCGCCCTTCGGCGGGGGGAAGGTCAGCTCCCGGAGCTTCGGGAACCGCGAGGAGGGACGATAGCCCTCGCCCGCTGCGGCAGCTTGGGAAGCTTCGGCAGGTGGTGCGGCATGATCGCCGAGAAAAGGTGGACGATCGGGAAGGCGAGCAGCGCCGCGATGATGCCCGAGAGCAGCACGCCGACCATGAAGGTGGCCGCATTCACCACCCCGAGGTGCGGGATGTGGAAGGTCCCGGCGAATTCCGGCGGCGCGAGGCTGAAGAGATCCTGCACCTGATTGCCCAGCCAGAGCTGGGCGACCCAGATCGGGACATTCGTCACGGGATTGGAAAGCCAGGTGACCGCCACGGCGAAGGGGATGTTTCCCTTCATCCGCATCGCAGCAATGGCCGCGAAGAGCGACTGGGGGATCAACGGGATGACCCCGAAGAAGAGCCCTATCGCCAAGCCGATGGCCACCGTGTCGCGGCAGGGCTTCCACAGGCGACGTTCGAAGATCGGCTGCGTCAACTTCCGCCACCAGACGCGGTGGCGCAGCTTGGGGTGGCGCAGAGCCCGATAGGCGCGCCTGACCAGCCAGAGATACTTTTGCTTCATACCGCGGTGGATCGCGCCCGATCCATCCGCCGGGCTGCCGGACTTTCCCTCCACCTCGACGATCAGGCAACCGTAAATCCCTTGCCGGGGCGGATCTTGGCCTACAAGGTCCGCGCCACTCCCTCATGAACTGGTGGCAAGCTCTCATCCTCGGCATCATCGAGGGACTCACTGAATACCTCCCCGTCAGCTCCACCGGCCACCTCATCGTGGCACAGCGGATGATGGGCATCGGCATTGATGCGGACCCTTTTCAGGCCGCCCTTGAGAACGAAGCGGCCAATTGCTTCGCGATCTGCGTGCAAGGCGGCGCGATCCTGGCCGTGGCGGGTCTCTACTGGCCGCGCGTGCGCCAGATGATCCTCGGGCTCTTCGGGAAGGACAAGGAGGGCCTGAAGCTGGTCCTCGCACTGATCTGCGCTTTCATGCCCGCCGCTGTGATCGGCCTGCTCGCCAATGACTGGATCGAGGCGAAACTGTTTCATTTCAAGTGGGTCGCCATCGCCTGGTTCGTCGGCGGCCTGGGCATCCTCGGCGTGGCCCGCTGGATGAAGAAGGGCGGTGGATCCAAGGGCGTGGAACTCGCCGAGATCACCATAAAGATGGCGCTGGTCATCGGATTCGCCCAGTGCATCGCCATGTGGCCGGGCACCTCCCGCAGCCTGATGACCATCATCGGGGCGCTTTTCATCGGCTTGCGCCTCAGTGCGGCGGTGGAGTTTTCCTTCCTGCTCGGTCTCCTGACCCTCGGAGCCGCCACGGCGAAGAAGGCTGTCTGGGGTGTCGATCTCGCCGAGAAGTGGCAGCACCTGCCCGGCTACGAGACCCAAGTGGCCCTCCACGCGGTTGCGGAAAAATACGACCAGAAGCTCGGTGGTGCCCAGCTCATGTGGGACACGTATGGCCTCGTCCCCCTCGCGGTCGGCGTCATCGCCGCGACGATTTCCGCCGCCATCGCGGTGAAGTGGATGGTTTCCTACCTGAACCGCAAGGGGTTGGGAGTCTTCGGCTGGTATCGCATCGCCATCGCCGCCATCGCCGCAGTGCTGATCGGCACGAATACCCTCGGCCTCGGAGCGGGCTGAGCCGCTCCTTCCGGGAGTTGCCCGGTAGGGATCGAATTTCTCTTGCCCGGGGCAGCTTGCGAGCGTGCACTGGCGGGGTGAGCGGAGCGTCACGGAAATCCCTTCTGATCCTGCTGGCCCTGCTCGTGGCCTTGCTGGCCCCTGTCCACGGCCAGCAGCGCACCGCGCGCGTGCCGCTGGCGGATGGCTTTGACTACCCGGTGGGCAAGCCGGATGCGACCGGCTACTACACGGCGCGCGGCTTGCGCCTGCGCCCGCCGGTTCACTTCGGCGAGGACTGGAATGGCCGCGGCGGTGGCGACACCGATTTGGGCGACCCGGTTTACAGCATCGGCGACGGCGTCGTCACCTGGGCCTACGATGTCCGCCAGGGCTGGGGAAATGTCGTGATCATCCGCTACGCCTACCGCGACCCTGCGTCCGGCCAAGTGCGGTTCATCGATGCCCTCTACGGCCACCTGCGGGAAATGATGGTGAAGGTCGGCCAGATCGTGAAGCGCGGCCAGCAGGTCGGCACCATCGGGAACAACCGCGGCATGTACGCCGCGCACCTTCACTTCGAGATCCGCCACAATCTCAGCATCGGCATGCACCGCGAGAGCGTGGCGCGCGACATGACGAACTGGGCGGATCCCACCCAGTTCATCAAGAAGTACCGCCGCCTGAACCGCGACTGGGGCAAGGCCGCCATGCCGCTCGGCACGTACAAGGAATATCAGGGCTTCAAGGGCATCTGACGCGGACATGGCACGACGCCGACCGATGAATCCCTGGCAGTTCGCGGTGCTGCTGGTCTTGGCCGTGGTCGTCACGCTCCTGAAGGAGTGGAAGGAGCCCACCGTCGCTTCCGGGCAGAAAGACCGCCCGAAGACCTCGACCTACGAGGTCATCACCGGCTGCCTCTGGCAGGATCACAAGAGCAACGACGGCGACAGCTTCCACGTCCGCCTGCCGGATGGCCGGGTCGAGCAGGTCCGCCTCTACTACGTGGATGCCCCGGAAAGCCAGCGCCGCACTTACCGCGGCGGCAAGTCGAACCATGAGCGCATCCACCAGCAGGCGCAGGCGCTCGGCCTGACCGATGACCAAGCCGTGGAGATCGGCCAGCGTGCCAAGGCCCGCGTCCACGAGCTTCTCGCCGGCAAGCCCTTCACCCTGCACACCCGCTGGGACGATCCCTTCAACGACCGCCGCTACCATGCCTTCGTCACGCCGGAAGGCGGCGGCCCGTTCCTGGAGGAAACGCTGGTCCGCGAAGGCCTCGTCCGCATTCACACGAGGGGTGCCGAGATGCCCGACGGCACGCCGGTGAAAGCCCGCCTCAAGCGACTGCGTGAGCTGGAGAAAGAGGCGAAGCAGGCCGGGCGCGGTGCCTGGGGGCGCTTCTGAGCGGCGCTCCTATCGAGTGTCCATGGCCCGCCATTCTTCGAGGATGGGGACGTCGGCCTCCGCCCAATCGAGCTCGCCGAGTTCGTCCGGGCCGCACCAGCGGATCTCCGAGTGCTCGTGCGGATGGGGTTGGCCGGAAAGGATGCGGCACAGGAAAGGATGCAGGCGGATGGGGCCGCGGCCGTAGTCCCACACCACGGGCGTGAGGGCGGTGGCGGTCTCCACGCGGATGCCCAGCTCTTCCTCCAGCTCGCGGACCAGTGCGTCAGAGGGGCTTTCGCCGGGCTCGACCTTGCCGCCGGGGAATTCCCACTTGCCGCCGAGGTGCTTGCCCTCCGGGCGCTTGCAGGCCAGCAGGCGGCCCGTGCCATCGAGGATCAGGCCTGCGACGACCTCGATCATCGGCCGTCGGCGAGGCGCTCGGCCAGCATGGAAGGCAGGCCGGCATCGATGATCTTCCGCTGGGTGGTCGCGAGGTCGTACTCCACCCGGCGGAATACGACCAGCTTGTGCTCCAGATCGTAGATCGCGTAGCAGGCGCGCCAGTCGCCGTCGCGGGGCTGGCCCACGGAGCCGGCATTGATGAAATATTTCGAGCCGTCCTCGATCACCACGGAATCCGCGGCCACCTCGGTCACCTTGTCCGTCTTCACATACACCCGCGGGACGTGGGTGTGGCCGTGGAAGCAGACCTGAGTGAACTGGTACGAGAAGTTCGACATCGCGTCGAAGCGGTTCGTCACGTAGTTCCAGTGCGCAGGCTGGTCCAAGGTGCTGTGGACCACGGTGAAGTCCTCCACCTGGCGGACCATGCGGAGGCGGCGCAGCCAGGTGCGCTGCTCGTCGGTGAGCTGTTCGCGGGTCCACTCCAGCGCGGCCGCGGCCACCGGGTTCATGGATTCCAGCGAGTGGGTGCCGGAGGCATCCTCGTCGTGGTTCCCCTTCACCACCGGGCAGTCCATGGCGCGGACTTTTTCCAGGCAGGCGGCGGGGTCTGCATTGTAGCCGACCACGTCGCCGAGGCAGACGTAGTCGGTGCATCCTTGCTCGGCGGCATCGGCCAGCGCAGCCTCGAGGGCTTCGAGGTTGGCATGAATGTCACCAAAGAGAGCGATTCGCATGGGAGACTAGCGGCGGGAGAGGCTTTAGGTGACGGCTCCGTCGGCTGTCGAGTCAAACCCGGTTCAGTGGCCAAGAGTGAGGCGCTGCCGGGCCACTTCCTTCAAACGGATGTAGCTCTTCGGGTCTTCCGGAGAAATGCCCCTGCGGCCTTCCAGGATGCGGATTCCCGTCTCCACGCCCCGCTCGGGCATGCGGTCGACCACGTTGTTCACGTAGTAGTCGCCCAGAATCCGCAGCGCCCTTTCCTCGCTGCCGAAGATGGACAGCGCCAGCGCCGCGGGGTCTTCCGGTTCGTTGGTCTGGTATTCCAGCGTGTAGCACAGCGCCAGCAGGGTTGGCACCCGGTTTTCCTGATGCACCAGCAGGGACCTCACGGCGGCGAGCATCTCGGCGGGATCCTTGCCCGCCCGGGCCTCGGCGAAGAATCGCTGGCGGTGGACGTATGGCGGGGCCTTCCCCGTCGCGACCGCCTTCCGCAGCGCCTCGACCGCGGCCTGATCGTCAGGAAACCGGCGGCCGTCCGTCAAAAGCACGGCATACAGCATCGGCAACTGCCAGTCGCCGGGGTTGTTCGCGATGCCGCGGATGTAGAATTGCCTGCCCTTTTCCACCCACCGGCGCTCCTCGGCCTGCTTGCGGAGCGGCGGCAGATCGGACTCCAGACGATACCACGCGGCGGCATTGTAGGCCATGTGCCAGGCCCCCATGTCCCAGTAGTAGGTGCCCTGGGGCGAGAGCTCCACGGCGGTATTCATCCAGCCTTCCAGATCGGTCCACTCGCATTTGTTGAAGTGGCCGGTCGCCTGGAGCTGGGCAAAGGTCGCCACCAGCGTCCGCAGGCCGGACAGGGCGATTGCCCAGCTATTCTGACCGATTTTCTCACGGGTCGCGATCTCCAGCGGCGGGGAAAGCAGCCCCTGCTGCCGGAAGTCCGCCGTCACCGCCTGCTCCAGCGGCAGGCGCAGCAGTCCCCCGGCGAGGAAGACGGCGGCGGCGATGAGCGGTCGGCGGGATTTCATCTCAGAACTCCTTCTTGGAAAAGACCAGCCAGGACACGAAGAGGTGCATCACGAGGTAGAAGCCCGTCACCCCGCACAGCGTGGCCACCGTCCCGGGCGGGACCTCCATCCCGGAGATGATCTTGTCGATGACGTTGTAGAGCGACATGTCCGGGAAGATGGTCGCCACGGCCAGTCCGGCGAGGCGCTCCATGGCGCTCACCCCCGCGGAGTCGAAGTAAACCTCGCGCGCCGTGGCCTGGAAGTTCCCGATGAAATAGACGATGAAGCCGGTGACCGTCGTGAAGAGCGTGCTGCTGGAGAGGATGGAGAGCAGCAGGGCGGCGGAGGCGATCACCACCGCGCGGAGGAATACCGCGAGCACCGCGACCTGCAGGTCCCAGCCCGGTCCCAGCTTGGCCGTCTCTTCCTTCATAGCCGCGATCTGGTCGGGCGGCCAGCCGATGCGGAGGGCCGAGGCGGTCTGCGCCTCCAGTACCATGTTCGTGCGGATCGTCAGCACCCCCATCATGAGCAAGTCCATGAGCAGCAGCGAGGTGAAGATGAGCAGCACGAGCCCGCCCAGCTTTCCCACCAGGTAGTCCAGCCGCGGTACCGGCTTGGCCAGGATGGTGTAGAGCGTGCGGTCCTCCACGTCCTTCGGGATCAGCAGCGCCGTCGCCACGATCCCGATGACCACGGAGAACATCGTCATGGTCCCGAGGGACAGGTTCCGGATCGAGCGCAGCACTTCCATGCCTTCGAGATTCGGGCGGTCGATGTGCTGGATGTTGAAGAGATTGCTCGCCAGCAGGATGACGGCGAAGATCCCGAGGAAGTAGAAGACCTTCATCCGCACGAGCTGGGTGAAGGTGTGCATCGCGATCACGCCGATGCGGCGTGGATTGAGCGGGCGGTTGGGCGCGGGGCGGTGCATCGGGTCGGGTCAGCGGTCGTCGCGGCGGTTCACGGTTTCTTCCAGGAAAAGGCGCTCCAGAGTGGTCTTTGGCCGGCCGGCGCGCAGCAGCTCCGCTTTGCCGTCGGCCTGGATCTCCGTGGTCAGCCGGGCCAGCAGCTCGGGCGAGGCGTCGCGCAGCACGATCTCCGTCTGGTCGCCGATGGCCAGCAGGTCGTCGATGCGGCCTTCCTTCACCATCTTGCCGCGATGGATGATGCCCACGCGATCGCACACCTCCTGCACCTGCTCCAGCAGGTGAGAGCAGAGGAAGACGGTGATGCCGCGCTTCTTCAGGTCGAAGATGAGGTCGCGGATCTCGCGGGAGCCGACCGGATCGACCCCGGCGGTGGGCTCGTCCAGGATGACCAGCCGCGGCTCCTGGACCAGTGCCTGGGCCAGGCCGATGCGCTGGAGCATGCCCTTCGAGTAGCCGCCGAGCCGCCGGTCGCCCGCGCCCTCGAGGTCCACCAGGTGGAGCAGTTCCTTCACCCGGGCCTCCAGCTTCGCGCCGCGCAGGCCGCAGAGCTTCCCGTAAAAGCGCAGCGTCTCGGTGCCGCTCAGGTGCTTGTAGAAGTAGGGATTCTCCGGCAGGAAGCCGACATCCTGGCGCGAGTCGACCTTCATCGAGTCGTTGCCAAAGATCCGGCACACCCCGGAGTCCGGCTGCACCAGGCCCAGCAGCGCCTTCATGGTGGTGGATTTCCCGGAGCCATTCGGCCCGATGAGCCCGTAGACCTCGCCTGGGGCGATGGTCAGCGACACGTGGTCCACCGCGCGCAGCGGTTCCTTGCGGCCCGCCGGGCGGAAGTCCTTTACCAGATCGGTGATCTCTACGGCAGTTTCCATCGGCGCGCTGAGGATGCTAGAGGGAGAGCGGCGTCGGCAACGTGTTTCGCCCGTCAATCTGGCCGGGATGACTCAAGCGAGTCCTTGTCAAAGTTACGTCTTGGTGCAATTTCGCGACTACCCCATGAAACGAGCACTTCAATTCTGCGGCGCGGCTCTGCTCGCGCTCTTCACGACCTCCTGTTTCGAGCAGGAATCCACCGTCAGCCTGAACAAGGACGGCAGCGGCACCATCACCCAGACCATCCTGATCAGCGCCGAGATGGTGGAAATGGCCGCCCAGAGCGGTCAGGACCCCACCAAGGACATGGTGGACAAGAAGAAGGCCGAGGAGCAGGCCGCCAAGATGGGCGAGGGCGTCACGGTCGAGAAGGTCGAGGCGCTTGAGAAGGGCGGCAAGAAGGGTGCCATCGTCGTTTTCGCCTTCAAGGACATCAACAAGGTGAAGTACAGCTTCAGCGACGCGCTCTCCGGCATGCAGGAGGAAGGCGCGGGCGGCCCGGGCGGCGATGCCCCGGATGCGGATGGCAAGAAGGCCGCGGAAGAGCCGATCAAGTTCACCTACAAGGACGGCGAACTCGTCATGACCGTGCCTCAGGACAAGGCGAAGGACGGCGACAAGAAGGCCGGTGAAGAGGCCAAGGAAGACGACGCCGAAGACCCGATGGCCGCCCAGATGATGGAAATGATGAAGGAGATGTTCAAGGACATGCGCGTCACCTTCAAGCTGGAGATCCCCGGCGGCATCGCCGAGTCGAATGCCAGCCACGTGAGCGGCACCACGGTGACCATCATGGACGTTCCCTTTGGCAAGCTCGTCGGCGACCCGGCGAACATGAAGAAGCTCCAGTCGATGAAGGACGCGAAGCCCGAAGAAGTGGCCGCCGCCTTCAAGGACGTGGAAGGTCTCAAGATCGAGACCAAGGAAGAGATCAAGGTGAAGCTCAAGTAAGCGGCATCCCGATCAACCCGTTGATATTTCAAGGCAGGCCCCGTTCGCGGGGCCTGCTTTTTTCGTCGGGGGTCGGCGGGCGTTTTCGTGAGGATCGTGGTTGGATTGGTGAAACGGCCTGCGCGAAGATATCGACATTTCTACAAGGCCAAAGGCCCGGCCATCCCTCAGCCCGGGCCATCGGCCCGGGAAACGGGTCCGAGGAACGTGGCGGCCTGAAGGGCCGCGATAGGAGGCAGGCCCGCCATATCGAAAAGCGACGATGCCTGCGCGGGATACGGCGATTCAAGCGAGATGCAGGAGGGTGGTTGGGATCGTCTTCTGGAAGGACCGACCTGCCTCCTATCGCGGCCCTTCAGGCCGCCGTCCCGCGTCGATTCTCAAACCCCGGCCAATGGCCGGGGCTGAGGGATGGCCGGGCAGTTGGCCCTGAAAACTCGGTCGCCGGTTGAGGAGCCATCCCGTGGCTCCCGTGATATCACCACCACGACTACGGGCGACCTCTTCAAGTCGTGGCTCCGGCATCTTGCCGGAAGCCTGCCCAAGCCCGGGCATCGCGACCAGGTGGCCTCACGTTTCCGCTCTACAGGGCCAAAGGCCCGGCCATTCCTCAGCCCGGGCCATCGGCCCGGGAAACGGGTCCGAGGAACGGGGCGGCCTGAAGGGCCGCGATACGTGCCAAGGCCCGCCTCATGGGGAGGCGACGATGCCTGCGCGGAATACGGCGGTTCAAGCGAGATGCAGGAGGGTGGTTGGGATCGTTTTCTGGAAGGACCGGCCCGCCTCCTATCGCGGCCCTTCAGGCCGCCGTCCTCGTCGATCCTGAGACCCCGGCCGGTGGCCGGGGCTGAGGGATGGCCGGGCCGTTGGCCCTGAAAACCGAGTCCCTGACGGCGGGCGGCCCCGGTGCTTCCGTGGTGTCACCACCACGACTACGGAGGCAGGGTGGAGTCCGGAAAGTAGGAGGGTATCACGGACAGGTGTAGTCCACGGCTCAAAGAAAAAGGCCGGATGCCACGGGGACATCCGGCCTTGGGAATGAAATGCTTACGATCCGATCAATCGCGGCTCATGAACAACCGGAGCACGTAGTAGAACATGGTCGCGACGCTTGCGAAGAGCGAGAGCGAGGCGGCGACGTGCTGGCCGGGCGAGTAGTGATAGAGCATCGCACTCGTCGTGTAGAGGATCGAGCCTGCCGCCAGGACGATCATGCCGACCGAGAACCAGGTGCCGAGACCGAAGCCGAAGAGGATCGCGGAAACAACCAGACCGATCGCGACGATACCGCCGATTTTCAGCGCACCGCCGAGGAAGGTGAAGTCCTTCTTGGTGGTGAAGGCGATCGCGGTCAGGCCGAGAACGAGGCCGCCGGTGACGACGCCCGCCTTGCCGATGGCCATCGGGTCATAAAGCTTTGCGAAAAGCAGCATCGGCAGGAAGATCGCGGCCTGCGCCACGACGTAGAGGCCGAGACCCAGATACTGGGTGCTCTTCGAGGTGCTGCTGTAGGCCCACTTGTTGGCGATGTAGGAGGCACCCATGAAGGCGCCGAGGACCAGCAACATGTTGAATTTGCCTGAGCTGAGCCAGCCGAAGACGGCTTCCGGCGGGACGATGGCCAGGAGCACCGCCTCAAGCGCGGCGAAGGCGAGGATGGCACCTGCAAGGTGGTAGTAGGTCTTCCGCACGAAGTCCGTCCGCGTTTCCAGCGGCGCCTCCGCCACCGGACCGACGGCATAGGGATTGAAGGAGGAATTCATATGTCGCAGGATGTATGGTCGCCACTTCCCCTCGAATCAAGGTGATTTCGGTGACGGGCAGTCCCAGCGAACCTCAGCGGGCCAGCTTCCCGGCGAAGACGCGGAACTTCGGCGGCCGCAGGAAGGCCACCAGTGCTTGATTCGAGCGCTCGGCGAAATCCACTGCCAGCGAGGAGGGAGCGGAGAGCGCGGCTACCAGCGGGATGCCACCCGCGAGCGCCTTTTGCATGATCTCGAAAGATACGCGTCCGGACACCAATAGGAAACTTTGTGATAAATTCCACCCGGCTTCGACAGCGTGTCCCAGCACCTTGTCCACCGCGTTGTGCCGGCCGATGTCCTCTCGGATCACCTGCGGGTTCCCGTCGGCAGCGAAAATTCCCGCGGCATGTAGTCCTCCCGTGCGGGCGAAGACGGACTGTGCCTCGCGCAGCTTTTCCGGTGCGGCCAGCAGCACCTCCGGGGAAAAGAGCATGCTTTCGGGGAGGGGCGGGCGCTGCGTCGTCACCGCCTCGATGGTCGCCTTCCCGCAGACCCCGCAGGATGAGGCGCTGAAGACGTGGCGCGTCAGCTTCTGCAGATCCACCTCTGCGGAGTCAGCGAGGAAGACCAGCGCGTGATTGTCGCGGGAGTCCGTGTCGATCTTCCGCACATCCTCTCGGGAGCGGATGACGCCCTCCGTCAGCAGGAAGCCGAGCGCGAGGTCCGCATCGTGGCCCGGCGTGCGCATGGTGACCGCGACCGGGTGGCCATCGATCACGATCTGCAGGGGCTCCTCGATCACGACCTGATCGGGAACTTCCGCGCCCTCCGCGTCCGTGGCCATCACGTGCTTGTCCATGCCGGGCTCTTGCCTAGATTTGCAGCCATGATTCGGAAAGCCCCGATTGCCCTGGCCGTGGCGCTGCTGCTCGCCTCATGCGCCGGCACGCCGAACCTGCACCGGGTGGATGAGAAGGTGTGGCGGTCCGGCCAGCCCGGGCGTTCGCATTTCCGCGACTTACAGAAGGAGGGGATCGGCGAGGTGCTGTGCCTGCGCCGCTGGCACTCGGACAAGGAAGAGGCGGGCAAAAGCCTGAAGCTCCATCACGTCCGCATGAGGGCCGGCGAGATCCGCGACGAGGACATCGTGGAGGCGCTGCGGATCATGGTGTCCGCGGAGAAGCCGCTGCTGGTCCACTGCTTCCACGGGGCGGACCGCACCGGGGTGGTCATCGCGATGTATCGCATGGTCGTGCAGGATTGGTCGCGGGAGCGGGCCATTGCCGAGCTGACTGACGAGGCCCACGGCCACCACGCCAAGGTCTTCCCGAATATCCGGGAATACCTTGAGACCGTGGACGTGGCGAGGATCCGGCGGGAAGTCTACCGGCCTCAGACCGGCAGCTCGAATCCCGTCCGGTAGCTGCCCTTCAGCAGGGCATTCGCCTTGTCCGCATGGGTGCCGGTGAATTTCTCGCCGCTCATGGCGAGGGAGGCTCCCAGGCGGATCTTCTGCTTGGCCAGGTCTACGTTGTTCGCCGCGAGGTGGGCGGCCATGCGCTCCACGGCCTCGGCGGCTGCGGCGTTTGAGAAGGCCTCCTTCACCTCGCCCGGCGAGGCGGGGGTGCCGAGGTCCCAGGAGATGTTCCCGATGTGGGCCAGCGCGGACGAGAGGTGGCCATTCTCGGCGGAGTGGCGCGCGTCCTGTTTCCCGGCGCGGATGGCGTCCACCCAGGTGCCGAAGTGCGAGCGCCCGCCCTGGAAGGACCGGAGCTGCTTACCCTCGGTGTCAAACATCTGGCACTTCCCGTCGTGGCCGCCGGAAAGCCAGCCGCCCTCGTACTCGATCAGGTTTCCCACCTGTTGGCCCTTGTAGGAGTCCATGCCCGATTTGAAATCCACGCCCTTTTTGGGCAAGCCGCGCACCTCGAAGACGATCGGCACGGGGTGGTAGCCGAGGAAGACGACCTGCGTGTTTGCCACGTCGCCATCGTCATCGTGGGCGAAGCGGCCGCCGCAGGACAGCACGGTCGGCGGCAATTCCTTCGGGTCGCCCAGCGCCCAGCGGCAGACGTCGAGCTGGTGTGGTCCCTGGTTGCCCAGGTCGCCGTTGCCATACGGGGACTGCCAGTGCCAGTCGTAGTGGAATTGCTTCCGGCGCGGCGGGTCGGTCGGGCGCGGGCCGCACCACAGGTCGTAGTTCACCTCGGCGGGCGGCTTCTGCGGGCCGTTCACCTTGCCGATGGACGGGCGGGGCTTGTAGCAAAAGCCGCGTGCGAGCTTCAGCTTGCCGAGATTCCCCTCTTTCAGCCACGCGAATGCCTCGGCCCAAGAGGTCTCCGAGCGGCGCTGGAAGCCGTGGTGGATGATCTTCCCATACTTCGCCTGCGCGTCGGCGAGCACGCGGCCTTCCCACACGTTGTGCGAGACGGGCTTCTCCACATAGACGTGCTTGCCATTCGCCGCGGCGGTCACGGCGATCAGCGCGTGGGTGTGGTTCGGCGTGGCGATCACCACGGCGTCGATGTCCTTCGCCTCGCACAGCTTGCGATAGTCCTCGTAGGTCGCGACCTTGACGTTCTGCTTCTCCAGCTTGTCCTTTCCTGCGGCCAGCACCTTCGCGTCGCAGTCGCAGAGCGCGACGAGGCGGACGCCCTTCGTCTTCAGGGCGTTGTCGATGTGGTTCATCCCCCGGCCCTTGAAGCCGATCACGGCCAGGCGCAGGTCCTCGTTCGCCCCTTGGGCGCGGGCCAGCGGTGAGAGCATCGACCACGTGCCGGCGAAGGCCGAGGTATGGAGGAAAAAGCGGCGGTTCATGGCGTCTGCGAGAAGTCGGTCCAGTGGTCGGCCAGCCTGGCGGATTCCAGGCTGCCGTGGTGGAGGACCACGCCATAACGGAATGTCATCGACTCGCCTTTCTTCAAGACATGATCGCCGAGGTGCTTGTCATCCTTCTTCTCGAAGTCGTGGATGCCGAAGGGATTTGCCGCCAGCAGGCCGTAGTCGCGGGCGTGCCACCAGGTGGGAAAGCGGAGATTCGACGGGTGGTCGAAGATCGCGAGCACCGCGGGCTCGTCCTTTTCATCCGGGCCGGTGAAGGCCACCCACTTCGAGCGCTTGCCCCAGCAGTCGTTGTCCTTCCGGCCCTCGGAGTCGGCGATGTGGCCCTTCGCCTGGGCGCCCTTCTGGCGCAGGGTGCGGTCCACGCGCAGGGCGAAGAAGCCCTCCTTCGTATCGCCGAATTTCGCGTCGCCATCCGCCGCGGTGAGCTTCGATGAGACGCCGATCAGCGTGGTCTTGTCGTCCAGCTTCTTGAAGGAATACGTGCGCTCCTCGGTCAGGTGGGTCTTGCCGCCCGCGGTCCACGCGAGGTCCACGGTGAAGGAGTCGTTCTTCATCCCGTGGACCTTCTTCGTCTCGATCCGCGGGTCCTTGCCGAATTGGAAGGCCCAGAAGTCGTGGCCGTTCACCTCGCCGTGGCTCATCCAGAAGGACCGGTGGTGCGGGTGGTCGCGCTCTTCTCCCTTCGCGCTGTCATCCATCGGCCAGCGGCGGCTCAGCGTCGCACCGGACTCGGACAGGAGCGGGTAGAGATAGGGCACCTTAGAGTCCGTGTGAAAGGCGGTGAAGGGCTTGCCATCCAGCTCCACCTGGACCGTTGTCGGTTCGGTGGTGGCCTTGATCGTGAATCCTTCGTCCGCGGACGCCGCGGCGGTGAAAAGCAGGGGCAGGATGAGGCGCTTCATTCCGGCAAGCTGGACAAGAGGCTGCGGGTGGGCGATGGAAAATTGCGGAATAACCTCCATGAGGCATTCTCCAAGAAACGTCTGATGTCGGAATTCGAACAACTCGTCGATGCCCATTACGAAGCGCTCTACCGCTTCGCGATGTCGCTATCGAAAAACGCGGACACCGCGGCTGACCTCGTCCAGCAGACCTTTTGCATCTGGGCCCAGAAGGGGCACCAGCTCAAGGAGCGGGACAAGGCGAAGACCTGGCTCTTCACCACCCTGCACCGCGAATTCCTCGCCCTCGCCCGCAAGGCGAAACGCTATACCGACGAGGAACTGACCGAGGCCGTGGCGGGCAGGATGTGCTCGGAGGAAGACGACACCGAGCGCCAGATGGACGGCCAGCGCGCGCTCGAGCTGCTGGGCGACCTTGACGAAACCTTCCGCGCACCGCTCGCACTGTTTTACCTGCAACAGCATAGTTACAAGGAGATCGCCGAGATCCTCGACGTGCCGATCGGCACGGTGATGTCCCGCATCTCACGGGCAAAGGACATGCTCCGCCGCCGGATGACCGCGGAGCCTTCCAGCGCTCCGAAAAACATTCTTCAACTGCAACCTGAGGCCCTGAGATCAAGCCATGGATAAGGAGGAAGCACGCTTTATCCTCCGTTGCTTCCGCCCCGATGGAGCGGACGCGGAGAACCCGGATTTCGCCGAGGCGCTGGCCTGGGCGGCGAAGGATCGCGAACTCGGCGAGTGGCTGGCCCGTGAGCGGGCGAGCGACGCCGGTTTCGCCACCGCGCTGAATGCGGTGACCATCCCGCCGATGCTGCGGGAGGAAATCCTCGTCGGCCTCGCCATGGAGCGCGGGGATGCGGCAGTGTATCCGGACAAGTTCGACGTCTCGGTCATCGGGGCGATGGCGGGCATCCAGCCGCCGCGTGCCCTGCGCGGGGAGATCCTTTCCGCCATGGAGCGCACCGCGGCCGAGCCGGTCAGGGCGCGCCGGTGGTGGAATTTCGGCCTGCCAGCCGCCGCGGCCGCGGGCATCGCGCTCGCCTTCATGGCCAGCCGGCCGGGTGGCGAAGTGGATGCCAACCTCGTGTCCGACGGGGTGCCGTACGTCGGCTCCGGAAACATCGTCCCGGTATCCGCCTCGCTGCCGATCAGCCGGGTGGAGGAGGGCTTCATCAAGACCTTCGAGACCTCGGGCCTGCGGCTCGACCTGAACAATCCGGACCATCACCTGCTCTTCGACCACATCAAGGCGGCCAAGCTGCCTTGCCCGAACCGCTGCCTGCCCGAGGGTCTGAAGAAGATCCCGGGACTCGGCTGCCGCGAGATCGAGATCGAGGGGAAAAAGGGCGCTCTGGTCTGCTTCCGCCAAGAGAATGACGAGGTCCACCTCATGGTCTTCAAGCGCTGCGATGTGAAGTGCAAGCTGTCCGCGGTCGGACAGCCGACCTTTGGCAAGCACGGCACCTGGACCGCCGCCCGCTGGAGCGACGATGACTGGGTCTTCGTCCTGATGGGCGAGAAGAACGCCGAGCGAAAGCAAAACGTCGATCGCAAGCGGCTGGAAGAGATGTTCTGACCGCGCCCCTGCGGAGTCACACCGGGATCACGTCCACCGCTTCCGATCCGCGGGCGACCAACCGCGTGGGTATGCCTGCGTCGAAAGTCGCAAAGCGGATCCCGTACTTCAGCGCCAGCGCCACTAGATACACGTCGGTCAGGCGCTGCGGCGTGAGTCCTGCAAGCGAGGTCAGGAGCGGATCGTCGAATGACAGGTCGCAGGGCAGGAAATGATGACCGCGGCGTGCGCGGTAGGCCTTCAGGTCGAGCAGGGCTTTCTCCGGCGAGCCCGGACCATGCGGGTAGGAGGGATGGCCGTAGATGCGGAGGAAGCCGCTTTCCGTGATCGGGCAGGTGGCGAGCCCCATCGTCGGACGCGCTGCCAGCCAGCGCCGTGCCGCTACGTGGTGCTCATGGCGCGGGTCGGCCAGCGCAATCAGCACCGGGACATCGGCGAGCCGGATCATATGCCCTGCTGGTCGCGCAACCGCTCGATGAAGGCGGCGGTCACCACCGTGGTGTCGCCCGGGATGCGGCGGAGCAGCGGGACGCCGAAGCTATCGATCTCGAAGTGCCGGTCGTGGGCCGTGCGCGCGGTGGTCCGCGAGGGCGAAAGTTCCTTCTCAAGGGCCTCCACCACCACCTCGGCCAGCGTAACGCCCTGCTCGGAGGCGCGGCAGTGCGCCCTCTGATGCAGGGAAGTAGGAAGATCGATCAGGGTTTTCATCCCGCGGGATACGCGGCGGCGGGAGGCAATCCGATCATTTCGTTTTCTGGAAAGTGGCATTCATGTGTGCGCTTGGTGCTGGTGTGGTACGGGCAGTGCTGCGATTTGCAGCTTGTTCCGCCCTTCAAAGCCTGCTATGCCACGCCCCGCTCTGGAGGTGATTCCCTTCACGGCTTTTCCGATCCCCCCGGTGCCATGAAGATCTCGAATGCCTGCCGCAGAGCCTTGGCCGCGGTGAATCTGCTCATCCTGTCCGTGGCCCATGCCACGCAGGGCCCCGGGATCGGCGACCCGATCCCCGAGGTGAAGGCGACCGCCGTGCCCGAGCCCTCGCCGCTCTTCCTGCTGGCCGGTGCGATGGCCGTGCTCCTGCTGCTGATGCGAAAGGGCGGGCCGCGCTCCCGCTGAGGAGCGGCTGTCAGTCTTCGATGCCGGGGAACTTGTCCGGGTCGGGAAGATCGTCAGGGTTGGAGAGATCGTCCGGATACGGAAGCTCGTCCATCCCGCTGTCCCCGTCCTCTTCGGGGATCTCGATGGCCTTCGGTGCGGCTTCTTCCGGCTCGGCTTCCCCGCGGCTGCGCTTTGCCACCGAGAGCAAGATCTGGGTGAGGTCATCGGGCCACTCAAGGGACTCGACGCTCTTTTCCTCACCCCACTCGGGGCTCAGGATGATGAGGTCCTGGAATGCCTCGTCGGCACGCTCGGTGCGGCCGGTCTGCTCGGCGGCGCAGACGAGCATGGCCGTGGCGGTCTGTGTCTGGTCCTCGGTGAAGGGGATCTTGAAGCCGTGCTCCAGCATGATGCCGGCTTCCTCCGGGTGCGCCGTGGTGAGCAGCAGCCAGGCGGAGTCGTAGGCGAAGTCCACATCGGCGGCGAAGCGCGCCTTGCCGCGGTTCAGCAGCTCGATCGCCGCAACATCCTGCATGTCCTCCAACACGCACTGGGCGGCATAGAGGTAGTCATTCGGGACGATCTCACCGCGTTCGCTGTCGATGAGCAGCAGCCATCGGGCGTAGGCAGCGGTGAAATCCCCCTGCGCCATGAAGGAGCGGGCCTCGATCCGCAGGCAGTCCGGGTGCGATGCCCCGGCGAGCCGCGCGTGATCGACCATCCGGGTCACGAGGTCCGCCGAGCCCGCGTCGTCCGCCAGCGCGAGCGCGCAGGTCACCAGTGCATCGCGGACGCGCTTCACGCCGAAGTCGGCGGTGGTTTCCTTCTGAAGAAGCAATTCGCCGAGGACGGTGAGATCTTCCACGCTGGCGTCGGGCGCGGCATGGAGCGTCGCGGCCATCCGGTCGATCTCATCGAGGAAGGCATTGGTTTCCTCGTAGCCCATCAGGGACTCCCAGCCATGCCAATCGCTCCCGGACTCGAGCGCTCCGAAGTCCGGCACCTCCGGCCACATGGCGAAGACCTCCGCCTTTTTCCCTTCTGCCCAGTAGGTGCGGGCCGTGGCGTATTCGCGGACGGGCCCCGGCAGGTCCTTCGCCATGCCCAGTGCTGCTACCAGTGCGGCGGGGTCGTTTGCCCGCAGGGCTGCCTGCATCGCGGCGATCGCGGCGGGGCCCTCGCCCGCCACCGCGGTCATCGTGCGGGCCACCTTTTCCGCCAGCGGCTCATCGGAAGGCATGGCCACCCATGCCGCCCGCAGCCATGGCGAGCCGAGCGCCTCCAGCGAACGCTCCACTGCCACCGGGCAGGCGGATGCGAGGCGCGAAGCGATGAGGAAATGCGCCTGCTCCAGCGTCAGGGCGGCATCGTCCGGGATCTTCCCGGCGAGGAATTCCGCGGCCTTCGTCACCTCGCCGCGGAGGGCCAGCGCCTCGGCATGGGCGATGGCGTGTTCAGGGGTATTCTCCGCGTCCCAGGTGGCCAAGGTGGATGCCACGTGGCCATCCAGCAGCGCCACGGCGGCGGGCTGGCGACCGAGTTCATCGTCGATCAGCTTGATCCGCCAGTCGCTCTGCTCGCCCTCATCGAGGGCCTTGCGCAGCGCTGCCAGCGTGGCGGGATCGAGTTTTTCCAGCGCGGCGAAATCGATGCCCGGGAATTCCTCAGGATCGCTTTCCGTCACCAGCGTCTTGCCAGCCCGGGAAATCCGGAGGACCTGCCAGGCGGCGCGCTTGAGTTCGGTGGTGGCGGCCGGGTCCCCGGCCAGCCGGTGAAGGTGGCCGATCTCAGGATCATTCGGCAGCGGGTCCTCGTGATTTTCCTCGTGGCCCGCCGGGGTTTCGCCGCGCAGCCAGGTGAAGAAGGCATCGTCGGATCGAGCGATGAGACCGCGGACATAGCTGCGGAACCACGGGTGATCCGTGCCGAGATCGGCGGCCCAGCGGGCGATGCGCTGGCTTTCCCCCTTGCCCAGCGTCAACCGCTGCCACACCGGCTCCCACGTGGCCGGGGTGCTGGCGCGGGGAGGGTGCGCGGCCAGCTTGGCCAGCAGGTCCTTCGCCCCGGGCAGCAGGGATTCCGCGGCGGCGGCATCCATCGACTTCGCGAGTTCGTGGCGTTTCGCGGACGGCATCGAGGCGAGCGCGCGTGACCCATCGGCGAAGCGTGTGCCCGCGACGGTCTCGGAAAACGCGCGCAAGGTGGCGAGCTGCGAGGCATCCAGTCCCCCCAGCCGGGCGAGCGGCACGAAGGCCTCGACCGCGCCGGTGAGTGCGAGCCCGACCATCCCGTCCCTTTCAGTGAAGCCGTGGCTGACATTCGCGGAGGGCAGGGTGAAACCGCCCACGAGCTGCCTGCCGGATCGCAGGGACCAGGCGTGCAGCAGGGTTCCGCGGTGGTAGGCGAGCCAGTCGCGGCTCGCGTCGTAGGCCCACATCGCCGGTGAGGTTGCCTGATCCCAGCTCTCGTCACGGGCACCGGACGCTTGCGCGAGCGGCAGCGTCATGACAGGTGAGAAATCGCGCGCATCGAACACGCGCACGGAGTCCACCGTCGCGACCGCCAGCAGGTCCCGCCCGGCGATGTGGTGCAGCGCACGGGCATCGACGACAGGCAGCGTGGCCACGCGGCGGAAGCCACCCTTGTCCACGTCAGCGATGATGACTTCCATGGCCCCCATCGCCGCCACCCGGTGGCGGTCGCCGAGGAAGCTCACGCCGCGGATTTCCGAGACCGGCTCGAGATCGGAGAGGATTTCCCCCGTGGTCGTGTCGCACACCACCATGCCCGCGGCGGAGTAACCACCGGAGCCGGCGCTGAATCCGGCCTGCACGGTGAAGGCTCCATCGGAGGGCAGGGCGACATCGGTGGTATACATCCAGCCGGGGTGCCGCTGGAGCGCGGTGACGTGGTCGCCTTCCTTCGTCCTCAGCCGCCAGTCGCGGCCGCGTGATTGAATGCGGTAGGTCGCGTTTTCCCCGGCGGTCATCCAGCCGGATTCGCCCTCGTCCCCGGCCTGCTCCGTCGCGGGAGGGAGCTGGTGGCCGAGCGGGGCGAGCACTTCGTAGATCGTCAGCTCACCCGATGCGGAGCCCACGGCCAGGCGGCTGCCGGATGAAGCCACGGCCTCGATCTTCGACCCGGCACGCACCGGCATGCGGGCCGCGCCTGCGCCGGAGATTTCCAGCAGCGATCCCGTGGCCAGCAGCGGCGGGGTGATGCCATCGGAGGCGGCATACATCCCTTTCCAGAAAGGCGAGTCCCAGGAGGACCACGGAAAGCGCTCCGCAAGCGCGGCGGGTGCCGCCCAGCCATCCTCCGCGGTCACGTCGCGCAGATGGGTGTCGAATTTCCCGGTATCCTCGCGGAACTCGACGATCGCGTGGCTGGGCTTCGTGAATTCATCGCCCGGGATGGCCGCAAGCATGCGCTCGCCGTCCGGGCTGAAGATCGCGAAGTCGAACTCCGGCTCGATCTTCTCGTGCCGTGTCGGCGCGTCCGGACGGATGGGCATTTCCAGGAATGCCCCGTCCGCGGCGACGGCGCGCAGCCGGGTGCGGTCGAGCTGGGCGGCGATGGGTGCCGCGGATGATTTCGGAAGGGCTTCCGACTCCCGCACGGTCTGGCCGGTGGTGGCGTCGATGATGCGCCAGGTGAAATGCGAGTCCGCGCCCGGGCTGCCCGGATCCGGATCCGCGGGATAGGCGAACAAGGCCCCGTCCGGCGACCACGCGAAGCAGGTGGCCGGAACCGGATGCGCCTTCGTCACGGGCAGCCGCGCGATTACCTGCATCGTTTCCCCATCGCAGAGGAAAGTATCGTCGGCAGCCTTGTAGCCGCGCTGGATGAGCACGTGCTTCCCGACGGGCGAGGTGGACAGCGTCAACGTGATCTCGCCCCAGTGCGGGGCCAGCATCGAGGAGATCGCCGGCTTTGCGAGGTCCCAGCGCAGCGTGGTATTGAAGCCCTCGGCGCTGGAGCTGGTGTCGGTGGCGGCGAAGAGCGTGTCGCGGTCCGCGCCAAAGGAAAGCATGCGCACCGGCTGCGGGTGCTTCAGCGTGATCTCCGGGAAATTCCATGCCGTGTGGCGCAGCGTCTCTAGGAGCAGGGCCTGGGCGTCCAGATTCGCAGGATCGCTCTCCAGCGAGGCGAGCAGGTAGGGCAGCGCTTCATCCGGCGCACCTGCAGCGACGCGTGCGGCCCCGGAGTCGAAGTCTGCCGCGGCGAGCGAGCGGCGCGTCTCGGCGGCGGAGGCATTCGCCTTGTCCTCGGCCACTTCCGCCTGCCGCTGCTTGTTCCGCGCCACCACGCCCAGCGCTCCGGCACCCACCGCGAGCACGGCGAAGACGGCGGTGGCTCCTTGGAAAATCCGCAGCTTTCTCCGCGCCCGGAGGCGGGAGAGTCGCACGAGTTCATTCTCGTCATCGCCCAGGCGGAAGACCCCGCTGGTGGCGACGCGCTCGGCCTCGGCGAGGCGGCCTTCCGTCAGAAAGAACCGCGGCGAGCGATTGCCATCCGTCCACAGCCGCGTCGAGTCCTCCAGCCTGCGGCGGGCGAGCAGCAGGTCCCGGTGGTCCTCGATCCACTGCCTCAGCACCGGCCAGTGCGTGATCAGCGCCTCGTGGGCGAGCGTGACGGTGGCGGTATCGTGCTCGCTGCCGGTGACGAGCAGCTTCGCCTCGATGAAGGCGGTGAGGAAAGCCGGAGCCCCCGGGTGAACCTCGCGCAGGTCCGCCAGCTTCGCGCGGCGGCGGGTGGCGGGCCCTTCATGCGCGGCATCCAGCGTGACCAGCTCGCCGAAGATCTGCTTCGCCGCCTCGCGCCGCGTCTCGGAAGGTAGCGCATCGTAGGTCTCCTGCGCGCGCCTCGCGATCGCCCCGGCGAGCCCGCCGAGCTCCTCGTAGGCGGCCCAGGCCAGCACGTTCTCGCGGCGGCGCTGGTAGAGCTCTTCCAGCGTGAATTCCAGCAGCGGCAGCGCATCGTGGGCGTCCGCGGCGTCCTGGTAGATCTGCTCGGAGAGATCGCGCCCGGTTTCCGGATGCCGCTCGAATTGCAATCCGGCGGCGAGCGCCGGGTAGCGGATGATCTGGTGCAGCTCCGGCAGCTCCGGCGGGCTGAGGATGTAGCCGCCGCCGTGGCGCACGAGCTGGAAGAGATCCCGGTGCTCCGGCACGCGCGGGAAGAACTCGCTGCGCATCGTGGCCACCACCCACACGCGGCGGGACATCGCCAGCGCGGCCAGCACCTGGAAATACGCGTCGCGCATCTCCGCGGTCACGTCACCGGCGGTGAAGATTTCCTCGAGCTGGTCGATAAGGATGAGCAGGTGCGCCGGCTTGCCCGCACGCACGCGGTCCAGCCCGGCGACGATGGCGGCGATGGCGAAGACGAGGTCCTCCGGCTTGGCAAGCATGCGCGCCAGCCGCGCGGTGTCCCACACGGGCTCGGCGGACTTTGGCGAGTGGGCAGATGCGGGCTGGGGCTTGTGGCCCTTCCGCTTTTTCTTCGAATGCGTTAGAGCGGGGTCGGAGGCAGCTTTCCCGGAAGTATCGCGCAGCTTCCCGAGGTCCGGGATGGCCTCGACGATCGCGCGGGCGAGCGTCTCCAGCGGCGGCGAATCGCCCTCCACCGGCAGCAGGCAGGTGCCGCACCACTCGCCCACGTCCGGCAGGTAGCCATCGGCGGTCAGGCGCGGCGCGAGGCCCGCGCGCATCAGCGAGGACTTCCCGTAGCCGGAGCCGCCGTAGATGAGCAGGAAGGCGTGGCCCGCGGCGTGGTTTTCCTTCAGCTTTGCCAGTGCCTCGGCGATCGGGCGGTTCCGGCCGAAGAAGAGCGGCGCATCCTCGAAGTCAAAGGTGCCCAGCCCCTTGAAGGGCGAGCCCTCCAGCGGCAGCGGCCGCACGGCATCCTCCGCCAGCCCGCTCTGCAGGCGGATGTGGCGCAGCAGCAGCTTCTCCAGGTGCTGCTCGAAGAGCGCCATGAATTCGTCCGTGGTCTCATACGGCGAGAAGGCGCGGCGGATCGTCTTGTCCTTGTTGAAGAAGAAGCGCTCGCAAAAGGCATCCAGCTTCTTCTTCTGCTCCCGCTTCGCCCCCGCGTCGCCGCCCGGCGGCGGGTCGCTCATGCGGCGATAGACCAGGATGTCCGGCTTCGCCTTCGCGTCCTTGCCATCTTTCCCCGCCGCCGCGCGCTCCTCGTAGGCCTCGGTGGCCTCCTCCAGCTCCCACTCCGTGCCGGAGTCGAAGCGCGTGCCGTCCTTGCGGTTGAATTGCGATGGCAGCGGCGAGCCGAGCCGCGACCACAGGATGCAGACGAAGAGATCGCAGTCCGACGGGCGGATCAGCTCCTCATTGAAATGCGCCGTCGCCCGCAGCGGCTCCTTTTCCCACAGCACCGGCTCCAGCCGGATGAAGTTCCAATAGCGCGCCTGCAATCGCTCCACGATCCTCCCGACGGCCTGGCGTTCATCGCGAACGTCGCCGGGAGAGCTGACAAAGAGCGTGAGGGTTTGCATCCCGCGGACAGTTAAAACCGCCGCGGCCCGGAATTCTAACTGGTAAATTCGGGAAATAATTCCACTTCCCCTCCCTGGGAGCGCGGAGCCACTGGCCCGCAGAAGCACCGAGACACCCCGCTACCTCTTCCGGCCCGCATCGCCGTCAAAAGCTCTACCCGCCCGCCCCCGTCACTCCAACTCGTCCTCGATGAAGGCGAGGACGATATCGACCAGCTCGTCCATGCCTTCGAAGAGTTCTTCCTCGATGGTGGAGAGGTATTCCTCCTCCGTCTCGCTGTAGTCGTGGCGGTCTTCCGGGCGGGTCTCGCACCACTGGCTGGCCTTCATGGGATCGACCAGGGTGGTGGCGCCGATGAGCTCGAAGGAATCGATCACGCGGCGGTGATTCACCGCGCTCTGCCAAAACCCGTGGAGGCCGTCCTCGCTCTCCAGCACCGGCACGGTCTCGTACACGTCCATCAGGGCGCGCTCCTCGCGGCTGAGGGTGCGCCCGGCGGATTCACCCTCCAGGCGATCCACCAGCACCTCGACTTCATCCGGCCATTCGATCGGTTCGTGGGAAAGCATCGCGCGGGGCTTAGAACGGGGACGCGAGCTTTGCCAAGCGAAACGACGCATTGGCCGCCATCACCGCCAGGAGGGGACGGGGGGATGGTCACTTCCCGACGGGCCGGATCTCGAAGCGGTGCGGGCGGGGCTGGTTGTTCTTGAAGATATCGTCCTCGATCGCCCGGGCGGCGGCCTCGGCTGCCTTCACCCGCTCTTCCATGCCGGGCAGCTTCTTCTCCGCGTCGGCCAGGCGCTGCTTCTCCGCTTCGTCGGCAGGATTCTTTTCCACCTGGGACTGGAGGAATTTCACCTGCTGGAAATTGACCCACTCGTTGCGGAGCGTCTTCACCGGGCCCTCGTTGCGCTGCTTGTTCAGCTCGGCGACGTGCGCGGCCTGTTGATACTGCGGGGTCTTCGCCAGGTCATGCAGGGGCAGGCCGGTCTGGAGCTCCTCCCGGGTCGCGCGGGTGACTTCCGCGCCGTCGATGGACACGGTGTAGGTGCCGGCAGGGAGGCCGGATACGGTCAAGGTCTGCCTGCCGAATTCCCCGCCGAGGTCCGTCAGGCGGACCCCGGGCTGGGCGTCCGCCGGCAGCACCCAGGGCAGGGCGCGCTCCAGGGAGGTGAAGGAAAGCCCGTCCGCCGTTCCCTCCAGCCCGGTGATCTCCGCGGCCTCCGCGGTGGAGGTCCACTGCTCCTCCTGCAGGCTGAATTTCATCTCCGAGACGATCCGCGGGAGACCCAGGTCCCCGATCATCGCGGCGGCCATGACCACCTGGCCCGGCGCGTCCGGATGCACCGAATCCTTGATCAGGGTGAATGCCGGGTCCTTCCGGCGCTCGCGGAGCGTGGTCTCATTCAGCGGCCCCCACATGTCCACAAATCCCAGGCCCCGCTCGCTCGCGGTGTCCCGCAGCCACGCGCCGTAGTAGGCGAGCGTGGAATTGTAAAAGGTGACCGCCTTCGGCCCCATGAAGCCCCCCGGCGGCTGCATCCGCTTCGCGCGGGCGTCGAACATCGTCGGCGTCATCAGCACCGCCGTGGCGCCGCAGGCGTCGATCTTTTCCAGCAGCCGGTCCATCTCCGTGCTGTAGCCGGTGAAGACGTCATCCAGGTATTCCGCATAGCGGCCGTCATTCATCCCCAGCAGCACGGTCACGTACTTCGGCTGGTAGGCGGCCACGTCCCGGTCGAAGCGGTGGAGGGCGTCCCAGGCGCGGGAGCCGCCCACGCCCGCATTGTGCAGCCGCAGCCTCATCCGGGGGAAGCGGGTGTAGAAGTAGTCCTCCACGTACTGGGTGTAGAGGCACTGGTGGGTGATGCTGTCGCCCAGGAAGACGATGGTGTCCCCATCGTGCAGGTCCAGCTTCGCCAGGGGCGCGCGAGGCACGTAGGCGGGGGCGGGCTCCTCCGCGGCGGCGCTGCCGGCCAGCGCCAGCGAAAGGGAAAGGGCGGCGGTCCAGGCTTTCAAGGGATGGCTCATGGGAATCCCTTCAACGGTTCAAGGACGGGAAACCTTGCGAGCGCGTGCGAGCTGAGACAAGACACCGTGGTACCGGGGCTATAGAGTAATGGGTAACATCATTATGAAATTCATCATCGACATCACATGTTTATCAGATTTGACTCTCGAAAACCTCCTCTCCTGTGTATCTTGTAGCGAAGACTTTAGATGATCTCCTCCAACGAGTTTATCCTCGAATATTGAAGAGTCCTTCTCACAGCGGTGCTTCCCGTGGTGACAATCGGGAAATAAGAGGAGCGCTTCTTAAGCTTACAAATCCTCGAGCAAGGCTCAGCCGTAGTGAAACCCGAGGGAAAATTTTCAGTGGATTGGGTGAGCTTGTCTGGTATCTCTCCGGGAGTAATCGTCTCGATGATATAACCCCTTATGTTGAGGAGTATAAAAATAATTCAGATGACGGACTAACGATATTTGGCGCGTATGGCCCTAGGCTTTTGACGAAAAAGGCTGCGGGACGACGACGCCCGATAAATCAGCTAACTAATATAATTGAGCTTCTGGATAAATATCCCGGATCTAGAAGAGCAGTGATTCAGCTCTTTGATGCAGCAGATCTCCTGCCACCGAGAAAGAAGGAGATTCCTTGTACCTGTACGCTTCAGTTCATGGTGAGAGGTAACAAGCTCGATATGCACGCACACATGCGGTCTAACGATGCCTTTTGGGGGTTGCCTCACGATATATTTTGCTTTACGATGTTACAAGAGATTGTAGCAAGGTCTCTCGGCAAAGATCTTGGAAATTATATTCACTCGGTCGGAAGTCTCCATATTTATGAGAAATTTGAAGCTAGAGCCAAAGCCTATCTTCAAGAAGGTTGGCAATCGACAAGGGCGATGCCAGATATGCCCAAGGAGAATCCTTGGGATTCAATTTCAAAATTACTTCAAATTGAATCTCAGGCTCGCGGGATTGCAAGTGACGATCATGATCATAAAAGTCTACCTGACTACTGGGCTGACCTCGCTAGGTTAATTCAAATTTTTCATGTTAAGGATGATAGCGCTAAAGTTGCCTTGATTAAAGCTCGGATGTCAAATAGATTTTATTCTGCTTATATAAGCCGGCGCACCCCCGCAAACATGAAAAAAATCGTGTCCGATGTGTAGATTTAAGTTAACGGAAAGTAGGCATTTTCGCTTGACTTGGCCTAGATAAAAATTATGATTATTTGACCGGTCATTATTCATATCATGAAATCTCTCATTGAGCAGCTACTCGCCAGAATTTATTCAGAGGATCTCAAGAGGATCAGTGTAATGGATTGGGCTTGCCCTGTGCACACCTTTGGGGATCTAAATAATGCCTCTATCGCGACAGTTGGTCTTAATCCGAGTAATAGAGAATTCGTTGACGCTGCAGGGTCCGAGTTGGCGGGTTCTGTTAGACGATTTCCTACCTTGCAGTCTCTAAATCTCTCAAATTGGAAAGAAGCAAGCGATACAGACATCGCAAAAATCGAGGCGGCTTGCGTAAACTATTTTTCCTCAAATCCATATGATTTGTGGTTTAAGAAATTGAATGAATTAATTAGAGGGACAGGTCTATCTTATTATGAGTGGGATGGTGGTGGAGCTTGTCATCTCGACCTCTCACCCTACGCCACTGGCCGAAAATGGACCGCACTAACTCCGAAGGAAAAATCTTCGTTATTAGCTGTTTCGGGGGATTTTCTCGGAATAATCTTGCGTGACTCCAATGTGGAAGCGCTGGTGCTTAATGGTGTCTCCGTGGTAAAAAACTTCGAAATCCTGTCTGGAAAACCTCTAACAACTAGCTTGAGACCGGAATGGTCACTTCCTCGCGTAACTGGTAAGCCGGTGGATGGATACTCCTACACGGGAGTTATCGAGCATCTCGCAGGAATCGATTTAGGCAGGTCGATCAAAGTATATGGGTATAATCATAATATTCAGAGCAGCTATGGAATTACCAAATCTGTGATTAATTCAATTAGAACTTGGCTCGCCCTTTCAATCGACATTCAAGATCATGAAACCCAAAGATGCGACACTAGCAGGCGCGCTTTTGAACTCGTTGGATGAATTTGAGAAATCTCACCATTCTCTTCCTGGAATTTCCTCAAAGGTGGCGAGGTGGGCGTGGGTTGAGCAACTGGTTGAAAGTGTTAGGAGAGACCGTTACATCGCACAACTCGTAGGTAATCAGCAAAAGCCTATTGTCGCGGATCCAAATAGCATCGCTTTCGACCCTATCAAAGCGGGAATCTATTATAATCAACAAGGAGTCTTTGAAGAGGCCTGCTGGCTAATATTCTTATCAGTTCATTTTGGGAAAAATCGCCGAACTGGATGGCGATTGGTTCGTGATGTCTACGGGAGACTTGGGCAAGGAAATTGGTGGACATGGGATCGAATTACCAACTATTCAGAAGATTTCATTCAATGGCTCTCAGCTAATATGAATATATTAAAAGGCGCTGATGGAGTCCCTCGTTACTTCGGAAATCACCGCAAGTATCAGAGCCTTTCAGCTACAAGTCAGACAGGCACGGGAGCTTCAATACACAGCTATATTGAATGGGTTCAGAATGATGGAACTCATCGGGAGCTAATCGATAGATACATAGAAAAAAACGATGGCGATCCCCGGAAGGTGTTTTCAGCTTTGTATAAAGCGATGACCGTCAGTTCTTTCGGTCGAATGGCCAAATTTGACTACTTGGCTCAGATGGGACGCACCCAGCTATTTCCTATCGAGCCGAACTCTCCATATTTCGAGGGCGCTACGGGTCCGTTGAAAGCCGCGAAGCTTCTCTTGGCTGGCAATTCCGAAGCGAAAATTTCTTGGAAAGAAGCTGAAGATAAAATCATCGCTCTCGAATCCTACTTGGAAGTAGGAATGCAGGCGATGGAAGATTCGCTGTGCAACTGGCAAAAATCTCCAATGAAGTTTAAACCATTTCGAGGATAAGCTATTCCCATGAATATCTAACCTTAAGTCGATTCATGACATTCTGAGGAATAATTTTGGCGTGCTGAAGTTGACCAACTACAATTCCTGGTGAAATCTGCAATTTCTTCGCAAATTCTAGAACAAGAAAAGGGTCGGACCCCAGTTTCCGAAATTCACCTTTGAATTTTTCGGGTATTACAGTGTTGGCGGCGAAGGTATTCGCCTCACTCTCATATTGGGATTGCTCATCGATACCTTCGATGAAAACTCCCTTATTTCCGTGTAGTAATAAGTGCCCAAGTTCATGGAAAAAGGTGAACCAAAAATGGTCGTCGGATAGATACCTAAAGCTTAAGCACACTACCGCTTTTTCTGGCGAAAGAAAAAATGTAGCTCCGCTGGCCCTGCAGCCCTTTGGAGCGGGAATGATAGAAACCGCGACACCGCAGGAGGAACAAATCTTCTTTAGTGAAGATATGAATTTCGTGGGTGATTTAACGCGAGACAATTTTTTAAGGTCACTCATTTGAGCGACCAGAGCATCCGGGTCCCAGCTATTGCACTCTTCTTGAGAAGCCTCGACTTCGCTCTTTCTAAGCCAGACGGAGGTTGCTCCCACAGAGGCTGCAAATGTTGATGATGTCCTGAACGCTGCGCATTTGGAAAGATGTTGATACCGCTCCTTCCAGGCACTCGGGCTAGGCAGGCCGAAAAAATTGAGTAACTCATCAACCTGAGAGCCAGCAGAAGGCCTTCTTTTTAGCCATCCCCATGCGGTCATTTCACTTATGGGTAATTCTCTCAACCAAAGATCACACGCATCCTCATTACGAGCGTCAGCCAGACGATAGAGATGACCTCGATATTTCTTTTCTCGTTCCAGCCAGAATTGCTCGCTGGCCCCCAAAAATGAGGCGAGGAGCTTCGCAGTGGTTTCTGTTATGTGCGCGATTCCCTTGAGGAGATCATCCGTTTTCGCCAGTGACTGATTAAGGTTTTTGGCGAGTTCAGATTTGGATATTTTTCTTTCTTTTATGGCATCGCGGATGGTCTCTCCTGGATGTGAAATCCATTGTGGAGAGTAGGAAGACTTAGTCATGCTTTTCTCCTATGGTGAGGATTTTCAGACTTGAAACTTTTTCCCAGTCGATGTCCCCGGATTTCATTCGAGGAACTTTAGGATGATTTACTTCGGCGAAGAGATAGGTCCCATTCGCGATGTGAACTTGGAGGCGACCTCTTCCACCATTGTCGATGACTGTGGGGCCGCCAACGAACAAGTCGTCAATTTTGTAGGCAGATTCCAAGTCAGCTAGACGGTGCTGTAGCTGATCAGCAACTTCATCACCCAAGTCCTTAACCGCTCTGCGAGGGTCCTCGCAGAGCGTGCGGATCTTGGGGGTTGAGAAGGCTACCTCCACGTCTGGGCATTTCACTGGCAAGCCTCGCAGGTCCCGCCGTTCATCATGGCTTCGAGGGAGCAGGCGTTCTTTTCTTCGGCGGTGAAGGATTTGCCGGTGGTGGAGGCGGCCATGCCGCCGCGGACTTCCTTCTTCACGTCGATGGTGGCCTTTTCGATGTTCGAGGCCTGGAGGGTGCGGAGGTAGTAGGTGGTCTTGAGGCCCTTGTCCCAGGCGCGGCGATACATGTGGGAGAGCGTCTTCATGTCCGGGGTGGCCAGGAAGAGGTTCACGCTCTGGCTCTGGTCGATCCACTTCTGGCGGCGGGCGGCGGCGTCCACGATGTATTCGTGGCCGATGCCGAAGACGGTCTTGTGCTTGTGCTTGAGGGCTTCGGGGATGTCGTCGATGGAGTCGAGTTCGCCGTCGAAGTACTTGAGCTGGTCGAGCATTTCCTGGTTCCAGAGGCCGGCCTTCTTGAGGTCCTTCACGAGCTCGGCATTCAGGACGATGAAGTCGCCGCTGAGATTGCTCTTCACGTAGAGGTTCTTGTAGTTCGGCTCGATGCAGGGCGTGGTGCCGGTAATGTTCGAGATGGTGGCGGTGGGGGCGATGGCGAGGACGTTGGAGTTCCGCATGCCGTTCTTGCCGATCTTTTCGCGGACGACGGACCAGTCCATCTTGCCGCCGCGGGGGACGTCGATCTTGCGGCCGCGCTCGTCCTCGAGGAGATCGACGGTGTCCTGCGGGAGGAGTCCGCGGTCCCACTTGGAGCCCTTGTAGCTGGAGTAGGTGCCGCGTTCGCCGGCGAGATCGCTGGAAGCGCCGTAGGCGTAGTAGGCGATGGCTTCCATGAACTCGTCATTGAACTCGACGGCGGCGTCGGACGCGAAGGAGAGGCCGCGCTTGTAGAGGGCATTCTGCAGGCCCATGACGCCGAGGCCGATGGGGCGGTGGCGGCTATTGGCGGTGAGGGCGGCCTGGGTGGGGTAGAAGTTGATGTCGATGACGTTGTCCAAGGCGCGGATGGCGACGGTGATGGTCTCCTTCAGCATCTCGTGGTCGAGGGCGCCGTCGCGGGTGACGTGGGTGTCGAGGATGACGGAGCCGAGATTGCAGACAGCGGTCTCTTCGTCGGAGGTATTCAGGGTGATCTCCGTGCAAAGGTTCGACGAGTGGATGACGCCGGCGTGGTCCTGCGGGGAGCGGACATTGCAGGGGTCCTTGAAGGTGATCCAGGGGTGGCCGGTCTCGAAGAGCATCTTGAGCATGCCCTTCCAGAGCTCGATGGCGGGGAACTGGCGGGACCAGATCTTGCCCTCGGCGGCGAGGGCTTCGTACTGGGTGTAGCGGAGCTCGAAGGCCTTGCCGTAGAGGTCGTGGAGGTCCGGGACCTCATTTGAGCGGAAGAGGGTCCACTGGCCGCGGTCTTCCATGCGCTTCATGAAGAGGTCCGGGATCCAGTTCGCGGTATTCATGTCGTGGCAGCGGCGGCGCTCGTCGCCGGTGTTTTTCCGCAGCTCGAGGAAGTCCTCGATGTCGTTGTGCCACGTTTCCAGATAGGCGCAGCCGGAGCCGCGGCGCTTGCCGCCCTGATTCACGGCGACGAGCTGATCATTGTGGAGCTTGAGGAAGGGGATGATGCCCTGGGACTCGCCATTGGTGCCCTGGATGTAGCCGCCGGTGCCGCGAACGGAGGTCCAGGAGCCGCCGAGGCCGCCGGCCCACTTCGAGAGGAAGGCATTTTCCGCGATGCCGCGGATCATGATGCTCTCGATGGAGTCGTCCACCTTGTAGAGGTAGCAGGAGGAGAGCTGGCTGTGGAGGGTGCCGCTGTTGAAGAGGGTGGGGGTGGAGGAGCAGAAGCGGCGGCCCTTGTAGAGATTGTAGAGGCGGACGACCCAGCTCTCGCGGTCTTTTTCCTCCTTCTTGAAGAGGCCCATGGCGACGCGCATCCAGAAGAACTGGGGCGTCTCCAGGCGGCGAGGCTTGCTGCCGGTCTTGTCGACGATGAGGTAGCGGTCGTACATCGTCTGGATGCCGAGGTAGTCGAAATCCAGGTCAGCGGTGGGGTCGAGGGCCTCGGCGAGCTTGTCGAGGTCGTAGGTGTCGAGGAGCTCCGGGTGGAGGCGCTTGATGGCGACGCCGTGCTTCAGGTAGCTCTTGAAGGCGGTCTGGTGGGCGGAGCGGAGTTTTTCGATGCCGTCCTTCTGGATGCTCCAGTCGAGGACTTCCTCGTAGATGTAGGAGAGGAGGATGCGGCCGGCGAATTTCGCGAAGTCGGCGTCCTTTTCGATGAGGGCCTTGGCATTGAGGATGATGGTGGCCTTGAGGTCCTTTTCGGAGATCTCGGAGCCGACGGAGCGGCGGAGCTCGCGCTCGATCTCGGCCTCGGGGAGGCAGAGGTCCAGGCCGATGGAGGCGTAGGCGATGCGCTTCTTCAGCTCGGTGCCGTCCCAGAAGGCGGCGCGGCCATCGTCGGTGGTGACGGTGACCATGAACTCCTGGTTCGGGTCATCGGCGCTTTCTTCCTGCTCGATGCGGAGGCGTGCGCGCTGGGCGCGATAGAGGATGTAGTGCTCGGCGGCCTTGAAGCGGCCCTGGCGCATGAGTTCTTCCTGGACCATGTCCTGCACGTCCTCGATGTGGACGAAGGATTGGTCGCCGCGGCGGATGCGGTCGGTGACGGCCTTGGCGATGTCGACGGCGGCCTCGGGGTTTTCCTTGATGGTGAGGAAGGCCTTGCGGACGGCGATCTCGATCTTCGTCTCGGACCATGGGACCACATTGCCGCTGCGGCGGATGAGGCGCACGGGCAGGGCGTGGGGGCTGGAGTGGACGTCCACGGTGCCGGTCTTTTCCATGGAGCGGCGGAAGGCGAGGGACTTCGCGACGTCGTAGGCCTCGTTTTCGAGGAGGGCCTTTTCGATGAGGAGGTAGAGGTCTGCCTCGGACAGGCGGAGGCGGCCGCCGTCGTCGAGGGACTTCATGAGGGAATTCGCGACCGAGTGGGCGACGTCCGCGACGAACTTGCGGTTCACGTCGGAGAAGATGGACTTCTCGTCGGCCTGGCGGGAGATGAGGAGGTCGGCGAGGGATTCACCGATGGCGTCGGCCACGTCTTCCAGCGAGAAGTGGGTGTCCTCTTCGCCGCGGGTCACGATGATGTCGGTGATCGGCTTGCGGCGTTCCTGTGGCAGCACCTCGCGCCAGGAGAAGGCACGGTCGGTGGCCGGGATGGTGAAGCGGTCGGTGATGACTTGCTTCAGGAGAAGGTCTTCGTCGGGATTAACGGCGCGGTACATGGCGAGCTAAAGGGTGCGGGAGCGTGTTAAGAGAAGGGAAGCGGGAGGGTTTTGCGGGAGCGGGAAGGTCTTGTGCCGGGTGATCGGTGATCGGTGATCGGTGGAAGAAGTGAGAGGGCGGAGCGCGAGGGTCAGGAGTTGCCGGAGGTGTTCTTCAGGCGGCGCAGCAGGGAATTGATGAGGGCCTGGAGCATCTTGGAGATGGTCCGTGTCTCGGAGATCATTTCGCGGGAGCCTTCCAGTGGGGTGGCCCCGAGGCGTTGGCGGATGCGCTCGGCGACATACAGCTGAGTGCGGAGTTCACCGCAGGAGCCCTTGCTGATGCGCAGGAAGCGGATGAAGTCGGCGGTACTGTCACGCTCCGCGCCCTCGGCGATGTTTGACGGGATGGAAAGGGAAGAGCGCTCCATCTGGCTGCGAAGGGCGAATTCCTTCGATTGCGCGAGTGCGACATGCACGTCCACGGCGAGATTGCAGCCGCGCTTCCACACGTCCAGATCCTCAAAGGTTTCGATCTCACTCATGGTTTCTTCACTCTTTTGTCTTTCCACCGATCACTGATCACCGATCACCCGGCACAAAAGCCCTCACAGCTCGTCGTCGTCGACGGTGGCGAGGGCGGAGGCCTTCTGGTATTCCGTGACGCGGCCTTCGAAGAAGTTGGTCTCCTTCTTGATGTCCATCATCTCGGCGAGCCAGGGGAAGGGGTTGGTGGCGGTCTCGTTGAGCGGGGCGAGGCCGCAGGAGGCGAGGCGGCGGTCGGCGATGTAGTCGATGTATTGCTCGAAGTCGCCGGAGTTCAGGCCGAGGCCGGCGACGGGGAGGCAGTCGCGGATGAACTGCTTCTCGAGGGTGATGCCTTCCTTCATGGTGGCGCGGAGGTCCTCGCGGAAGTCCTCGGTCCAGATGTCGGGGTTCTCATCGACGAGGTCCATGAGCAGGTTGCGGAAGACCTCGATGTGATTGCTCTCGTCGCGCAGGGTGTAGCGGAACATGGAGCCGATGCCCGGGAACTTGTTCTGACGGTAGAGGCTGAGGATCATGCCGAAGAGGCCGTAGAACTGGGTGCCTTCCATGACCTGGCCGAACATGAAGATGTTCTTCGCGAGCGCCTGCTTGTTTGCGGTGACGGTAAGGTCGATATCGCGGCGGAGGGCGCGGCTGTTCGAGACGACGAAGTGGTTCTTCGCGGTGATGGAGGGCACGTCCTCGAACATGGCCTCGCACTCGTGGGGATTCAGCCCCAGCGAGGAGAGCATGTACACCAGCGAGTCCGCGTGGATGTTTTCCTCATGCGCGTGGCGGCCCAGCACGAGCTTCAGCTCCGGGGCGGTGACGACCTCGCGGACGACATGGAGGACATTGTCCCCCACGATGCCCTCGGCAGCGGAGAAGTAGCCGATGCCCATCTTGATGATCCACCGCTCCACGTCGGTGATCTCGTCGGAGCGCCATTGCTCGACATCCTTTTGCATGGTGATGTCCTCGGGCTCCCAGTGGTTGTTCTTCATCGTCTTGTACAGGTCGTACGCCCACTGGTATTTCAGCGGGAGGATGTTGAAGAACATGGTGTCGCGGCCATTGATGACCTTCTTGGCGGCGAAGGCCTGCTCGGCCTTTTCGCGATCGAGGACGAAGGTGCGGTTGCCGAGGGTGATCGTGGTGGTGGCGGACATCTGTGTGGGAAGGGCGGCTTTCGCGAGGTTTGCAGGTGATTTTCAGGGACTTCCGGCGGGCCGGGCGGCGCGTGCGAGCGGCGTAAATGTTTATGGAGAGCCCCTGCTTACCTCAAGCCGATTCTGTCCATATGGTATCCACAAATTATTCACAATACCACATGTGGTATGGCGATGGTTCCGGCGCGAACTTGACAATCGCCCCGAAATCCCTAAACGCCCGGAAAATGTGGGGGTCGTGAAAGAGGGGTGCATTTCGCTCCGGGGCCCCCTAGGGGCATGAAAATTTTCGCCCGAAAACGCCTGCTGAAACTTTTTAAAAATCCGGAAGGGCGACGCAAAATTTTAGCCGCGGTAAGGTGAATGCCGCTCATGGAATTCACCCCGGAGGATGTCCCTGAAAGCAAGTGCCTCCCCTGGTCAGCCCTCCTCCGGAAGACCGGGATCAGCGACGACGGCGGGCGAGCAGGCCGGTCATGCCGAGCAGGGCCAGCAGCGCGCCGGAAGGCTCGGGGATCACGGACACGAGTTGGACGGCATTTAGGGCAGCGTATCGCGAGGCAGTGTTGCCGGTGGCATTGCCGTTCGGCGCCAGATCCTGGGTGGCGTTTGGATATGAGCCGCTTGCGACGACATTAGCCCACGTGAAATTGATCACACCGCCCTCGGCTCCGCCATTCAGAGCGACCACATTCATGAAGCGCACGTACTCGACGCCGTTGGTGAGAATGCCGTTGCCGCCCGCGATGCCGTCCCACGACGTCTGCAGGGGAGCGCCGCCATTCACGGAGAAGAGGCTGTTTTGCCCGCGGTTGATCGCACCGGCCCCTGGCGAGAAGGTGGAGCCCTGCCCGTAGAAATAGATGTCATAGCTGGCACCCACCACGAGGTTGCTGAATTTCCCGGTGGCGGTGACGGCGAACTCGGGGACGCTGGAGTCCATCCCGCCGTCGATCTGGAGGTAGTCTGTCATCAGCTCCGAGTAGCCGGACGCGCGCTCCATTTCCCCGCCGCCTGCGGCATTCGAGCCTTGGAATCCGCTGAGGGTGAAATCCACCGTCGTGAGGGAACCCGCCGAGTCCACCAGATCCAGCAGGGTGATGGAGTTGCCAGAGCCTGAATAGGCACCTGTGTTCCAGACCGTATGGCCGGGTGTCGTTTCCGCCGCGCCAAATCCCGTGTAGCCGGAGCTGTTCGGAGTGGCGAAGTCGATATTCACCACCGTGGCGGTGGCGAGACCGGAGCAAGCGAGAGCGAAAAGCGCGAAGGGGGGTAGCAGCTTCATGCAGGAACAGGGGGGGTGTTTGTCTAAGTGCCGATTTACCCCCTTTGCTTCCCGCAGGCAAGAACTCCGCGAGGCACGAATGGTTGTGACTTATTAAAGATCAATGATCGGCGAGCATGTGCCCTGCGTCACGGCGTCACAATTCGATAAAATGCCGCCGTTTCCGGAGCATCCGTGTCGAGGTAGTCGATCACGCCGTCCTCCACTCCCAGCTCGGAGGCGAGCGTGATCCAGGTCAGGAGATCCGTGGAGCGCTGGAGCGTGTGGCCCACACCGGGCGTGCCGGTGTAGCGGAAGCGCATCGCGCCATCGCCCGCGTGCTCCAGTATCGGTGGCGCGGAGGGCGTGCCGCTTCCGCCCTGGGTCACCTCCACGGAGATTTGTGCGGTGATGAAGCCGCCGCGGCCGTCCTCCACGGTCAGCGGGAATGAGTCCGGGCCGAAGTAGTCGATCGACGGTGTATAAGTGAGAGCCGTCGCATTCATCGAGACCTGGCCACCTTGGGCGGTCGAGCCGTGGGGGAGGATGACCGGCGTGACCGGGTCGCCATCGGGATCGTAGGCGCCACCCAGCAGCGTCGCATACGGGAGCGTCACCGGCTTGTTGATGGTGGTGGTGAAGGTGTGGCCGGCATAGACCGGCGGCGTATTGCCTTCGGTGGTGATGACGAGCAGCGGGCGCTTCGCGGGGTCGGTGGCTTCCTTCGAGGCGAAGGCAGCTTCACCAGACTCCGCTTCGAGAAAGAGGCCCTGCACGCCCGGTGTCGTGACCCAGTCACCGAGGTCGATCTCGATCACACCCCCGGACGGGATCGATCCTGTGAAGCTGCCGAGTTCCGCGCCCTTGGCCGGGGCGGTCTCCGAGGTGATTGCGGCCTCGTCCCAGTCATTCGAGAGCGCGGCGTAGGCGCGGATAGTTGTTTCCCCGGTGGCGATTCCTGCCGCTTCCGTCAGGCGCAGCTTCGCGCCCAGCGGCACGGCATCGAGGGTGGTGAGGTCGAAGGTCAGATAGGCCAGGCGATCCTCCGCGCGAACGGCCAGAGTGCTCCCGTTGTCGTTTTCACCATCGTCGGTGAAGGCATCGTGAACCGGTGAGAAAGTGCGGCGTCCGGTCAGGGATGGCAGCTCGATGGTCACGGTGATTTCATCGTGAGCATCAAGGTCACCATCGTCGGCGGCGAGGCTTAGCACGTAGGTGCCCGGCTCGCTGAAGGTGACCTGCGTGGCGGCCGCGCCCGCCTGGGAGAAAACGACGGGTGCGGGGCCCGACGCCATCATCCAGCTCACCTCCAGGTCCAGAGGATCGGGGAGGCCGTCGTCGGAGATCTGGCCTTCCAGCGTGATCGCGACGGTCTCGCCGGTGAGGAATGCCTCCTGGTTTTCCCCGGCCTCTACCATCGGGGGGGCATTCGTCACGCTGCCGCCGGTGGTCGATTTCACCAGCACGATCCAGTCTTGGGTAGTGTCCGAGGGCGGGCTGCCCAGATTGACCGTGCCACCGCCCTGCACATCGGCGGCGGGGATCACGGGACCGCCATTCCGCGGATCAAACCACTGCACCGAGAAGGCACCGCTGGCCGCGGAAAGATTGAGCGTGTGGCTGCCGCCCGAGCGGAGCTGCACCAGATACGTGTCGCCGGTCTTCGCGAGGCAGCGGTTTCCATTGTCGCCGTTGCCGCTGACGAGCTCGTTCTGGTTGCTCATCAGCTCGAAGGAGAAATCATTCTCCGCGAAGAGCTGCAGCGCATTCCGGCAGTAGGCCCAGAAGGCGTCCCGGCTGCGGAAGTCCTGGCAGGTCGTGTCCGAGTGCGCGTAATTGTAGCCGAAGTAGAATTCGCAACCCGCGCCGCCCGCGAGGATGGTCGCCCACAGGGCATCGCGCCGTGCATCCGTGTGGCTGTTGCCGGCGTTGTTGTCCGGGCGCAGGCTGGCGCTGGCATTGCCCGGCTCGTCGCAGCCCACCACCCACGGCTTGCCATACTGGCTCGACCGCCGGACGTAGCGCAGCACGTTCGTGAAGGTGTCGCTGAAATTTGACTCGTTCAATTGCAGCGACATCCCGGTGAGCGCGAACTGCGGGCCCATCAGGTCAAAGTGCTGGTCGCCATTGTGGATGACGATGTGGTTCCTGTACGGATCGTTATCGTGGAAGAACTTCGCCCACGCCTGCTTCTGCGCGGTGGTGGCGTCATTGATTTCCTCGCCCAGGTTCCAATTCAACGCGAGGTGGTGGCTGTAGCGGGCGATGAGCTCGCGGTAGTAGAGCTTTCTCAGAGGTCCCAGGTTTCCGCTGTCGAGCAGCGTCTCGTTCTCGGTCTCCTGCGTCTTGAAGTGGAGATAGAGGCCCTTGCGCGTGCCGTGCTCGAAGATCGTCTCCCACTGGTCCAACCGCGACACGTCGAACCTGCTGCGCTCGGTGTAGGTCGTGTAGGGGAAGACATTCCGGTCGTCCCCGTTGATGTTCATCGTGAGGAAGGAGACGGAGTTGAGCCCCTCCGCGGCGAGGTAGTTCAGCGCGCCGATGAGCCCCTTGCCTTTCGTGCCTTGCCACACGGGATCGCCCGCCTGCCAATCGGCCACATGCGGGCCCCACGTTTTGACCAGATCGTCCTTCTGGCCGTCGGTCTTGAAGTCGCCGTCGAAGTCCGCGTACGAAAGCAGGTTCTCCGGGGAATCGACCCCCGTCTTCATGAAGTACTCGCCGCTGCCGGAGAAGCGCAGGTAATGGCGGCCCACGTATTCCAGCCGACCCTTCGAGCGGAAGTCGCGGCCGGTCTTGTCACTGGGCGCGATGACGAATGCACCCTGCACTCCGTCGAAGTGGCCGCCGCTGCTTCCGGACATTGCGTCATCTGCCGACGCAACATTTGTCCCGCTGCGGAAGGATACCGTGTATGTCCACTCGCCGACGAGATCCGGCGCGAAATGGACACGCCAGATATTGCCCGTGGTCGCCGATGTCTCCGCGGCATTTCCATCCGCGGCATAATATCCGGGGACGATTCTCGTCGTGCCGGTGGCGGTGTGGATAAAGGTGATATCCGCCCGGTAGTCGGTGAAGGGATTCGGCGTCGCGGCCTCGCCCGTCTGCGGTCCTGCGAAGTCGAAAGTCAGCTTGTGCCAGCGTTTCAGCTCTCCCTCCACAGGCAGGGCGATCGGCGTCTGTGCGGACAAGGGAGATATCGCCGACGCGACGGCTGATAAGACAAGTCCGATTACCCGATATGGAAGGTTAAGCCGCATGAACGATAAGGAAGGGGGGAGGAGACAAACGTGGCAACCGCGCAAGGTCGCTGCGCAAATCGTGCCGGAATACGTGTGAACCGCATTTCGTCCCGAAAGCCACGCAGTTCAACTGAAAAGCATATCCCGCTCGTTATCCCATCGGTGTGAAGGCCGCGCGCAATCTGCAAACGACGGCCTTGGCACCAAGCAAAACGCACACACTGGGAGCACTCCGGCCTTGCCTCGCGTGGTGACCACCGGCAGCGTCCGCGCCGCTTTGACCGACACGATGCCACAGGCTTGTCCCGCCAGTCTCACTCCGCCCTGAAGCGAGAGTTCGAGCTGCTGATGCTCCCGTGATTTCCGCCGGGCCCGGTTGTCCGGCGGTTGATTCGTCTGCCTGTGTCCATCCCGCCGCACGTCGCGGCCTCGTCCTGTTGTATTGTCATGCCTTCCTTGAATTCTCCGTGGTTTTCCAATCTGCGCGGCGACCTGCTCGCCGGCATCGTCGTCGCCCTCGCCCTCATCCCCGAGGCAATCGCCTTCTCCATCATCGCCGGGGTCGATCCACAGGTCGGCCTCTATGCGTCCTTCTGCATCGCGATCGTCATCTCATTCGTCGGCGGGCGACCGGCGATGATCTCCGCGGCCACCGGTGCGATGGCGCTGGTCATGGCCACGCTGGTGAAGGAGCACGGTCTCCAGTATCTGCTCGCCGCCACGCTGCTGACCGGCGTGATCCAGTTCGGCTTCGGCGTCATGAAGGTTGGCGGGCTGATGCGCTTCGTATCGAGGTCCGTCATCACCGGCTTCGTGAATGCCCTCGCCATCCTCATCTTCATGGCACAGCTCCCCGAGCTGGACCTGCGGGTGGAGGGCGTGAGCTGGATCTCCTACGCGATGCTCGCCGGTGGACTGGCGATCATCTACCTGCTGCCCAGATTGACGAAGGCGGTGCCGTCCTCGCTGGTATGCATCATTGTCATGACGGTGCTCGCGGAGCTGCTGCGGCTGGACGTCCGCCGCGTGGGGGATCTCGGACAATTGCCGGACACGCTGCCCGTTTTCCTCTGGCCACAGGTGCCGCTGAATTTCGAGACGCTCGCGATCATCCTGCCGTATTCGGTGAGCCTTGCGGTGGTCGGCCTGCTGGAGTCGCTGATGACCGCGCAGATCGTGGACGACATGACGGACACGACGAGCGACAAGAACCGCGAGTGCCGCGGGCAAGGCATCGCGAACTTCGTGGCGGGTCTCTTCGGCGGCATGGCAGGCTGCGCGATGATCGGGCAGTCGGTCATCAATGTGAGGTCCGGTGGGCGCACCCGCTTGTCCACGCTCACCGCGGGCGTGGTGCTCCTGCTGTTGCTCCTCTTGCTGAATGACCAGGTGAGGAAGATGCCGATGCCCGCGCTGGTGGCGGTGATGGTCATGGTCTCCATCGGCACCTTCAACTGGGCGTCCTTCCGGAATCTGGCCATCCATCCGAGGTCCACGAGCACGGTGATGATCGCCACGGTGGTGACCGTCGTCTGGACGCACAATCTCGCGCTGGGGGTGGGTGCCGGTGTCTTGCTCAGCGCCCTGTTCTTCGCGCGGAAGATCGCGCAGGTGATGGAGGTGACCAGCAGCCGGGAAGGGGACACCCGCACCTATGTCGTGCGCGGGCAGGTCTTCTTCGCATCGGCGGGGCGCTTCACCGAGGCCTTCGATTTCAAGGAGACGCTGGCGAAGGTGGTCATCGATGTTTCCCACGCGCATCTCTGGGATCTCACCGCGGTCGGTGCGCTGGACAAGGTGGTCTTGAAATTCCGCCGCGAGGGTGCCGAGGTCGGGATCATCGGCATGAATGAAGCCAGCGCCACCGTGGTGGACAAGCTGGCGATCCACGACAAGCCCGGCGCGCTGGAGCGGATGCTGGAACATTGAGGGCCCGGGCCAGCATTCCGGAACGCGGTATGGCTGGTTGACATGACGGGAAAACTCGTTACGAGTTTTCCCGTTGTGAGCGATGTCGTTTCATTTTCCCGCGCGCTGGCCGATGTCACCCGCTGGCGCATCGTCCGCCTGGTGATGGATGAGGCGCTGTGCGTCTGCGAACTGGCGGACATTCTCGAAATGCCGCAGTCATCCGTTTCCAGCCACGTGCAGGTGATCCGGAAGGCAGGCCTGCTGGAGGATGAGAAGTGCGAGAAGTGGACCTACTTTCGCATCGCGAAAAGCTACCGCGCCCTGATCCGCACGCTGGTGAAAACGCTCGGCGACGACCTCCATCCGGATGATGCGGAGAAGGCCGCGCGCCGCCTCGCCGTCCGCGAGAATTCCTGCTGCCCCGGACCTGTCAAACTTGCCACACGCCGATGATCCTCTCCGAGCTCAAGTCCCTGCTCCGCGACCACGCGGACCGCTTCTTCCGCCTGCAGCTTCCCGATGGCGCGGCGGTGCCGGTTTCATTCCACGTCACCGAGGTCGGGCGGGTGCAAAAGACCTTCCTCGACTGCGGCGGCACCATGCGGGAGTCCGTGACCTGCCAGCTCCAGGTGTGGGTCGGCGAGGACTTCGACCACCGCATCGAGACGGGCAAGATGGCGGCCATCCTCGACAAGGCGAAGGCGTATCTGCCCGACGAATCCGTGCCGGTGGAGATCGAATACGAAGACGGGTTGATTTCCCAATATCCCATCGAAGGCCACGAGGTCACCGGTGAGGCGGTCATCCTGCGGCTCGCGCGGAAACACACCGAATGCCTCGCGCCGGAATTGTGCGGGCTGCCATCGATCAAGCGCCTGCCGTCGATCGGCGGCGGGAATCCCTGCTGCGGCCCTGCCGGGTGCTGTTAGATCGATGAGGAAGGCGCTCGCGGAATGGCTCGGCACCTTCTTCCTCGTCTTCGCGGGGACCGGGGCGATCGTGATCGACCAGGCGAGCGGCGGGGCGATCGGTCATGTCGGGATCGCGCTGACCTTCGGCCTCGTGGTGCTGGTGATGATCCACACCTTCGGCGATGTCAGCGGCGCGCACCTGAATCCGGCGGTCACGCTGGGCTTCGCGGTGGCCGGGCGATTTCCCTGGCGGGACGTGCCGAATTATCTGGCGGCGCAGTTGGCCGGGGCATTTACGGCGAGCGTCCTGCTGAGGCTGATGTTTCCGGGCCCGGGAACCCTCGGGGCCACGCTGCCAGCCGGGAGTGTCGCGCAGAGCTTCATCCTGGAGATCGTGCTCACCGCGGCGCTGATGCTGGTGATCCTCAGCGTCTCCAGCGGCGCGAAGGAAAAGGGGATCACCGCGGGAATCGCGGTGGGAGCCATGGTCGGGCTGGAGGCGATGTTCGCCGGGCCGATCAGCGGGGCGTCCATGAATCCCGCGCGTTCGCTCGCCCCCGCATTGGTGAGCGGCCACGTCCAGCACCTCTGGCTCAACCCCGTGGCTACGATCCTCGGTGCGCTGCTGGCAGTGCCGCTGTGCCGGGCCGTCCGGTCAAGCGACCATCCTTCATGAAACCAACCGTCCTCATCCTCTGCACCGGCAACTCCTGCCGGTCTCACCTCGCTGAAGGCATCCTCCGAGCCGCGGCTGGTGACATCATCGATGTCCGGAGCGCCGGCTCGAAGCCCGCCGGTTACGTGCATCCCCTTGCGGTGAAGGCGATGGCCGAGATCGGCATCGATCTCGCCAGCCATCGCTCGAAGCACCTCGATGAATTCCTTTCCCGCGACATCCACACCGTCATCACGGTCTGCGGGAATGCCGACCAGGCCTGCCCGATCTTCCCCGGCCAGATGCAGCGGCATCACTGGAACTTCGACGATCCCGCGCACGCCACCGGGACCGAGGACGAGCAGATGGCCGTCTTCCGCCGCGTGCGGGACGAGATCCGGAAGGTCTTCGAGGCGTATGCCGCCGGGCTGAGGTTTGGGAAACCATAGCGGACGCATGCCGCGACATCCGTGCTTTGTTGCTGGTGGGGAGGCGGTGCACCCGTTAGAGAATGCGGAGTCATGGATTTGACCGCTCCCCCTTCCGGTCGTGCTCGGCTGCTGGCCTTTGATGGCGGCGGGATCCGCGGGTTGTTTTCGCTGGAGATCGCCCGGCGGATGGAAGTGCTGTTGCGGGAGCGGCACGGGCGGCCGGACATGGTGCTGGCGGACCATTTCCACTACATGGGCGGCACGAGCACGGGGGCGATCATCGCCACCTTCCTGTCGTGGGGCCTACCGGTGGACGAGGTGCTGCGCCTCTACCGCGAGAATGCCCGCGTGATGTTCACGAAGGCCGGGCTGAGCAGCATCCACAAGCACCGCTTCGCCGGTCAGCCGATCTCGGATTTCCTGAAGAATTTCTTCGTCGAAAGCGACGGTACTCCCTCGACGCTCGGTACTGCGCAGCTCCGCACGCTGCTGCTGGTGGTGACACGGAATGCCTCCACCGGATCGCCGTGGCCGATTTCGAACAACCCGCAGGCGCTCTACAACGACCGCTCGCAGCCGGGCTGCAATCTCGACCTGCCGCTGTGGCAGATCGTGCGTGCGAGCACTGCCGCGCCGACCTTCTTCCCGCCGGAGGTGATCGAGATCGCCGACCGCCAGAGCGGTGAGCCGAGGAAGCAGGTCTTCGCCTTCGAGGACGGCGGCGTCACGCCCTTCAACAATCCCGCGTATCTACTCTACACCATGGCCACGCTGCCGGAGTATCGCCTGCAGTGGCCGGATAGAAAGGAGCGCATGAGCCTTGTCTCCATCGGCACGGGACGGGTGAAGACGGGGCGGGGCTCGCGGCTCGATGAGAATCTGCTCGGTCAGGCGAAGTCCGTTCCGGCAGCGCTCATCGGCTCCGCGCAGTGGATGCAGGACCTGCTCTGCCGGCAGCACGGCGAGTGCCGCCATGGCGAGCCACTGGACAGCGAGATCGGCGATCTGGTCCGGGAGAATCCGCGCGCGGCATTCCTCTACGCGCGCTATGACCGCAGCATCGGCGACGCCGACATGGAGGCCGCGCTGAAGGTGAGCAAGAAGGGCTTCACCCTGGATAATATCGAGCTGATGGACTTCCTCGGCGAGATGGGCCGGGCGTATGCGGAGCGGTCGGTGAAGCTGGAGCACTTTGATTGAGATTGAGGAGATGGAAGACCGTGGATCGCAGATGGCAGGTGATGGGGTTCCGGCGTTTCGCCGCGTGTGGATCGTGGGCTTCGCCGGGCACCGGCGGCTGGTTGAGCCGGCGGCGGTGAAGGCGGCTATCGTCACGGCGCTGCGGGAATTCCGCGATGGCGTGGAGGGCGAGCTGACCGGCCGCGCCAGTGCGGCTGCGGGAGCGGACCTGCTTTTCCTGGAGGCCTGCCGCGAGCTCGGGCTGGCCTACAGCGTGGTGCTGCCATTCCCCGAAGAGCGATTCCAGGAGGACTTCGATGATGATGCGGAGTGGGCCAGGGCGAGGACTCTCATCGATGGCGCGGCCAATGTGGAGATCGTCCCCGGAAATGAAGTCGCCCCCGAGGCCTACCACCTCGCCGCGCGCGAGATCCTCGACGTGTGCGATGCGATGCTCTTCCTCTGGGACGGCCAGCCCGCGCGCGGCATCGGCGGCACGGCGGAAAGCGTGGGCGAGGTGCGCGAGCGCGGCCTGCCCCACCGCATCATCGAGGCGGAGACGGCGCGCATGGGACCGCTGGTGAGCCAGGTGCCGCTGCCTTGGCGGGACGATGTGATCGCGCGCCTGCCCGCCGTGCCGGGCGTGGATCGCTTGTTCACGGAGCTGGATCGACGTGCCGTCCGCGGCGCGCCGAGGTCGCGCTGGTTTGCCGCCGGATCGATCTCGCTGAACCAGTGCGCGACGGTCATTGCCGGGGTGCTCGCCGTTTTCGGGCCGGGGGCCGACCTCGCCGCGGTGGTGAAATTCGGCATCGTCGTCCTCGCCGCGTGCCTGCCGTGGGTGGGGGCCCGCCTGCGGATCAATAACCAGTGGGTGGACGACCGCCTGCGCGCGGAGATGCTGCGCTCGCTCTCCGCCTCACATGCCTTCGCGCCGCCGCTGCGTCCCTTCGCCGCGGAGCTGCTGCATGACGACGCGGCCTTCCTGCGCAGCGCGGCGTGGCAGATGATCGGCCAGCGCCGCCCGTGGCAGGAGGAGCGAGACCGCTACCTGAGGCAGCGGCTCGATGGCCAGATCGGCTACCTCGCCTCAAAGGGCGAGCACGCGGCACAGCGGCTGAAGGTCTTCCAGACTGCCTTCCGCATCGCCTCCTCGGGGGCCATGCTTTTCGGCGCGGTGGCGATTTTCAAAGGCGTCTTCAAGTGGCAGGTGCCCCCCTTCGCGGACCGCGTGCTGTTGTCCTTCCTGCCGGTGGTGCTGCCGGCGATCGCGGCGTGGTGCCTGGCGATGATCCCGCTCTTCGAGCACAAGCGCCGGGCGAATCTCTACCGCCAGATCGTCGGGCGGCTGAAGGAAAAGCGCGCCGAGCTGGCGGAGGCGAAGTGTTTCACCACCGCCGCCCAGGTCGTCGCGGCCAGCGAGCGCCTGCTGCTCACCGAGCTGTGGGAATGGGCAGGCACCCGCGGGCGGAAATGATCCACCGCGCCTCCATTCACACCAGCACGGTCGGCAGCGCGCCCTCCGCGATGCGCAGGCGCCGGGACTTCGCGCGATCCTCGCACCAACGCGTGAAGCGTTTGGCGATGACGGCCGCGAGACCGTCCTGCGTGAAGCCCGCGGGATCCAGCACCAGCTCGGATTCCGGGCAGCAGCGTTCGCAGTGCGAGAGCGAGACGCGGAAGACATTGTCCAGATCCGCGGTCGCCTCGATGGCTGTCTCGCCTGAGAGCACCGCTCCGCCGATGGCCGCGATGCCACGCGTCATCGCCTCGAAGTCACAGCGGAAGTCATCGCCCGCCTCATGTTGCGCGGCGGCGAGCACGGATTGACGCCAGAAGGGATCACCGGCGAGCAGGCGGACCTCCTCCGCATCGAAGGCCCGGCAGTGACCGCGGTCGCGCGAGCGGTGGAGATTGAGATGGTCGGAGACCCGGCGTCCCAGCTTGGAGACGTCGCAGCCGCAATTGGCTCCGATGGCGATTGAGTGGCGGGGCGTGGGTTGCTTGAGCCAATCGACCAAGCCGACCGCCCCGTCGGTCGTGTAAGCAGTCGTTCTCATGGCGTGGTATTTCTACTCCCGCCTGCCGTGCATTACCACTGCACGGGGCACCCGTTAGTGCGCATATCCTCTTAGAAGCCGTCTGAAAATTAACTGAAGTTGAGCAATTGGGCTGTACAGAGCCGCACGACCATTGGAGAATCCTCC
>NZ_JAPDDS010000019.1 GCF_025950085.1 Luteolibacter flavescens
CATAGGTGTCGGATATCCGACACCGACGATTGCCCAGCTCCAAGAACCTACGGACGGTGCTGCGGACCACGCTTACGCTGGGGCATCACTGCGGGCAATCAGGATGGGAGAAGCTTCAGATTGGTTTTCTCCGACTGGGTTCAACCTGAAGTTACCATTCACCGTGGCGCTGCTCAGAGAGGGACGCTTTGGAGGCTTCTGAGCAGGCGTGGCCTAGAATGTTTCATTTTCACTCACGGTGCTTCCAAGACTGATGCCGAGCGCGTCGCCAAAGCTCTGATCGAACGGATTGGGAGGCGTAAGCCGCGATGGCTTAGTGGAGTCCTTGAGCGGTTGCACCACGATTTCCAGTAGCATCGTCCTCATGTCTGAACCCCAACGAATCCGAATGACGGATCGTGCGAAGCGTCAGAATCGTGGAATGCCTTCGTCTGAGTCGCCATCGTCAAACTCTGAGGCGCTTTCCGCTACATCAGCAGGGTCAAGTCCGTGGATCTCCAATTCGTCGGATGTCATCGCGCTATCCGAATAGCTCTCATCGTCATGAAGCTGGCTGACTAGATTTTCAGCTTCCTCATGTAGCGGTCCAAAGTCGAAACCAGCGGGCATGACTCCCCGGATATCCGGAATTAGCTTTTTGTTTAGATCGGATCGCTTGGAGCGAATCCTGAGATTTAGGTCATTTCCCAGTTCGTCGCCTGGTTTTCTGCCATGACGTCGGAGATAACGGAAAATGGCCCAAGGGCGATAAGAAGCAGAGCTTGCTTCCAATGTGGAGGGGGCCCCCTCCTGCAAGCCGCCGTCGCCATCAGCGGCATTATCTTCTCGAGGGCTACGCGGTCCACGGTCGCCGAACATGACCATGATCAAGTTGTTTCGCTCGATTGCGTCGAAGGTCCGAGATGCACCTCCAAAATCCATGCCGTTGCGGCTATTGATGAAGTTGGATACCGCGGCGGATAGATCTCGATACGATGACCGACTTGGCTCCAATGGCTCCTCCCCGGATGGCTGCTGGAGTAGCCACATCAACTTCTCTGCCTCGGATTCGATTCGGACGTCGATCGGGATTGTCGGGTCGGTCGCTGAGACCGAATCAACCCCGTCCTCTTGCCGGTGCGAGGAGCGAAGCTCATCAAGGTGTGTGTAGAACCAGAAATTGACATCCCTCATGAGCCTGATGACCGAGTCCGCCGATTTGAGCCCGGGCCACTCGAAGTCGATGAGTCGCTTCCGGATCGCTCCCTCGGTGAGAATCTCGTCAGGTCTGAAGATCTGTTCCGCAAAGACGATCCTTTCGGGGTCGAACGGAGCATTAAGCATCACAAACGCCCTTCGCATCGCAGACTGAAACATCCGATCGAGATCCGGATGGCTCATTGGCTCAAGCAGGCGGAGCCTTCTCATCCGTCGGCGGTCAAGGCGGGTTTTATTCATGATGTCCATCGCGAACTGAAAATCGGACGAGACCTCGCCCGCCGATCTGACATCGTTGAGCGATTCGATGGCATCTAAAACCACTTGTCGAAGCTCCTGCAACATGTCGATGGCCGTGGTGTGATACGAGCTAGCCACGATCTGCGCGGACACGAGACTGGTCGCCAGGGTGACGACATCCTTCATGTCAGGGCTGCCCTGACTGGACGTCGACGAGCGCTTCGCCGCTTCCTTGGCTGAGGTCTTCTTGGCGGGGGCTTTCTTCGCGCTCATGATTGACTTGTGCCCATCCGGGTCGGTTCCAGTCGTGGGAGGTCTGTTAGGCTTGCGTAGTAGGCGGAGGTTACCGCCGGGGTCGAATGGGCGAGCAGCTTTTGAGCATGGAATAGGCTGAAGCAGGTCGCCACGTACGAGCCAAACTCCTTCCGCAGGGCGTGACAAGGCTTGGAATCGGTAACGCCGCGCTTCTTCAGCCAAAAGCCGAGAGCCTCGTGGGAGTGATTGCAGCGGTAGGTGCGCTGAAGCTTCTTGGACGGCTTGGCTGCCGCAGGACCCGGGACAATGAACACGGAATCGTCCTTTTTCAGTGGACTGAGTGCATCCCAGACCTCGTCGGCCACCGGGATGATCCTCGACTGACGGGATTTTGGCCTGAAGTCGGTCGTTTCTCGTACTTCGAGGTAGCGGCGTTTGTCGGCTGCCTGGAATACCCAGTCCCAGCGGGCCTTGTCCGCCTCGTTGCGGCGGAGACCGAGGCCCAGCTCCAAAATTAACAGCGCGTAAACCGCCAGTTGTGGATCTCGGAAATCCGTGGACGACCGATCGTCGTCGTCCGGTTCACCCGCGTCTGGATCCCCGTCCCGAAGCAATGACGCTTTCTCCCAAATGGCCGCCACCAACTCGCGCGACATCGGCGAGTAGGCTTTCACTTTGACCCCGCGAACCTTGGTCCCAGCGAAGGGGTTGGGAAACTCGATACCCTGTTGGCGGAAGACTTCGAGGGATTGGCGGGAGAAGACTCCCGCTGCGTTCCGGATCATGGCGGCCAATGTGGTGATGGCGGAATCTCGGTTCCGATCCTCTTTCTCGGCCTGCTTCAGGTACTTTGCCTTCGCTTTCTGAATCGCGTCGGGTGTCAGATTCGAGATCCGCGGCACCCCGGCCAGGGTGCCAATCCGTGCGAGCATGGCGGCGTAGTAGCGGGCAGTCTCGGGCGAAGGCGGTTTCTCAAAGAGTCGGGCGTTGCTCTCGTAGAGCTTGCCGAGCTCCACGAGCGTGGGATTGCTGCCGATCGTCTCCTCCTTCTTTCGCGCGTGCAGTTCGATCGCTTCTTTGAATCCCCGGCTCTTGATGTCCGCTAGGATCGTCTTGGCCTTGGTTTTGGCCGCGCGCTCATTTTTTTCGCCTGTCGAGAACTGCCGGCGCTTGCCGTCGACCATCACGCGCACATGGAGGTAGGGGCTGTTCTCTTTTGTGAAGAGCCGGAACTCGTTCTTTCCTGCCGACTGGACCTTGCGGGGAGTCGTTTCGACAGGGGGATCTTTGCGTTTCGAGACAGGCATCGGTGGCGATTTACTGTGCCAACAATGTGCCAATCCATGCGCCGCAAGACTGAATCAGAGTCGACGATAATCCACTTGGGATGGGTCGTAAGTCGCTAATCGTGGGTTAAATAGTGTGGAGTTTCGTGGGTTCTAGTGGAGTCCTGAAAATCTGCAAAAATGGACTTAAAATCCGTTGCAGGGTAACCTGCGTGCCGGTTCGAGTCCGGCCGGTGGCACTTATTGGGATCAATGATTTCGATCTTTGGTCTCGGCGGATTCAGGAGGGTTGACCTGGATTTGAGGGGGACTTCAGAGCTCGCTCCTCAGCAAGAGTCAGAAAGAGCCTCTCCCCTGCTGCAGCAGATCCAGCGGCTTCGCCCGGCCGAGGAAGACCGCGGGCCACAGGGCGGCCAGCGAGGAGAGCAGGAGGACGATTCCGAGCCCGGCGAGGACCGGGCCCCAGGGGATGACGAGTGCTTGCGTCATGCCACCGAAGAAACTCACGTGCCGTGAGATGCCAGCGCCGCACCAGCCGGCCATGATGCCGAAGGCGAGGCTGACGGCGCAGGCCACCAAGCCGATCAGCAGGCCCTCTGCCAGCACCAGCCGCACGATGGTGCCGCGCGTGATGCCCACCGCCCGGAGGATGCCGGTCTCCCACCGGCTTGACCGCACCGAAGCCAGCAGCGCATTCAGCACCCCTACCGCGGTGATGATGAGGATCACCAGCGGCAGCCGGCTCAGCACCCACAGCCAGGCAGTGGCGTGCCCGTGGACCAGCGCGCGGATGTCGGCGATAGTGTGGACCTGCACGTAGGGTTCGTCATTCCGCGCTTCACCAATGACGACTTCCCGCCCGAGAGAGGAAGCGAGGAGATCGCGCGCCGCCGCGGCAAGGGCGTCGGCATTGGTACTAGATTCATCGTAGTCGATCCAGGCGTGCGAGGCGGCTTGGAAGCGGAAGTCCTCCGCGACGCGCGTCAGGTCCGCGAAGACCAGCGCCGCGGACCGGTGCGTGCGGGTTCGCATGCCCGTGGGCTTCGTCTGCCAGTGCCAGCCGGGCATCTTGACCGCGCCAGCGATGGTGTAGCGCACGGGAGTCTCCGGGCTTTCCGGCGGGACGAGTTCGAAGGAGTCGCCCACCTGCAGCCTCGCCTCGCGCAGGAAGTGATCCGGCACCAGGCACGCGCGGGATTCACCCATGAGCCGGATGGCCTCGTCGCGATCGCCCGCCACCCACTCGAAGGGGATCAGTGGATCATCCCCGCCAAAGGCCCGCGCGGGATCGATGCCCACCATCACCACGTTGTCCTGTCTCACCACGGTCGCCCGCTCCGCGCTGTGGGTGAGATCTTCCTTCAGCCGCGGCTGCTCGACGATGACCGGCAGGCTCTTCTCCACGCCGGGAAATGACGCGACCTTCTCCGCATCCTCGAAGGGAATGCCGCCCGGCCGGAAGCCGACCAGCGCATCCGGTGCCCACGCGCCGGGCAGGAAGCCGCTCAGCATCGTGTGCCCCCACACCTGGATGCCGGTGTAGAGACCCAGCCCCACCGTCATCGCAAATGCCGTGGACACCGTGCGCCCGAGATTCCCGGAAAGCCGGCTCGCCAGCAGCTCGCGGGGTACCATCAGCACCCTCGCCACCACCGGTCCGCCGAAGCGGTCCACCAGTCGCACGATCGCCGGGGCCAGCAGCAGGAATCCCGCGGCGAGCGAGGCCAGTCCCGCGAGCATGAAGAAAACGAAGGGCCGCCCGTCATCGTGGTCGATGCCGTGGGCCAGCACCGGATACACGGCTAGCAGCAGCAGTCCGGCCATCACGGGTTGCCACGAGATCCCGCGTTCCACCGCGGCCACCGGCGGGGCCATCGCATCCACCGGGCGCACCCGCATCGCCCGCACGGCAGGCCACAGAGAGGCAAGCAATGCACCCCCGTAGGAACACGCCGCCGCGAGCAGGATGCTATTCCTCCCCACCACCGCGCCTTCCTCAAAGAGATCCGGCGCGGACTCCACGGCGAGCGTCATCAGCACCTTCCCCACCGCGCATCCGGCGACGAAGCCGATGGTCCCGAGCAGCAGCCCCTCGATGAGCACGATGACGCCAACCTGCGAACGCGTGAGCGCCACCGCCCGCAGGATCGCGAGCTGCCGCACGCGCTCGCCCACGCCCATATTCAGCGTGCTGAAGATGATGAAGAGCGCCGCCAGCATGGACACCACCGTGGCCATCCGTGCCTGCATCCGCACGTTGTCCGCGGACGCGCTTTCATCCAGCGCTTCCTCGATGTCGTGCGCTTCCTGGAACTGGCTAGGCGTGGAAAGCGCGGCCAGCCTCGGCGACCAAGCGTAGCGGAATTTCGTGAGGTCAGCATCTTCCCGCAGGCTCACGCCGATGAAGCTGATCTCCGCCTTGCGGCCCGTCAGGCTCTCCGCCAGCGCGGTCGGCACGAAAACACCTCCCACCGATGGCGTGAGCAATTGTGACCCCGCCACCGTCGCGCTCCATCCGTCCACGCCCGGGGTATCGACGAGGCCGACCACGAGCAGCCGCCGCGATTTCTCCCCGCTGCCGATGACCACCTCGCCCCCCACGTCCAGCCCCATGCCGCGCGCGGCGGCCACGCTCATCGCCGCTTCCATGATATCCGCCCGGGCCGGATCAATCCAGCGCCCCGCCACGAGATCGAAGGGCGGGGCAGGGGCATCCGTGGCGAGCAGTCGCGCATCCGGCAGGCGACGCCACGGGATGACCTCGCCGCCTTCCGGGACGTGGGGCGTCACCTTCTCGCGCAGCGCCCACATCGGGTCGGCCGCGGCCACCGCGGGGTCCGAGCGCAGTCCGGCCAGCACTTCCACCGGCACGTGCTTCTCGGCGTGGGAAGGAATCGCGCCGGGTGCCTGCTGGCTGAAGTGCTGGATCGGCGCGACCGACAGCGGGTAGCGCCCGAGCGCGAGATCGGAATACTTGTCGAAGGAGCCGAGCATCGCATCATACCCGCTCACCACCCAGATCACCATCGCAGCGGCGGCTGCCGTGGCCAGCGACGTGAGCGCGATCCTCAGCGGGTGCTCCCGGACCCACGCCGCCGCGAGACGTAGCGGAGTGCTCATGATCCCGCGGGGGCGTGCAGTGCGTGTTGGTAGGCGAGCGCCACGGCCTCCGGATCATGCCCGGCAGGCGTGGCGAATTCCGCGAGGCGCCGCCCGTCCCGCAGCACCACGATGCGGTCCGCCCACATCGCCACCGCGGGCTCGTGCGTGACCATCACGATCGTGCGGCCCTCGTCTGATGAAAGCCCGCGCAGCAGGCGGCACAGCTCCTGGCCCGTGGCCGAGTCCAGGCTGCCGGTCGGCTCGTCCGCGAGGATGATCGCGGGATCGGACACCAATGCCCGCGCGATCGCCACGCGCTGCTGCTCCCCGCCGGAGAGCGCGTCCGGCTTGTGGTGTCGCCGCGCCTGGAGCCCGAGCTTGTCCAATAGCTTCCGCGCCTTTTCCAGCGAGCCAGGCTGGTCCATCACGGGCAGCCGCACGTTGTCCTCGGCGGTCAGCACCGGTATCAGGTTGAAGGCTTGGAAAACGAGGCCGATGCGGTCGCGGCGGAAGCGCGTCAGCACCGCGTCCTTCATCGTGGCGAGATCCTTTCCTTCCACCCGCACGGACCCGGAGTCCACGCCCGCGAGGCCCGCCATCACGTGGAGCAGCGTGCTCTTGCCCGAGCCCGAGGCCCCCATGATGGCGACGAATTCACCGGCAGCCACGCTCAGCTCCGTACCATCCAGCGCGCGGACTTCCGTCGTCCCCTGGCTGAAGCTTTTCACGACGGCCGAGACTTCGAGCGGAGGTGGCGAATGCGGGGTTTCGGGCATGGCGGACCGGGGTTTTCAGGAAAACACATGCGGCACCCGGCGGAAATCTCCGGGTGCCGCAGCCTTGTATCTGCGATGAAGAATACGCGGGCGGATCAGAAGTCCACCTTCACGGAGAAATTCGCTCCGATGGGTGAACCGTAGGCCAGATAGCCTGCGTCGCCGGGGTAGAATTCGCCGGACTCGTAGTAGCGCTCGTCGAGCAGGTTCTGCACGTTCACGCGCAGTGTCCAGTCGGTGTCCGCCGCGCGGAACTTGTAGCGCGCACCCACGTCCACCACAGAGTAGCTGCCAGTCTTGAACTGCTCCTGCTGGTCCAGATACTGGCCGTCCACGAAGCGCACGCCCGCGGTGAGTGCCAGCCCCGGCACCTGCGGGATGTCCAGCACGGACCACAGGTTCACCTGGTACTCGGGCACGTACTGCGGCGTGCGGCCGGAGGTCAGCACGCTGCCGGTATCCACCTGCTCGGCATCCAGCAGCATGGTGGCGACGCCTGCCTGCCACTCGTCCGTGATGCGTCCGCGCAGGGCGAGTTCCACGCCGCGGTGGCGCTGGAGTCCGCTGAGAGCGGCGATGTTCGAGACGGGGTCGATCATCGCGAGATCCTGCTCGATCTGGAACACGGCCAGCTCGCCGGAGAAGCGCCCGTCGCACCAGTCGGTCTTCACGCCCAGCTCGACCTGCTCGGACTCCTGCACGCCCAGCGGCGCGAAGGCATTGGCCGCGGTGCGTCCCGCGAAGCCGCCGTCTTGCAGGCCCTTCGTGTAGGTGAGGTAGGCATGCACCTGCTCCACCGGCGCGTACATCAGTGCCGCGGTGGGAGACCAGTCGCTGACGGTGTCATTCGACGCCGGGTCGCTCGGGTAGGTATTCTCATACCGGCCATAGCGGGCGCCGAGCATCGCGGACCATTGCTCGGTGAACTTGATGGTGTCCGTGACGAAGAAGCCGAGTTCCTCGTATTCGAAATCGATCGCGCGCCACGGGCCCGGAGCCGGGATCGGCAGCGGCACGGGACGGTAGGCATCGTTCGGACCCACGTCGGGAAAGCTGCGTTCACCGTAGCTGTCGTAGGAGCGGTATTGTGAGCCGATCACGATGTCGTGCTGCAGGCTGCCGGTGTTGAAAGTGCCCTGCAGGTGGACGTGCGCACCCCACGAGTCCCACTCGAAGGGCCCGTTCGTCAACAGCGCGCCTTCCGTGTAGGTGCCGTCATCCTGCACCGAGTAGGGGTAGCTCAGGCGCGACTCGCGGTCGGACTCCTGGTAGTTCACGGAGGCACGCAGCTTCCAGTCCTCGTTGAAATCGATGTCCGCACCGATTGCCACGTCGTAGCTCTCCTGCTCGTTGCGCGCCCAGTCCTGCATGATGTTCGTCTTCACGCCGGTATCCAGCACCAGGCCATTCGCCGAGATCATCGGGCCGTAGTAGCCGTTGCGCGTGAGGTCCTGCGTGCTGAGCGAGGACCAGATGGTGACCGTCTCCGTCGGCTTCCACTGTGTGAAGAGCGAGCCCATCTGACGGTCTCCGCCGGCATTGTCGTAGAAGCTGTCGAACTCGTCGCCCGCGAGCACCAGGCGGTAGCCGAATTGCCCGTTCGCCACCGTGTCGCTCACATCGAGCTGCGAATACATCCGGCCGAAGGTGTTCACGTCGAATTGCAGGCTCGTCGAGAGTTCCTCGGTCGGGCGCTTGCGCACCAGGTTGATCGCACCGCCGGGCGGCATGAATCCGTAGCGGAGGGCCGCGGGTCCCTTCAGCACCTCCACGCGGGACTTGTCGTCCAGATACGGCGAGACCGTCTGGATCATCGGCAGGCCATCGACACGGTAGCCATTGAAGTTGTCCACGGTGAAGCCGCGCAGCGAGAGATTCTGCGTTCCGTAGAAGCCACCCGGCATCTGCACCGCCACGCTCGGCTCGTTCTCGAGCACTTCCTTCAGCGAGAAGGCGCGTTGGTCCTCGATCAGTTGCTGGTTGAAAACGCTCACGCTGAAAGGCGTCTCGAGCAGCGGCGTGTCCGCGAAGAGTGCGGCGGACGAGGAAAGCTCGCGATAGCGGAGCTGGGAATTATCCGCCGTCACCACGAGCTGGGAGAGATTCGTGGTGGCATCGGGCTCTCTGGCCGGAGTCGTCTGGGCGGACACGGTGACGGTGGTGAAGCCGGCAGCCAGCAGCATCGCCACGCGGGACGGGGTTGGGTTGTTTCTTGTCTGTTTCATGGAGCGGAGGGTTGGGGCGATGGCATCCCGGCCGCCAGTGGCGGTCGGCAAACACGGCGGCTCATTCGGATGCCGAACGAAGACGCGCGGTATTTCTTAGGAGGAAGAATGTCACCGCGGGTCGCGGATGACACTTCCGCCCGGAAAGAGAACGGGCGCACCGGATCCCTCCGGCACGCCCGCGATGCGTATGGGAAATCAATGCAGGGACCCTGCCTTCCCCGCGTCCGCCTGTCTGGCGAGCGCTTGCGAAACATTGACGCGCGTTTGCCCTCCCGCTTGCGGGGTCAAACGCGGGGTGATCACTGCGGCAGCACGTCCAGCGTCAGGAAGTAAGCCGCGCCCCGCTCCAGCGGCTTGCCCTTGTATTCGCCGGGCTTTTGCTCCGCTTCCGCGGAAAGCCAGAAACGTCCCGCCGATGGCCATGCGACTTTCACCAGCCCCTCCGCATCGCTGGTGATGGTCAGCTCACCGACCTCGTCGCGGAAGCGGTCGTCGCCCTTCACCACCGCGACCTTCGTCTCCGGCAACGGCTTGCCGTCCCGCAGGAGGCGGAAGGTGGAGGTCTCGCCGTGGAAGAGGTCGTTCGGGTGCGAGATGAACTCGAACTCGATGCCCTCGCCCGTCGGCTTCAGCGGAGTCGGCTCGCCACAGGTGACGACGGTCTCCACGCGGCTGATCCAGCGGGACAGCTCCACGCCTTCCAGCTTTGTCAGGTCCCGCTTGTCCATCTCGGCAGGCGTTCCGCGGGCGTGGCGGGTCTCGCCGCCTTCCTTCCAGCTCAGGAACATCATGTCATTGATCGTCGCGATCCGGTAGGTCCCGGTCTCGTCCAGCTTCAGCTCGAAGGACGTGCGGATCTTCCCTTCCGCCGGGCTCAGCAGCTCCAGCTTCTTCCCGCTCGGAGAAGTCGCGGTCGTCGCCGCCAGCGGCAGCGAGAGATGATTCGGGAAGAAGAGGTCATTCGAGATCGCACCCTCCACGGCGATATGCTGGCCCGTGCCCGACAGAACCGTGGTGGACGCCACCAGCCACAGGCGATGCGCGTGAGTCGCAGGCGAAAGCAGGAGAAGGGCAAGGCCGGCAGCGAGCGGGGTAAGTCGTGGGCGAATCATGGCAATGTCCAGAGTCCTCCGACAGAATGCATGAGGCTGCCAATGATAATTTCCCCAGGCCCGCTCAAACTGTGCAAGGACGCTGCATCGTGCTCTTCGGAACATTTCAACGATGTCGCGGGAGGCGGACAATTCATCGCACCCCTGACCATCGGTGTAATGGAACGGGCATGGCAGAGCGGCTCGGTGATGAATGGGGATGATGTAGAAACAAACCTGCCGCCGCCAGAGAGGGAAGAGACGGCGGCAGGCGTTGCATGCCCGGGTGTATTGTTATTCCACGCCGAAGAGCTGCATGTGGAAGTACTGCGGATCGGTATCGTGGTCCGTCCAGAGGTAGTAGGGGTTGTTGTTCGCGGTGTTGCCCAGTTTCAGCGAGAGGACGCTGGAGGGGGCGCATTGGGGCTTGAATTGGAACCAGCCACCGCCGGTGTGGTAGATCTTCCAGCGCTGGGCACTGCTGGTATTGTGCGTCCAGATTTGGACCTTGGTTCCGTCAGCGGAGGCGCCGCCATTCACGTCGAGCGCCTTGTCCGGGGAACTGAGCGGGCTGAAGCGCCAGTAGCCGCCGCCATCGTCGGTGATGAGCCAAAGCTGGTTGAGCAGGTCGTAGTAGTCGTAGTTCACCAGGCCGGTGCCGTCGGCATACTGGTCGAGCGGTACTTCGAGACAGCGGTGCGTGGCGAGGTAGGGTGAGATGCGGTAGATGCCACCGTCCACGATCGCGGGCGGCTGGATGGATGGCGGGGTGGCATTCGGATTCCACTGATAGACGCGTGCCCAGGCCACCTGCATGAGGGCCTCGCCTGTCATGGTGGGGTAGTAGGCATCGAGCTGGATGCAGAGACGGTGCAAGTAGTCGGGCACGCGCGAGGGATCATCCAGCACGGCGATGGGCAGCTCGTCCGGGCGGAAGGGAGCATTCTCCTGCTTGCGGTAGATCTTGATGCTGTCGGGCGTCCAGTCCATGGCGACGGTCCACCACTGCCATGCGGGTGCGGCGGGATAGGTCCGCTTCCAGGCGTGGTGGGTGCTGGTGGCGTCGAGGTAGTGGATGTTCGTCTCGAAGTGTGGCCGATCCCCGTCGGTCATCGTCTCGTAGATGTCGTTCTCGCCCTCGGCGGGCCAGTTGTCGGAGATGGGCCAGGTGAGCACGACGCCGCTGGTGCGGTCGTCCGCGGTCTGCAGCGTGCGGACGCGGAATTCGAAGCGACCGTATTGGAAGTTCTGCGTCGTGGCGATGCCGCCGCTGACGAGCTGGCCATTCACCATCTTCGCGGTGATGTTGAGCATGCTGTCGGAGACGGTGACGGCGCTCGGCTTGCGCAGGCCATTGCCCGCGTGGCCGACGCTGTCGTAGATGTACCATTTGCTGGTATCGAGCGGTGCGTCGAAGCCTTCGAAGAAGGTCTCCTGCCACCAGCCCGCGTGTGCGGTGGTGATGCCGGTGAGGACGAGCGCCGCCGTCGCGATGAGGCGGCGTGCCGTTTGTGTCATGGTGCTATGGATCGTCGGCTGCATGGTGTTCCAGTCGTGATGTGATGTGTCGTTGTGTTGCTGCCTGGCGGTCCCCCGGGTCTCCAACGCCCGAGTGGACCGGCCGGGCCACATCGAAGCTGTGGCGGGTGTCGCCGCGGGTCGAATGCCGGCTCTGGCGCGCGGCGGGCATTCTCTGGTGCATCTTGGAACACGAAACTGGAGGGCAAGTGCGGGGCGACGCAGGTCATTAAGAATCCACCAGCATTCCACCGCTTCGTGCCAGATTCGACTTTGGCCGGCGGGAGGGGCGCGGGGGCATCATGCGGACCGGACGACCCCGGCGGCCGAGAGTGAGTTCGCGTCCCGGCCCCCACGTCACCTGCATGAAGCGCACCCGGCATCACGATCTTCTTTCCCGTGCGGTGGCGCGAGGCTTCGCCTTGCCGGTGGTGCTCCTGCTCATGGTGGTGCTCGCGGTGTTGGCGCTCGGCCTGATGACGCTGTCCACCGTCTCGCTGCGGGCCGCCACGGCGGAGACGGATCGCCAGGTGGCGCGAGCAAATGCACGGCTCGCGCTGTCGCTGGCGCTCGGCCAATTGCAAAAGGCGGCAGGCCCGGACCAGCGGATCAGCGCGCCCGCGACGCTGCTTTCCGAGGACGCGCATCCGGCGAAGACGGGCATCTGGGAGTCCTACAAGCTCTCGCCCGAGGGTGACGACGACATGGCGGTCCGGAAGCGAAGGCGGAATCAGACGGACGATGCCGATGGTGAATTCGTGACATGGCTTTCCTCTCCCGGTGCGAGCGATGTGCTGGATCCGGAAGGAGGTTCTGTGGAGGAGGATGGGATCACGCTCTTCCCCGGGCATGACGGACGGAAGGCTCTGTCGGCTGAAGCGGTCCATGTGAGTGGCGGGGCGGCGGCATGGGCGGCGGCGGATGAGGGTGTGAAAACTCGTATCGACTTGCCGGTGGAAAGCGGGCTGCCTGACGAACTGGCGGCAGCGCGGCTCCGGGCTCCCGCGCGCAGTGCTGCGGAGGTCCTGCCGGGCTTGGGTGGCCTGGTGGCGGAGGGTGATGACGCAGGGAAGCTGGCGAGCCTCGCGCAAGGCGACCTGCTGGCGGGCCGCGCGGCGCTGGATGGCTATCGCGACGATCTCACGGTGTGGTCGGCCAGTCTGCCCGTGAATGTCGCCGATGGTGGGCTGAAGGTGGATCTCACGAGGGCATTTGAGGGAGATACGCTGCCGGCGGCGTTCCAGGGTCGCCACGTATATTCCGGGACCACCACGCCGCTGGTGCCGGCGGACCCGATGTATTCCACGCTCGCGGATTGGTACCGTCTGTCGCGCCACGAAGCGGGGTCGGTACTGGAGACGAGGCTGCCTCGCGACTACAAGCCCGTGGTGAAGCGCTACGACTCCGCGACACGGACGGTGGTGAGCAGCCCGAATCCCGCGGCGACGGACGGAATGATGTTGGCGCCGGTGGTCACGCGCGTGCAGGTGGTCTTTTCGCTGGTGGCGCGTGAAGCGCACGAGCCGTGGTATTCCACGCTCCAGGGCATCGATCCGAAGCTCAAGTACATGCTGTACCTGATCTACACGCCGGCGGTGACCCTGTACAATCCCTACAACCGGTCGCTGGCGGTGGATGATCTGAAGGTGTCCTTCAAGCATCTCCCGCTCGCCTTCCAATTCTACCGCAACGGGATGCCGGAGACGCAGCGTCCTGCACTGCTGAGCCAGATGCACGGGGTGTATGAAAACCGGGACGACTGGGAGGACGAGTTCGTCGCGCGGCTACGGACGTCGCCCGGCTCGCAGGGCGGGGCGAAGATCACGCTGCGGCCGGGTGAGTCCCGGATTTATGGGCTGAATCATCCCCGCGGGACAACATGGCCGCAGATGCTGAATTTCATCTACCAGGGCGGGCAGACGAGCAAGACGACTGACTCGCTGATGCCGGGACCGGGATGGGATTATCGCGGCGGCTACATCGTCGATGTGTTGAGGCCGAATGCCGCGGGCCGTGCCCCGTCGAGCACGAGCCACTACATCATCGGGATGAGGGGCACGGACGTGGTGGATGTCGCGTGCTCGCTGCGGCCGCCTGCGAACGGGAAGGTCTCGCAATTCGGCATTGAGATTTCGGCGAAGGTGGGCGGTGCGGATAGCCTGCTCGGGGTGTATCAGTACCGCTACAAAGATGCCTCCACGCTCGAGGCGGCGCTGAGCGGGAATCATCCCTCGCTGGGGCGGATACGTTTCCCCTTCCGCCGGGAGCGGCCATGGGCGGTGGACGAGCTCTACCAGCGGCGCAGCGACTCGGATCCGGTGGAGACCTGGACGGGGCCGAAGCCCTTCGCGATCTTCAGCCTGGCCGACCGAACCTCGCTCGACTCGCTGCATGCGGGGAGGCCGGTGAGGGAGAATTCCTTCGTCCACCACGTGCTCGACCTGGATCTGGCGAAGTCGCGGCCGGGAACGCTGCCGCTGGAGGCAAGCTTCCTGCCGATACTGAACCAGAGCTCCGGCACCGAGGGCTCGATCGAAACCGACGCCGAGGGCGGCGACCGTGTCTATCACCACTCCGGTGTCACGGCTGACAGCGGGGTGCTGGATTTCTCCAGCTACGAGATGCCTCGTACTTCACCCGTGAACGTTGCCTCGCTGGGTCATGCGAATCTTGCGGGCAGCGGCCACCTGCCGCTGCCGACCTACACGGTGGGCGAGTCCTTTGCCCATCCGCTGCTGCCGCGGGACCGCGCCGTGCACCGGGGTGGCGGAGCGGGCTATGACATGGCGGACCATAGCTGGCTGGCGAATCACGCGCTGTGGGACGGTTGCTATTTCTCCGGCATCCGTGATGCGGCGGAGGCGGAGCGCTTCCACGACGGCGAGCCCCTGCCGCTGAATCCGCGTCACGAGGCGTGGACGGACGGGGACGAGGATGGCAGTGCCTATGGCGCGGCGGTGACCGGAGCGGAGGGCTGGCATCGCACAGCGGCCCGGCAGATGATGAAGGGCGGATTCAACGTGAACTCCACCTCGGTGGCTGCTTGGAGGGCGCTGCTGGCATCCGGGAAGTCGATGGAGATTCCCGTGATCAATCCGGTGAATGCCACGGAATCGACCGTCACCAGCGCCGCCGCCGCGTATCCGCGCGTGCTGCCCTCGCTTTCCGCCGAGACGGGCCCGTGGGACCAGGACCGCGATCGCTCGTGGACCGGCTTCCGCGTGCTGAGCGACGAGGAGAATGAGAAGCTGGCCGAGGCCATCGTCCGCGAGGTGCGGGCGCGCGGGCCATTCCTGTCCATGTCCGAATTCGTGAACCGCAGCCTGGTTGCTGGTGACGCCGCGCTTGCGGGCACGCTGCAGGCGGCCATCCGGCATGCGGGGATCAATCCGGCGACGATACCCGACGGCCGACCGATCTCGGCACAGGACGTGGCAGCCTTCGGCTATGCAAATCCGGACGCGGCCTGTGGCGACGCGCTGGAGGCCGGGCAGGCATCGCTGACACAGGGCGACCTCCTGGCCGGCATGGGCTCCACGCTCACCGTCCGCTCGGATACCTTCGTGCTGCGGGGCTATGGAGATGCTCGCGACGATCGCGGGAGCATCCTCGCCCGCGCGTGGTGCGAGGCGGTGGTGCAGCGCATCCCGGAATTCATCGACCCCGCGGATGCCGCCGACGGGGTGATCGAGCTCCCGCGCGCGGATGGCATCGGCGCGCGCGAGTTGAGCGAGGTGAACCGCCGCTTCGGCCGCCGCTTCCGCGTGGTGGCATTCCGCTGGCTTTCTCCTGCCGAGGTCCACGAATCATGAAATCGCTGCACGTTATCTTGGGCATGCTCGTCCTGATCCTCGCGGATGCGACCGCGCAGGAGGCGCGCCGGATCAAATTCCGCGCCGTCTGTCTCGCGCATGCGGGCGAGGTGAAAAAGGTGAGACTGCTCGCTGCCTCGCAGCCGGTGGAGATCGATCTGATCACCGGCGACTTCACGCGCGAGGCCGAGGCTACCGTGGCGGGCGGGACACTGCGCTTCGCCCTGCCGGATGCCGGGGCTGATGGCGAGCCGGAGGTCGTCGCGACGGTGGATGCCTTGGAGGGTGAGCGGCATCTGCTGGTCTTCGTGCCAGGCACCACGGGGGAGCGAACTTATCGGGTGCTGGCCATCGATGACTCGGAAGCGGCGTTTCCCATGGGCAGCAGCCGCCTGATCAATCTGGCACCCGCGAAGGTGCGATTCACCATCGGGGAGAATTCGCGGGAGCTCGCGTCGGGCGGCACGGGGGATCTGCCTCTGCCGAAAAAGCTGAACTCCATGAACCAGTGCCCGGTGCAGGCGGCGATAGCGGAGCCGGGCGGCGAGTGGCGGGTCTTCAGCAGCACCCGCTGGCATGCCACGCTGCAGGAGCGCAGCCTGGTGATCACCTTCATCGATCCCTCACGCGGCAGGCCGGCCTTCCGCCGCTGGGCGGACGTGCCGCCATGGCGGAGGCCGAAGCTGGATTGAGCCGGAGATAAGTGCATTTTTCCCGACGATAAAGAGGGCAATTCACCGCCAAAAAATCGCAAGTCACCCTGAGACCGGGATGATCCGTCATTGATAGTGTCTTCACTCATGAAGGCGCATCGCTCTGGCATTCCTCTCCTGGATGATCTTGCCGTGGCACATCCGTCCCGCCACAGGACGCTACCCCTGATCGTGAAGCCGATCTGGGGCCACGCCTTGCGTGCGAGCCGCCAGGTACCCCACCGTCATCCGTACTATGAACTCTTCATCCTCCGCGGGCGTGGCACTTTCCTGAGCGACGGGCAAGCGCATCACTTCGACGGACATACCGGTATCTTCATCGCACCGGGGAAGGTCCACGGCTGGGAGCTGGACGTGAGCACGCAGGGATGCCTCATTGCCTTCGGCGGGGAGATGCTGCAGTCAAATCCCCATGCCGGGGACCTGTCCTCGCTGCCCTTCTTTTCCTTCCTCACCTCCCGGCCCCTGCTGGATATCCCCGGGTGCCAGGGCGAGGACTTCGATGCGATGCGCGACACCATCTTCCAGGAGTTCCAGGGAGACGGCGAGTGGTCGAGCGCCATGCTGGTGCAGATGATCCAGCTCCTGCTGGTGAGGTCGGCGCGGATGTTTCCCGCGATGTTTGACGAGCAGGCGAGCGCACCCGCGCGCATCACGCAGAAGTTCCTCAGCATCCTCGCGGGAGCCTGCCCGGCGGGACGGCGCGTGCAGGACTATGCGGCGGAGCTGGAGCTGACGCCGCATCGCCTGATCGAGTGCGTGAAGTGCCTCACCGGCCGCACACCGGGCGAGCTGATCGATGACCGCACCATGCAGGAGGCGAACCGCCTGCTGGAATACACAGGGATGACGATGGCGGAGATCGCCTATGAACTCGAGTTCAAGGATCCCTCGCACTTCGGGCATTTCTTCAAGCGCCACGCGGGATGCACCCCGGGCGAGGCGCGCAAGAGGCTGCACTCGCAGCCTGCCGCGGAGCGGTGCATGAGCCTGGCGGGCTGAGCAGCGAGGGGGTTGCTGACAGGGGGTTTCAAACGGGATGCCGCGTCCCGATGTCCAGAATCCACCATCGATTGCGGTTTCCTTGCCAGAAGCTGCCATCGCCCGGGCTGAGGACCGGCGGCCATGATCGTATCCACGCAGCGGCAACGTGGAGTTGTCCGCCCGACTGCCCCCGGGGTCACTCATCACCTTGTGTGTATGGGTGGAGGCTTCATCGCTGCGTCCTATCATGAACACGTATCTTGCTCAGAAATCTTCCTCCCCCGTGGTCTTGGCCGGTCTGATCGCCGGCTGCAGCCTGGCGTCCGCCGCTCCCATCGGCATCAATTTCTGGACCGACGCCTGGAATCCCGGTGGCGACGTCCTGCCCACCGAGTCTGCCTTCGGAGTGCCTGCAGGGAACTGGGTGAATGCGCGTGCCACTCATGGTCGCAATCCGGGCTTCGTGCAGACGGCAGGTCCGCTGAGCCTGACCACGGCCGATGGCACCGCGCTCACGGTGAGCTTCAACTACGGCTCGCTCTTCGACGGCTCCACCGGGGCATCCGCTCCGCCCGCCGCGGCCGAGCTGCGCATCCTGAACCAATACATCCAGAATACCACGGCCGCGAGCTCGGCCCCGGGCTACAGCGTGACGGTCTCCGGCCTCTCCGCCATTCCGGGCGGTCGCTATCAAGTGAAGCTGCTGGGTGCGAGCCGTGACGTCACCGAGTGGGGAAATACCTCCGGCTTCAAGCCCGTGACCCTCACCGCGGGAAGCGAGACCGCGACGCTGACCTATTCTGCGCTCTCCGGCCATCCGCTCAATCCCGCGCGTGCGAACGCAGCCGTCGCCATCTCCAGCAGCTCGCCGGTGCTGACCGCAGACTCGATCACGCTTTCCTCCCCGGTGGGCAGCATCACCGGTGACGGCCTCGCGGCGATCCTCATCTCGCCTGCCACGGACATCAATTCCTTCGACGCTTCCGGCGAGGTGACGGATTGGGAAGTGCTTCCGACCCCGTCCGGCACGGTGGTCATCGGACACTCGACCAGCATCGCGCCGCGCTTCGTCGGCGGCATCCAGGAGACACCGCATGCCGAGGGCGAGTGGTCCACGGATGTGGATGCAGATCCCGCATCGGGCTCGCTGATGATCGATGCGATGCACAGCCAGACCACGAACAGCCAGTTCAACGTGCGGCGGAATTTCGCCGAGCCGGTGGATGCGGGCGACTTCGAGGCACTGGAGCTGGACATCCTTTTCGACCCCGCTTCGGTCCGCCGCCGCTTTGGCAACTACTCCTTCTTCACCGTCTATCTCCAGTATCTGGACGGGGAAGAGACACGCGAGATCGAGATCGACTCCTTCAATACCCAAGGCACGAAGACGAATTCCCAAGGCGGCGGTATCCCCGGCGTCGAGGGCAACTCCTCCACCTACGCGGACCAATGGGTGTGGCAGCGGGTAACCGCGCCGCTCCAGACGGCTGCGGCCCTACCGGCCCTCTCCAGCATCACGGGCATCCGTCTCGCGTCGACGGCCTCGGGTAACAGCGCACCGAGCGGCGTGGCGTATGTGGACAATCTCCGCTTTGTCGCTCCGGAAGCACAGGGCGAGTCGCCCGAGCCCGCGCTGGCGATCGAGAAGGCTGACTCCGGCCTCCTCCTCTCGCTGACGGCGGCCGATCCGGAGGCGACGCTCGGCACCGCCGAGTATCAGAACGTGCGTGTGCTCCCTGGTGACTACACCTGGATCGGCAAGGCGACGGCCGAGACCCCGGTCACCTACAGCTTCACCATCGAGGGCTATCCCGGCACTCCTGCTGGGGCTACGGGTCAATTCGAGAGTCACATCTTCCTGGTTCCCGCGGCGGATGACTACGAGTGGAGCCACAATCCGAACATCACCCACCCGCATGCGGTGCGTCTCACGCTGAATGGCGACGCCACCAGCGCCTGGGCCCATCTCGGCTACAAGATCGATTTCCCGGATGCAGATGGCTACTGGACCACCGACAATGGCCTGGGCGGACAGCTCGGCTCGGTGGGCCGTCCCTCGGTCTATGGCACATGGAGCCTCCGCTTCACCGCTGACAACGTGGTCACGCTGGTCGCACCGAATGGAGCGACACAGACTTGGACGATCGTGCTGCCGGACTTCACGGGAGTGGAGAATCCGCCGCCAACGATCGCGGATGCCTTCGCCGGTCCCATGGCGGTGTACTTCGGCTCGGGCGTGCGCGACGCGCAGGGCCAGCATCATCTGAATGCCCGGGCTTCGTCGGTCTTCAGCAATATCTCGATCACGGGCGTGCCCACGCCAGTGAATGAGTCCTTCACCGGTCCGCTGGACACGCAGCTCTACAGCCTGGAGTCGTCGATCAATCCGGCATCCGTGCTACCGCTGGCCGCGACGGAGAGTCCCTTCTGGGTCACGTGGAACAGCGCCGCCACGGGCTACCGCTTGCAGGAAAGCACCACGCTCGATGCGTGGACCGACTCCGAGACCTCGATCCTGGGAGCTCCGGGTGAAAGGCAGCGAGTGCTGAAGCCATCATGGCTCCGCCCGGCCGGCGGCAAGGGCTTCTACCGCCTGACCGACGCGCCCTGATTCATCATTCGATCCAATGATAGCGGGGATGGTCGTCCTTTCGCCATTCCCGCTTCTTCTTTTCCTCCACCCTCTCTCCACCACCGCATCGTGAAAAAGCTCCTCCTGCTCGCCGCCATGTTCATCGCGCCGCTGCACGCGGCAGAATCCTGGGATGAAAGGGAGGTCGCCCATGGCAAGATCCACGTCCACACCTACGAGGCGAAGTCGCTCGGAAAGGAGCGCGAGTGTGTGGTCTACACGCCGCCGGGCTACGAGGACTCGGATCAGCGCTACCCTCTGCTCGTGCTGAACCACGGGCGCGGCGAGAACAACCGGACGTGGACGGAGAAGGGGAAGGCCCACGTGATTTACGACAACCTGATCGCCGAGGGAAAGGCAGTGCCCGCCGTGATCCTCATGATCGACGGTCATCAGCCCTTCAAGGACGACGGCACCAATCACCATGCGCAGGCAATGCGCGCTTTCCGCAGCGAACTGATGGAGGATGCGATCCCGCTGGTGGAGCAGAGCTATCGATTGCTGTCCGGCCCGGCGAACCGCGCGATCGCGGGGCTGAGCATGGGAGGTCGCCAGGCGCTCGAGAGCGGTCTGGAGCATGCGGACAAGTTTGCCTGGATCGGTGTCTTCAGCCCCGCCTTGCCACCGGGCGGCGATGCCTATGTGGAGAAGTTCAAGCAGGCGGAGACCTACAACCGCGCCTTCAAGCTGCTGTGGATAGGCTGCGGAAAGGATGATCCGGTGCTGGGCCGCGTAACCCCGCATCTGGCCGCGCTGAATGAAGCACGTATCAAGCACGAGTGGCACCTGAGCGATGGTGTTCATGACTTCGAGCTTTGGCGGGTTCACCTCGTCGCCTTCTCGCAGAGGATCTTCCGCTGACCTGATCTGATCAGATGCGCCTGTTTTCCCTCGTTCTCGGCATCCTCATCTCCTCCGCTCCTATAGGTGCGGCGGCATGGAAGGAGGTTTTCCGCGATGACTTCGACGGCACCTCGGTGAACGCCGCGGAGTGGTCGATGTATCACAGTCCCGGCCACAATGGGAACGGGCTCCGGAGGGCGTCGGCCTTCTCGGTGGCGAATGGCATCCTCACCTGCACGGCCCGCATGGTGAATGGCCAGCTCGTCAGCGGAGGCATGGCGCACCATCGGAACTACCTCTACGGCAAGTTCGAGTTCCGCGTGCGCACCACGCCGGAGAGCGGCACCTCCACCAGCGGCGTGGTGCTGACCTGGCCGCAGTCGGAGCAGTGGCCGCGCGATGGTGAGAATGACATCTACGAGACCACGACGAACCGCGACCGGAAGTCCTTCCACACCTTCATCCACTATCCAGACGCCCAAGGTCGCGATGCCACGTGGCACCGGCAGCACCAGGTGGATGCCAGCCAGTGGCGGACCGTGGCGATGGAGTGGGAGCCCGGCCAGATCCGCATCTATCACAAGGAAGAGAACGCACCCTTCCGCGGGGACGAGCAGCCCGCGGCAATCCTGAGCGATCCCGCGATGATCCCGGACAACCCGCACCACCTGTGCATCCAGCTCGACGCCTTCGCGCAGACGATGACCGGCGAGTCCCGGCTGGAGGTGGACTGGGTGCGCATCTATCAATGGGAGCAGCCCGCCATCGCTCCAGATCCAGCCTCGGGCAGCCTGTTGCCCGCTCCACCCGCCGGGAAGACGTGGAAGATGGTGTGGAACGATGAGTTCGACGGCCAGGTGATCGACGGGACGAAATGGGACCGGCCGAACTGGCCCCGACGCGATCACTTCTGGCGGGCAAACAGCGCCTTTCTCGATGGCCAGGGGCACATGGTCCTCCGCACGGAGAAGATCGATGGGAAGTACTACTCTCCCTGCATCCGCACCATCGACCGCTTTTACAAGGCCTACGGCTACTTCGAGACACGGGCGAAGTTGCCGCGGGAGGAGGGACACTGGACCGCCTTCTGGCTCTATCACCCGGACGTGAACAAGGTGGGGAACGAAGGCCGCGATGGCACGGAGATCGATATCTTCGAGTGGCCGCACCGCGATGGCTCCGTCCACCACGCGCTGCACTGGGATGGCTACGGGGCCGCCCATAAGAACACGAGCAAGACCTCCCACCCGCCTGGCATCCTGGACGGTGGCTTCCACGTTTTCTCCCTGTGGTGGACGCCGGAGGAATACGTCTTCTACGTGGATGGCCGGGAGACATGGCGCACCTCGGACGGAGGCGTGTGCCAGATCCCGCTCTACCTGAAGTGGTCCAGCGAGATCGGCGATTGGGCGGGCGACATCACGAAGGCGGAGCTGCCGGACGACACGGTGATCGACTATGTGCGGGTCTTCGATCTCGTGGACGTGCCCTCGACGTCGTTCAACATCCGCACCTTCAACCGGCGGAACAACCAGATCCACCTGAGCTTTCAGACGCAGCCGGGCAAGCTCTACACGATCTTCTCCAGCCCGGATCTCTCCACCTGGAGCGCGGTGCCGCTGCAGCAGTCGCTGAGGGGCTCGGGCGGCATCTTCGCGCGTTCCTTTCCCGATCCCGGCGGACAGAGGCATTTCTTCCGGATCGATGAGTTCTAACAATTTCTAACACCTGACAGCGATGATGAGAAAGACGACAGCGGTGATTTTCCTTTTGCTCACCCTGGGCCGGCTGGCAGCCACGCCGATCAAGGGAGCGGATGGCGTGGAGGTGGAGATCGGAGATCCGCAGCGGATCGTGGCGCTGAATGCCTCCACCGTGGAGATCCTGGTGGAATTCGGGATGGGAGACCGTATCGTCGCGACAGACAATGGCGGCGAGCGCGTGCTGGCACCGGCGAAGACAACGGGCCTCGGCCATCCGTACAGGCCGAGCGTGGAAGGCATCATCGCACAAAAGCCAGATCTGGTCATCACGCCGCTGGAGAACATCAAGGAGCCACCGCTCGCCCAGCTTCGCAGCGCGAAGGTCCCGGTGCTGGTCCTGGAGGACTCGGACACGGACGGGGTGGATGGCCTGAAGCGACGGATCACGATGATCGCCGCGGCATTGGCGGTACCCGAGAAAGGCAAGGCGTTGAACGACTCGATTGATGCACGTCTGAAGCCGATCGCCGAGACGAATGCGAAGCTCGCGAAGAAGAAGCGCGTCTTCTTCCTCTATGCGCACGGCCCGGGCAGCGCCGTGATTCATGGTCGCGACACCGGCGCGCACTGGCTCATCGAGCTCGCCGGAGGAGCGAATGCTGCCGACTTCACCGAGGGCACGAAGCCCCTGACGCCGGAAGCGCTCGTCGCAGCCGCGCCGGATGACATCATCATGCTGGAGAGGGGGCTGAGCGCGGTGGGCGGCATGAATGGTGCGCTGGCTCTGACGGGTGTCTCGCTCACGCCCGCGGGGAAGAATCGCGCGATCCACACCGTGGATGACAATATCCGATGGATCGGCCCCAGATTCCTGGGTGAGGTGGAGAAGCTCCACGCGGATCTCTACGGCAAGCCGGCGAAATGACCGTCTCCCCGGCATCCATGGGAAGGCGGCCGTCGCGCCACCGCGGTGTGCTGGTGCTGCTGCTGTGCCTGCTGGTCGGCAGCATGCTTCTGGGAGCGGGAGCCGGAGCTGTGAAGATTCCTGCCAGCCACATCCTCGCAACGGTGGCGGAGAAGGCAGGGCTGCGGGGCATGCTGGAGTTCCTCGGGTTGGCATGGCCGGAGGTCACAGAGCTGGAGGCCACGGTGCTGCATGCCATCCGGCTGCCCCGGGTGCTGCTGGCAGCGCTGGTGGGTGGCGCGCTCGGGCTTTCCGGTGCGGTTTTACAGGGCCTGTTCCGCAATCCTCTCGCAGACCCGGGGCTGCTGGGTATCTCCAGCGGGGCGACCTTGGCGGTGTCCGGTGCCATCGTGCTGCACCTGGCTTCGCTCGGACTATACACGTTGCCGCTTGCGGCATTCGCCGGCAGTCTGACGTGCATGCTGGTGATTCAGATCTTCGCCCGCCATGACCGGCGGACGAATGTGGCGACGATGCTGCTGGCGGGCATCGCGATCAATTCGCTCTGTGGCGCGGGGACGGGGCTTTTCACCTACTTCTCCAGCGAGGACCAGCTCCGCGCGATCACCTTCTGGATGCTCGGCTCGCTTTCCGGCGCGACGTGGACCTCCGTGGGTGCCGCTGCGCCACTCATCCTGCCCGGCCTGCTCATCCTGCCGCTGCTGGCCGGACCGATGAATGCGATGCTGCTGGGAGAGAGCACAGCGCAGCATCTCGGCGTGAGGGTGGAGTGGGTGAAGGCGCTCGTCGTGTTGCTGATCGCGCTTGGCGTGGGAGCCGGAGTCGCGGTCTCCGGGATGATCGGCTTTGTCGGTCTCATCGTGCCAAATCTGATCCGGATCTGGACCGGGCCGAATCATCACGTGCTGCTGCCCGCCTCCGCCCTGCTCGGCTCCGCCCTGCTGGTGCTGGCGGACATGGCAGCGCGCACCGTGGTCGCACCGCTGGAGCTGCCGCTGGGCATCGTGACCGCGGCGTTGGGTGCGCCTTTCTTTCTCATCCTGCTGGTCCGGCAGAGACGCACCGGGGAACTATGATGGATCCCGTACTTCATGGCCACGGGCTATCCTTCCGGGTGAGGGGAAAGCAGCTCTTGCATGGGGTGGACATCGGCCTGCACGCCGGGGAGATCCACGCCGTCGTCGGCAGGAATGGAGCGGGAAAAAGCACGCTGCTGAAGCTGCTGACCGGCGAGATGATGCCGTCCGCAGGCAGCATCGGGCTGGATGGCCGTCCCCTCGCCGTGCACAAGACACGCGATCTTGCCCGCCGCCGCGCGGTGCTCGCCCAGCATACCACGCTCACCTTCAACTACGGCGTGCTCGAGGTGGCCCTACTCGGCCGCCTGCCCCATCTGAAGCACGGCCGGGAGACCGCGGAAGACATCACCCATGCGCGCGATGCCCTCGCTCGCGTAGGTCTCGCCAGCTTGTCAGACAGAGGCTACCTCACCCTCTCCGGCGGCGAGCAACAGCGTGTCCACCTCGCCCGCGTGCTCGCCCAGCTCGCAGGTGGGGAACCACAGGAGAAGGTGCCTCTCCTCTTTCTCGACGAGCCGACGAACAACCTCGATATTCATCACCAGCATCAGGTCCTAGAGATTGCCCGCGAGCTCGCATCTGCCGGTGCGGCGGTCTTTGCCATCTTGCACGACCTGAATCTCGCTGCACGCTACGCCGACCGCGTGACCCTCCTGCAGGATGGCAAGCTGCTGGCCACCGGCACCCCCGCGACGGTATTCACCCCCGAGCTGCTCCAGCGGGCCTTCGACCACCCCGTCCTTGTCGAGACCCACCCCATCCACCGCTGCCCGATTGTGATCCCCATCTGACCGCTCGCTGCTCCATCAAAAAACGTAGAGGGTGCTCGGATGCGTTGGCATCGAGAATGAATACATGAGTTGGTGCCCTTATTGCCTCTGAAAGTTGAGGTTACTGGTTGCGAAGAAGAGACAGTTGCAGGTCGTGCCTTGCTCGACGGTCCGTCCGTCCCAGACGATCGAGGAAGGAAGCCACAGTGCGGTGGCGCCGATCTGGATGACGCGATCCAAGTCCCCCGACATCGATGCCGAAGATGATCCGCAGCCAGGCAGGAATGAGTCAGACGTGACAGTCAGTAGCGCGATGGTGAGCATAGAGCAAAGGGACGCTAATTTCTCCGCGCATTCTCGTCTGGGAAATAAGCTCGGCTTCAGTGGTTCTATTGGTTTTCACCTGCGGATGGTTTCCGATCTGGACCAGGAAAGAGAAGTCCTGCGAGTGAGGGTGGGGCCTCGGGCATGAGCTTATAGATCGTGGTCTGAGGTTCTTTCAGGGGCGGTATGCTCTGACGCGGCGATGTAGATCGGTGGCTGTATCGTAATGGTCATGCTGCTTGATCAGCCAAGGTAGCGCTGGAGCCGAGGTCTGACTGCGAGAATCCGAGTGCACCCTTCGGATCACGCGCGGTGTATTGACTTCTGCTGGCGTTGGCTTGCTTTGCCCACGGGTGATTCCGTGCGCGTCAGATGGACTATGCATGTGTCGGCATGTGACCGTGGGTGCATCCACGCGGGCGGTTGTTGTGTTAGGCCGGATGGTCTTGTAGCGAGGGGCTTTCAAGATGCTGAATGGCCCTTATCGTGAGAGCGATACAGCTGGGCGTATCTGTCGCTTGTGGCAAAAGTTCGGGATCGATTGTTGGCCCCTGAAAGGGGCTTCTGTCGTCTTTCCAAGAGGCAAATATGAGATTGGAAAACGGGCCGATTTGGCGTGATGCCCTATGACAAGGGGTCGTCAAACAAAAGCAAACAGGCGGTAGCAACGGACGCATGGCGTCTGCAAGGGTCGCCTCCAGATGAGCGACGGAGCTTGCCACGAAAGTGCAAGCGGACGACCGCGACGATCGGTTTCCCCAAGATGATTTTTCCCCTGTGAGTTCCCCAAGTCCATTTCTCATCCGGGTGACAATGCCGCCGAAATTCCTGCTCCTCGCAGCGGCGCTGGTGCTCATGCCGGGCCTGCATGGCGAGGAGAACGAAGACCCCGGCGACGATGCGGAGAAGAAGGATGAAGGTGGGGATGGCGGCAGCGAGGTGGTCCATTTCGATGAACTCGTGGTGGTCGGCACGCGCACGGCAAAGCCGTGGATTGACTCGAATGGATCGGTGACGAGCGTGCGTGCGGACGATCTCGTGAGGGAGGGCACGTACGATGTGGGTAGTATTTCAAGGTATGACCCGCTGGTCTCGGCTCCCTTCGACTTCAGCACGAGTGATACGCTGTATGCATACGCCGGCAGCGGTTACACGGGATTCAATGTCCGTGGTGCCGAGGGGAACAGGATCTCGCTGGAGGTGGACGGCATCCGCCTGCCTCCGCAGTATGTCTCGACTTCCTTCGACATGGGGAGTGCCGGTGGATCGGGTGGCATGGGGCGGGACTATTTCGATCCGGCGATGTTCAGCCTCATCGAGATCTACAAAGGCGGCGGCAGCGCGCTCTATGGAAGCGATGCGATGGGCGGGGTGATCGCGATGCGGACCCTCGATGCCTCCGATATCCTGGATGGAAAGGGATGGGGAGGCTTCTCGCGGGTGCAGTATTTCTCGGTGAATGACATGCTTGCCCGGCAGGTGGGCGGAGCTTGGGAGAAGGGGGACTTCCGCATGATGCTGCTCTATAGCGGGCGGAATGGAGGAGAGACGGAGAACCAGGGAAGGTCCCTGTACCAGCCGAATCCCGTGAACTTCGACAGCCATTCCGGGCTCGGGAAATTCGACTATTCCGCGGGCGACCACCGGTTCCAACTCACCCTGGAATCCTTCCGCCGCGATGTGGACGTGAACACGCGCAGCGCCGTGCGGGAGGCTGCGATGGGAGGCTTCAACAACTATGTGCTCAACTACCAGATGATGGAGCGCCAGAGGGCGAGCCTGCGCTGGGAAGTGGAGCCTGCCGCCTCGTGGATCGACAAGATGGAGGCCCAGGCATACTGGCAGGCCTCGGAAAACCGGAGTGACAATCTCAGCGCGAGCAAGGACCGCGACTTCGGCGGCGTGATCGTGAAGGGGCGCAAGAGGAAGCAGTCGATCGACTTCGGCACGCGCATCGCGGGACTGGCTTATCAGGCACTGAAGCAGTACGAACACGGGGCCATCCGGCAGCAGTGGCTTGGCGGGGTGGATGTGAGCCTGGAGCAAAGCGAGAGCTCCTTTGCTAGGGTGGACACCAGCGTCCCCTCGGACCGGAACCGCACTCCCTTCGCTCCGTCCGATACCTGGCGTGCGGGTGCCTATCTGCAAAACGAGATCCGTGCGGGAGAGCGGTGGAGTTTCACACCGGGCCTGCGTGTGGACTACCAGCTCATCAAGCCGGAGATATCCGAGGAATACCGGGACCGGATCGAGGAGCTGGCGCTCAATGGAACCTACGTCGAGCTGTCTGATGAATACGACAATGTCGCGGTCTCGCCACGCTTCGACATCGCCTACAAGCCGACATCGGCGACCCGCCTCTACGGGACCTATGCCATGGGCATCCGGAATCCATCGGCGGAGGAGCTGTCGATGGTATTCATCCACCCGGACTCGAGCGGCGGCACCGCCGGGACGGTGAATCTGCCGAATCCGGACCTGAAGGAAGAGGTGAGCCATGCCTTCGAGGTCGGCTACAAGGCGGAGGGCGATCCGGGACGCTTCCAGGTCGCGGGCTTCTACACGCTCTACAAGGACTTCATCGAGAACAACCGGTTCACCGGGGAAGTCGATGACGAGGGACGCGAGATCAACATGTCGGTGAACCGCGGCGAGTCCGTCATCTATGGCGCCGAGCTGAGCGGGGAGGCGAATCTCGGGTATTGGTCCGGCACGCTGTCCGGGTGGCGGATGGGAGCCGCCAGCGGGATCTCGATCGGCAAGAACAAGGCCGACGACTCGTGGCTGAATTCCATCGAGCCGTGGAAATCGAGCGTGTTCCTGGCCTACGACAGTCCCGGCGGGAAATTCGGGACGCGGCTCACGGGGACCTATGTCGACAAGGTCCGGAGAGTGGATGACACCATTCCGGAGACCGGGACCCTCTTCCGCCCCCCGGCATATTTCCTCGCCGATCTCTCCGCCTACTGGCGTCCCGACGAAGGCCTCACGGTGAATGCCGGGGTCAACAATCTCCTCGGTGAGAAATACTGGTCGTGGGCGGCAGGCCGCCGCACGGCCGCCGCCTACGGGGACCGCGATCGCAGCAGCGCGGCGGGGACGAACTGGTACCTCTCGGTATCGCAGACCTTCTGAACGAACTATGAAGTTTCTAGTAGTTGCCTCATTCATCCTGGCCGGGCAGATGGCCTCGAGGGGAGAGTCCGTGACGCTGACGCCGGTCAAGGACCGCGATGTCTATCAAGGCACGGGGAATCCCACCGGCTCGGATTTTTCGCTCGGGGTGAGCGCTTCCCTGGCACTCGGAGGCGGGCATTCCCAGAAGTCGGTGATCCAGTTCGACGTCGGGTCCGCCTCTATCGGCATGGCCGAGGCGGAGATCGGGAGTGCGACGCTGAGGCTCTACGTCATGTCTCCCGAGGTCTATCCCTACGAGCAAAACATCGGCGGGGATGTCCTGATCTCCTACCAGATGCAGACTTGGACGGAGGCGTCGCTGCGCTGGTCCACCTTCAGCCGCGGGGACTCCATCGGCACCCTCAAGCTCATCGGGGACAGGCCCTACAATGACGGCAGGGGCACCACGATCTACGAGATCAACACGTGGGTGGAGGTGGACGTCACCGCAGCGGTGAAGGAGTGGACCTCCGGCAGGAAGACGAACCACGGATTCCTGCTGGAGCCGGATGAAGTGAATACCCCTTACCTGAGTGCGGCCTTTGCCGACTCCATCACCGGGTGGAAGCCGGAGCTGGTGATCACCCGTGCGGAACCGCCTGCCGCTTTCAAGCTTCTCTCCTGGGAGCGTGGGGTGGGCAAGGTCACCCTCACCTGGAGCTCGGTCCCCGGACGCAGGTATGCGATCGAGGAATCGGTGGATCTGGTTGCATGGAATTCCATCGGGGAATTCACGGCCTCCGCCACGACCACGACCGGAGAGGCGACCACGGACGCCGGTGGCGGAGACCGCGCCTTCTACCGGGTGAATGAGATTCTGACCCAACCTTGAGACCTTCGAACAAGATGAAGATGAGAACCCGACCCCTACCGCTCCTGCTTCTGTTGCTCGGCCTCGTGCAGCCAGAAGTGCAGGCGGCGACGAGCATCATTCCCACGGAAAGCGCCTTCGCCACGTCCGGCTGGGGTGTCCCCGCAGCGCCCTACCGCAGGGATGTGTGGAGCGGGAGTGTCCTTGGCATCAGCAATGCCGATCCCTACCAGATGGGAGAATACATGGCCTCGCCGGAGGGCGGTGGCCAGCAGTGGCAGTACGAGCTGAAGTCCTGGGAAGAGACGACCTACCTGGTCTTCGACAAGGGCTCCTTCGGAAGCGCTTCCTACGTGCAGTCCGCGATACTCTCGGTCACGACCACGGGACGTGCAGGAGCCCCTGCCGGGATCGGCGATGGCATGTCGATCGCGGCGCACGCGCTTTCCGACGATCCGACGAAGATCCTCTACACCTCCGCGGATCCAAATGCCGGGGTCTATAATCCCGCCAGCCCGTCCTACGATCCCTCGCTCGACTACTCGAACAACTACGGGACATTCAAACTCGATCACCTGGGAGCGATCATGGGGACCGTGGCCCACGATTCCGGGTTCGGCCTCTACGACATCGACCTCACGTCGATGGTGAACGGTTGGCTCGCGGACCCGGACGCCGAGGGTGCCTTCGCGCTGGCGCTCACGGGGAGGGCGGAGGGAAACAGCCCGGACGCGTGGCTCGCGATCTTCGCCGGGAACCAGGTGGATGCTCCTTTTCTCACGATCACCACGATACCTGAACCCGGTGCCATGACCCTCGCGTCTCTGGTGACTGTCCTGGTCGTGGGATTCCGGAGAAGGCCGCGCTGATTTTTGTGCATAGGGCTGCCGGATAGCCGACGGAGGTTCCTGCCCTCGGGGGAGGGCGGGAGCCTCGTGCCCTGACGCGCCCATGTCATGCCCTGATGGGACTCTGGTCGCCGGGGACGAGGAAGACGCCGCCGTCCCGCTGAGGATTTGCGCCAGCACGGACCTCTTCGTCCGGCTGGATGCGATGCAATGAAAAACCCGATCTGAACAAACGAATCGAATAACAATGAAGTTATCTAACAGAAATTACCGGGCGCTGCTTGTGCTCGGTGCAGTCGCCTCGGTCACGGGACTTTCCGAGGGAGCGGTCCTCCACGGCATCAGTGCTCCCGGCTGGGACCGGAGCTCATCCTCGGCAGGTCACGCCGCGTGGGAATACTGGGATGTCCCGAGCGGACAGGGAGCCTTCACGGACCTCGCGCCGGACATTTCCTACGGTGGCGCGGCATTCACCTCCACGCTCACGCAGAGCTTCGCCGGTGCCTACACCACCGGAAGCGGTGGGCCGGACAATAATCCCGCGCGCCTTGGCGTGGGTGGAGAGGGCACCCAGTTCCTCTTCTCGCTCGCGGGCACCGGGTCCTCGGCCATCGAGAGCATCACCCTTCAGATCAAGCATTCGAACAGCCTGAATGCCGCCTTCGAGGAAATCCCTTCGCCCTTCGTGGCCTCGCTCAATGGAGCCACAGGCATCACGGGAATCAAGAATCCGAACGGCACCTCGACTCCGGAGAACTACCGGTGGTCCGCCTCCGATCCCGGGACTTCGGTATTCTTCTGGGTCTATAGCTATACCTGGACCGGGCTGGACATCGCGGCGGGCGAGCACTTCACCATCGACTTCTCCAATGCGCCCGATGATCTGGGGTTCGGCTTCTCCGTGGACACCGTTTCCATCGACGTGAACTACGCGGTGCCGGAGCCATCCGCACTGGCGCTGCTCGGTCTGGGCGGCCTGGGCGTCGCATTCAGGCGCCGCCGCTCCTCGTGAGAGCTTGGATGTAGTTCAAAGCCGCCTTGTCGGGTGAGTCCTGCTTCATGCGCATCTTCTCACCAGGCAAGGCGGCTTTTGGCAGGTAAAGAGTGTCACCTTATAGGAACGGACATGAGGGCCGTCATTCCCGTCCCGCGGACTGCCCCCATTGCCTTACAATTGAGGAAGCCTTGGTGCGGGCCAAGGGGATCAGCCAATGAACTACCCGCGCCTACACTGATAGGATCCGCGGCATGGATACGACGGATTTTCAGTTCGCGCTGTATTGTAGTGGCGAGGCTCGTGGGTAATTGATTGCGAGCTCATTGTGAGTTCAGTGTCTTGCTGGAAATCGGTCGCAGTGTGACCCGCGTGTCGGTTCGAGTACGGTCGATGGCACTCGGCGGGGGACGGAATTGAGGGGGCGGATTGGGCTTGTGTCGGGTGTTAAGGCTTGCTTCGGAGGGTCGCGGTGATTCCTTCCGGATCAAGTGCGCTGTCTATTGATCGAGGACTATACGCCGTTGCGCCAGAGCATGGGCGAGTGTCTGCGCCATGCCGGCTTCATCGTGGATGAGAGCAGGACGGGCGATGAGGGGCTGTGGAGCGCGAAGAACCATGATTACGGGGTGATCGTGCTCGATATCATGCTGCCCGGCTTGGACGGCATGGCCATCCTGCGGGAACTGCGGAGGAGCCGGGACAAGACGCCGATCCTGATGATCAGTGCGCGGGATGCGGTCGCGAGCCGGGTGGAGGGGCTGGATTCGGGAGCAGATGACTATCTTGTGAAGCCCTTCGATCTCCAGGAGCTGGTCGCGCGGGTGCGGGCGCTTTCCCGGCGGAAATTCGACAATGAGACGTCCGAGATCCGCGTGGGGGACCTGCATGTGGATGGCCTTCGGAAGCGGGTGACGCGGGCCGGGCGGGAGATCCAGCTCACGCGGCTGGAGTACAAGCTGATCCATTACCTGGCGCAGCGTGCGGGCCAGCCGGTCTCACGCCAGGAGATCGGGGCGCACGTTTACGAGGATGGCGGTGGTGATGGCGGGACGAACAAGATCGACGTCTGCATCAACTGCCTGCGGAAAAAGCTGAATGCTCCGGGTGAAGCCGATCTCATCAGCACGCGCCGCGGATTTGGCTACATGCTGGAGGGGCAGGGAGAATGAGGGCGCCCTCGCTCCGTCTGCGGCTGATCCTTGCCAGCGTGCTCGTCATCGCCGTGGTGCTGGGGCTTTCGAAGGTATCGCTCTATCGGGAGATCCGCCATTCGCTGGAGGCAAAGGTGGATTCCCAGCTCCTGAGCATGGCCCATGTGCTTGCAAAGACCTCGGAGCTGGAGGCGACCGGGGTGCAATACGAGTGGCAAGAGGCACTGAAATTCGACGATGCCCTGAAGCTCGGAGGGCTCTTCCAATTCCACGATCTGAAGACGGGCCTCGTCACCCGATCCCCGGAGCTGGGAGCGCAGACGCTGGAGTTTTTCGACGGCGGGTTGAACGAGCCCGTTTTCAAGAACGTCCTCTTGCCGGATGGATCGCCGGCGAGGGCGGTGGCGCTGCAGCACCTGCCTTTCATCAATGACCATGGACTGGCGGAAATGGAGAGGCGGGGTGTCCGGCTGCATGCGAAGGATTTCCCGCAGGTGTTGGTCTATGCCAGCAGCATGACGCGCGTGGAGGCCATCCTGCACGAGGCCCGGCTGAGACTGTGGCGCACGGGGCTGATGACGCTTGCCGCGACGTCGCTGGTCATCTCGCTGGTGATCCGCTGGATGGTCCAGCCGCTGAAACGGCTTGCGGCCGATCTGGCGAAGCACACAGCGGCGGCCGAGATCAGCGTTCCCGAGATGCCGCGGCACGTCCCGTCGGAGCTGGTGCCGCTGGTGAGTTCATTCCGCGAGGCATTGCGGCAAGCGCAGACTGCGCGGGCGCACGAGCGCGAGCTGGCATCGCACGCGGCGCACCAGTTGCGCACGCCGCTTGCGGGGATTCACTCCATCCTTGAGCTCGCGATCATCAAGGACGGCGACCGGGACGACCTGCTCCGGAGGATCGAGGCGGCGCTGGTGGAGACCCGGCAGATGCGTGAGACCCTGAGCGGCCTGCTCCAGCTCGCGCGGTTGCGTGGCGGTGCGGAGGAAGCGGGGAGCTTGCCCTTCGATGCCTCCGCTCTCGTCACTCGCTTGCTTGCCCAGGAGCAGGAGCGCGAGGGGAATTCGCGCCGGGTGGAGACCTCGGGGTTGGAACAGGAGCAGATCGTCCGTGGAGATCCGGCACTGGTCTCGATCATGATTTCGAATCTGCTGGGAAATGCTTTCCACCATTCTCCGGCGAACGGGCTGATCCGGGTGGAGATGGATGCGGGGGGAAGCTCCATCGTTTTCCGGACGATCAATCCCCGTGGAGCTCTCAAGGAGGAGGATCTGGAGAGAATCCTGCAGCCATTCCAGAGAGGCGCGGACGTGCCGGTGGACATGCCGGGCGCGGGACTCGGGCTGCCGCTTGCAAAGGAGATCGCGGAGAAGTCCGGCGGAGGCTTGCGCGTTTATCTCAGGGGAGAGTCGGTCGTCTTTGAGGCGAGTCTTCCGAGGGGCTGAGAAAGATTATTGAGAATAGTTCTCAATGCTAACCATTCCCTAATGGAGAGTCAGGTAAGGTGCCCTTGGTTCGACCCCGCGCTGGCGGGATCGAGATCACCGCACCCTCACCATGGACACTCCTTCCATCGGCCGACCGCAGCCATCCATCGCTGACAGTGGATTCATTCCGCTGGAAGCGCGCGTGGTGCTGGTGGATGCGATCCTGGAATTCGAGACCGCGGAAGCTGCGCGCGAAAAGCTCCGCGAGATTGGCATCAAGCGCGGGATACGGGCCGTGATGAATTGGCTCCAGAGCACCCGGCAATGGCTGGGCCTCGGTGACTTCTACCCGCGGGCGAATGTCCCTTCCTATCGGGAGGCGGTGCAGCGCTGGATCGCCAAGAACGGGCGTCCATCTCCCCGGCAGATTCTCTCCGGCTGGGCTCCCGCCGGGGCATTGCAAGCCCGCTCCTAGCATTGGCTGCATTCTCTTTTCACGCCCGTGATGAATCATCCCGATCCGCTGAGATTGAGATTCATTTGAATAACTCTCCTATACCATGAAATCCACCGACCAACCACGTCCCCAGGCGTCCTCGAAGGAACTGCTGGTGCTCGCGACCTTCGCGTCCGTAGCTGCCCAGGCATCCGCCCAGTCGTCTGCCCCAGCCGCCAAGCCCCAGGGTCCATCGAAGCCCGACAGCAGCGAGATGCCGGATCTGGTCGTGGAAGCGGAAAGGGACCGCGTGCTCTACAATGCACAGCTTCTCTCGCCGGAGAAGATGACGGCACCGCTGCTCGATACGCCGCAGACCTTCACCGTCATCCCGGAGTCCGTTTACAAGGAGCAGGGCGCGCGCAATCTGACGGACGTGCTGAAAAACACCCCGGGCATCACCTTCAATGCGGGTGAGAACGGCTTCGGCACCGACATGAGCAGCTTCAGCATGCGCGGCATCAGCACCGCCGGCAGCATCTTCTATGATGGCGTGCGCGACAGCGGCAGCTACTCCCGCGACATCTTCAATGTGGAGCGCGTCGAGGTGGCGAAGGGCCCCGCCGCCGACTTCGGTCGCGGAACGGCAGGCGGCTACGTGAACATCGTCACGAAGACCCCGCTGCTGGATACCTTCCTCTCGGGCACCACTTCCTACGCCTTTGACGAGACGGATGCGAACGGCCGCTTCCGCAACTCGATCGACTACAACCAGCACATCGCGGGCTCGCCGATCGAAGGCACCGCGCTGCGCGTGAATGCCCTCTTCCAGGAAGGTGGCATCGCGGGCCGCAACTACGCGGAGATGAATTCGTGGGGCATCGCGCCGTCGCTGGCATTCGGCCTCGGCACCACCTCGCGCGCGATCTTCGCCTTCCAGCACGTGGAGCAAAACGACATCCCGGACTGGGGTGTGCCGAGCGGCAATTCCGCGACCGGCGGTGGCTTCGACTACGTCACGCGCCTCGGCCGGGATCTCTACTACGGCCTGTCCACGGACTATGACGACAGCGTGTCGGATGCCTTCCTCGCGCGCTTCGAGCACGACCTCACGCCGGACATCACGATCAGCAACCAGACGCGGATCGCCCGCACGGATCGCGAGACCGAGTTCACGATGCCGCACAGCTTCAACAATGCGACGGGCACCACCGTGCGCCAGGAACACACGAAGTATGACCGGGACAACTTCAGCCTCTCGAACATCACCGGCCTGACCTGGACCTTCAACACCGGCGGCATCGAGCACTCGCTGGCGACCGGCCTGGAGTTCATGCGCGAGGAGTCGAGCTCGAACCGCTTCGGCTCCACCTTCCGCAGCACGCCATCCTATGCGCCGATCGGGAATCCCGCGGGCTTCCCGCCGCTCACCTTCGGCGGCACGGGCGACGTGACCATCGATACCGCCGCGCTCTACCTCTACGACACGGCGAAGCTGAACGACCAGTGGCAGATCACCGGTGGCTTCCGCGCGGAGTACTACGAGGTGGAACTCATCGACCGCAATGCAGCGGGCGTGCTCGGGCCGAACACCTACACGAGCGATGACTTCACCCTGGGTGGCAAGCTGGGCATCGTTTACAAGCCCGCCGAGAATGGCAGCATCTACGGTGCGGCCGGCATCTCCTTCCTGCCGCCGGGCTCCTTCCTGTCGAACTCCGATGCCTCCCGTACCGGTGACAACGGATTCCCCGGTGCCGGCGCCGGCATCAACAGCCCGGGTGCGGATCCGCAGTACAACCTGAACTACGAACTGGGAACGAAGTGGGACTTCTGCGACGGCCGCATCTCGACGACCCTCGCGTTCTTCCGTACCGAGCGCCATGACGTGGCGATCACCGGTCGCCAGCACGTCAATGGCGTGCCGACCGTGCCGGCCCAGACCATGACCGGCTATCACGAGCAGATCCTCCAGGGCGTGGAGCTGGGCGTGGCGGGCAAGATCACCGACGAGTGGAGCATCTTCGGCGGCATGCTGTGGATGGACAGCGAGCGGAAGGTGGATGCCTACTGGGAAACGGCACGCCGTCTGGCGAATGCGGGCGACTACACCGCCCAGTACTCGACCTTCGATGGCGACGAGCTGGCCTTCACGCCGAACTTCAGCGCGAACGTGTGGAGCACCTATGACTTCCCCTTCGGCCTGACGGTCGGCGGCGGTCTCCAGTATGTCGGCTCGTCCTACGTCGGTCGCCCGGATGATGCCGAGCGCATCATCCCGAACGGCCGCTACGGCGAACTGCCGGACTACGTCACGGTGAATGCACTCGTGGCCTACGACGTGACTGAGAACGTGACCGTGCGCCTGAACGTGGACAACGTCTTCGACGACGTTTACGCGGTCTCTTCAAACTGGAGCGGCGTGCGTTCCAATCTCGGACCGCCACGGACCTACACGATCAGCGCCGACTGGACGTTCTGATTTGATTTTGAGGTAATAGTTAATTGCTGCGTTTGGTATCAGCGCCGTCCGGTCCGTTCATGGGGCCGGGCGGCGTTTGCTTTCCGGCGGATGCTTCAGGGAGCGAAGGTCAGCGAGGCATTTCGGATCTCCGCGAGCGTGCGGCATCCGGCGAGGGCCATCGTCATTTCCAGCTCGGTACGCAGGAGCTTCAACACGTGCGCCACGCCCACCGCACCCGCGGCTGCGAGGCCATGGACGACGGGCCTGCCGCAGAGGACGGCATCGGCTCCCATGGCGATGGCGATGAAGGCATCCGAGCCACGGCGGATACCGCCATCCATCAGCACGGGCACGCGCCCCGCGACCTTCTTGACGATGGCAGGCAGGGCATGAAGCGCGGCGGGGACGATGTCCAGGGTGCGGCCGCCGTGATTCGAGACGATGATGCCGCTGGCTCCCGCCTGGATCGCCAGCTCGGCGTCCTCCGGGTGCAGCACGCCTTTCAGGATGATGGGCAGAGAGGTGTGCGAGCGCAGCCACGCGATGTCCTCCCATACAGGCGCACGGTCTAACAGATCGCTGCCGAAGACGCGGTCCGCGGGTGGGAAGGCGCGGACGCCTTTCATGTTCACCGCCTCGATGCCGGGCGGCAGGGAAAAGCCCGCGCGTTGCTCGCGGTTCCGCAAGCCGTTCAGCGGTGCATCCGCGGTCAGCACGAGTGCCTTGTATCCGGCGGCCTCCGCGCGTTGTGCGAGGGCGATGGTGAATTCCCGGTCCGGCTGGATGTAGAGCTGGAACCACAGCGGGGTGCGTGACGTGGCTGCGATGTCCTCTAGCGTGTGGGTGGCGGACGTGCTCACGACCATCGGCGATTCCGTCGCGGCTGCGCCGAGTGCCGTGGCCAGCTCGCCCTCCGGATGGAACATGCGGTGGAATGCGGTGGGCGCGATGATCACGGGGTGCGCGAGTTCCGTGCCCAGAAGCGTCAGCCGCGTGTGCGCGCCCTGCATCGGTCGCAGCAAGCGGGGCAGCACCTTGATGCGCAGGAGCGCCTCGCGATTTGCCCGCATGGCCAGCTCGTCCGCGCTGCCGCCATTGAGATACGCCCACACGGATGCCGGCAGGCGCTCGCGGGCGAGCGCTTCATAGTCCTCCACGGAGGCGATTTCCGGAGGGATGGTCTCCAGGGGAGGCGGCAGTTGCATGGCACAGGACTACCGGGGAGCAGCCGGATTACCAAGCCATCCCTTCAGGCTCGCCCGAGGAAGGATAACGTGGCCTGGATCGCCTGCAGGGTCTTCGCCTGGCGTGCCACATGGGCATCGTCATGAGGGCGCAGGAGGATGAGCTTTTCCACCTCGACCTGTGCCAGCAGGAGTTCGTTCCGCATCTCTTGCAACAATCGCTCGTCCTTGCGAAGCGCGCTTCCCGAGTGGAAAACGTCCTTGAGGAAAGGCGCGAGGAATTGCGGCTGGCAGGTGCGATAGATCCTCGCCCCGTAGCGGATGAGGTCCGCGATGGTGCCGGAGTCGTCAGCAGTCCGGCGCGCAAAGCCGAGGGACTCCTCCACGGCATCCGTCGCCTCCGCGATCCAGTCGTCCGTGAGATCGAGGTGTTCTGGCGCATCGAGCAGTGCTGCCAGTGCGCGGCAGAGGATGGACCGCACGAGGATGCTGCCGGAGGCATCGCCAGCGGCTTCCAAGCTGCGGGACATCTCCACGGCTCGCCTGGCGTCCGCGAGTCCGGTGATGACCTCTCCCTGATCCAGCAGGAAGCGCGCGCGATTCGCCGTGAGCATCATGGCGAGCTCCCTGTTGCCGGGGATTTCCACGAGCAGGGACTCCGCTTTCCGGAAAGCATCGCCCGCCGCAAGCGGATCACTGCACGAGGCGCACAACTCCGCGCGCTTCAGCCAGGCGAGGATGAGGCGCTCGCGGACACCGGGAGCGGCATCGGCAGGGACGTGCTCCATGGCACTGATGCCGAGATCGAGTGAAGCGAGCGCCTTTTGCAGAGAGCCTGCGCCCTGGAGGGCATCTGCGCGATTGATCCACGTGGCAGCGAGCATCCACGCGAGCTCCGGGTCTTCCTGCCACGGCCATTGCGAACGGATCCCCGCCACGGAATCGAACTCCGCCAGAGCCTCCGTGAAATCACCGGCAGCGAGGTGACGGATGCCCCGTTGCATGCCCTCGTGCGTGAGCTGCCGGGTCCGTGAGATTTCCCCGGCGGTCATGATTCGGCGTCACGCGGGAGGATGCCGACGCGCTCGCCCACGTTCAGAGGTTCATTGCTCCCGTGGTGGACGATGACGTGGAAGACGCCGTGCTCCGGGACATCGCACTCCAGCGTCACCTCGAATGCCATGCCCAGGAAGCTGACACGGCGGATCACCCCGGTGAGCGTCTGGGCGGGTGCCCGGCCAGCAGGCACGAGGTGCATGTCCTTCGGTCGGATCCACAGCCCGCGGTCTCCCTCGTGCGGGCCGATGTGGTGGCGCTTCCACGGGCCGCCGGGCATCAGCGGGCAGAGCGGGATGAAATTGCAGATGCCGAAGAAGGAGGCCACGTAGGCATTCGCCGGGGCGCGATAGATTTCTGGCGGAGCGCCGGACTGCTGCACCACGCCCTCGCGGATGACGGTGATCTTGTCCGCCACGGCGAGCGCGTCATCCGTATCGTGCGTCACGAAGATGGCGGTGGTGCCGTGTTGCTTCAGCACGGCGCGGGTATCGTCGCGCACGCTCTGTCGCAGCCGGGCATCCAGGCTGGAGAAGGGCTCGTCCAGCAGCAGCAGGCGCGGCCGCGGTGCGAGGGCACGGGCGAGGGCGATGCGCTGGCGCTCGCCGCCGGAGAGCTCATGCGGGTAGCGCCTGGCGAAGTCCGGCAGGCCGATGAGGTCCAGCAGGGAGGCGATGCGCTCGGCGCGATCCTTCCGGGGCAGGCGGCGGATGCCGAAGGCGATATTCCTCTCCACCGTGAGATGGGGGAAGAGAGCGTGATGCTGGAAGACCATGCCGATGCCTCGGCGCTCCGGTGGCAAGATGGTGCCGGGCGCGGAGATCACGCGCTCGTCCAGTTGGATATCCCCGGAGTCGGGCGTCTCGAGTCCGGCCAGGATGCGGAGCAGGGTCGTCTTGCCACTGCCGCTCTCCCCGACCAGTGCGAGGATTTCGCCCTCGGCCACGCCGAAGCTGGCAGCATCCACCGCGGCGCGGGAGTTCCCGCGGTAGCGCTTCGAGATCGTATTCGCTTGGAGCAGGTTCATCGGCGGGCGTCGTGGAGCAATCGTACCAGGGGAATCAGCCCGAGCAAGCTGAGCGAGACCATGAGGAGGCCGGGCAGGGCCGCCTCCGGGATGCGGCTCTCGTCGGTGAGGCGGAAGGTGAGGGTGGCGAGCGTCTCGAAGTCGAAGGGGCGTAGTACGAGGGTCATCGTAAGTTCCTTGAAGACATCGATGAAGACCAGCGCGGCACCGGCCACCAGCGCGGGCCGTATGAGGGGCAGGTCCACCTCCAGCAGCGTGCGCAGCGGACCGGCACCGAGCGTGCGGCCGGCATCGTGCAGGCTCTCCGGCAGGCGCTCGAATCCCGCGGAGGCGGGCTGGATGGCCACCGCGAGGAAGCGGATGAAGTAGGCGAGCATCAGGCCGAAGGTGGACCCGCTCAGCGCGAGCGAGGCCCAGCCGGGGAAATCGAACGCCAGGGTGGAGACCAGCGCGCCCATCCCCACCGCCACCAGCGCCCCGGGATACGCATAGCCCAGCACGCCCACCTGCCGCGCGAGCAGCAGGGACCGCCGCCGTAGCGCCCGGTGCGCGGCGGTAACAGCGAAGGCCGCGACCAAGATCAGCAGCGTGGCGCCAGCGGCCAGGGTGAAGGAATTCACCGAGGCCTTGAGATTCGTGGGCCAATCCATCACGTCCCACGATTGCAGGGTCCAGCGCACGAGGCGCCACCCGGGGATGAGGAAGCCGAGGAGGAGCGGAATGCCGCAGGCCAGCCAAGCGGTGGCCACGCCCGCGGGGCCCAGCCTGGCGCGCGTGAGCGGGGCATCCGGAGTCTCGGTGAAGTATTTCTTCCGGCCCCGCTGCCATCGCTCGATCCCCAGCGCGATGACCACGATGACCAGCAGGATCATTGCGAGGCGCATCGAGGAGACGAGGTTCCCCTCGTTCCACGCGCGGAAGATGCCGGGCGTCAGCGGCACCAGCCCGAAGTGGGTCACCACGCCGAAGTCATTCACCGCCTCCATCGCCACCAGGCTGGCACCCGCAGCCACCGCGGGCCGTGCCATCGGCATGGCCACCGTGGCGAAACACCGGAAGCCGCCCGCACCGAGCAGGCGCGCCGCCTCCAGCGCCCCCGCCGCCTGCCGTGCGAAGACCGCCCGGCAGCTCAGATAGACGTAGGGGAAGAGTGTCGCCGCCAGCACCCCGGTGCCAAAGATCCATGGCGCGATCTCCTGGGACTTCAGGAAAGCCTCGATGCCCCAGTTCTTCCGGATCCAGACATACACCGGGATCAGCTCGCGGAAGGCATCCACATACCCGACCGCTGCGATGAAGCCCGGCATCGCCAGCGGGAGCAGCAGAGCCACCTCGAAGAACCGCCGCCCCGGAAAGCGATACACCGAGACGAACCACGCCGCGGGCACGCCGAAGAGCACCGCCAGCGTGGTCACGCTGCCCAGCAGCACCAGCGTCTGGCGCAGGTAGCCGGGCAGGCGGTTTTCCACGATCTGGTCCCATGCCTCCCCCGCGGGCTGGAAGGACCGCCACAGGATGATCAGCAGCGGGGTGAGCACCAGCAAGGCGGGAAGCCATGCCCCGAGAATGGCAAAGCCACCCCCGGCGCTGGATTTCGCCGGGGATGGCTTGTTGGTAGAAGTGACGGGCATCCGTCAGAGTGAAGTCACTTCCAGCCCGCTTGGTCAAAGATTCGGACCGCTTCCGGCTGGTTTTCTCCCATCTTCGGGAAGGTCTCGGTGTCGATCTTGAATTCGCCCCATGCCTCGTGGGTCGGGCTGAGCTTCGTATCGCCGCTCACCGGATACTCGTAGGTCGAGTTTGCGATCATCTTCTGCACTTCCGGGGTGACGAGGAATTCCATGTAGGCCTTCGCCTGCTCGACATTCTTCGCGTGCTTCGTGATGCCGGAGGCGCTGACATTGCAATGGGCACCGCGGCCGTCCTGATTCGGGAAGATCACGTGGACCGACTCACCGGCCTTGCGGTCGGCCTCGTCCTTCGAGTTCAGCAGCAGGCCGAGGTAGTAGGTATTCGAGATGCAGACATCGGCGAGGCCGGAAGCCACGGCCTTGATCTGGTCGCGGTCGCCACCCTGCGGCGGGCGGGCGAAATTGGCCGTCACGGCCTTGGCCCACTCGGCGGCCTTGTCCTTGCCATTGGCCGTCACCACGGAAGCGGCGAGCGCCTGATTGTAGCTGCTGGAGGAGGAGCGGGCGAGCAGGCGGCCTTTCCACTTGGCATCGGCGAGGTCCTCGTAGCTCTTGATCTCGTCCTTCTGCACGCGGTCCTTTGCCGCCAGGATGACGCGGGCGCGCAGGGTGTAGGGATACCAGTAGCCCTCGGCATCGCGCAGGCCGGGTGCGGAGGCCTTTTCCAGCGCCTCGGACTTCACCGGCTGCAGCAGGCCATCGGCCTTCGCGCGCTGGAGGCGTCCGGCATCCACCGTCACGAGCAGGTCGGCAGGGCTGTTCTCGCCTTCCGACTTCAGGCGCTCGATGAGCTGGTCCGCATCGGCATTCACCACCTTGACCTCGATGCCGGTTTTTTCGGTGAAAAGCTTGTTGATCGCCTGATCCTGCGGGTAGTGGCGGTGGGAATAGATATTCAGCTCCGCGGCATTTGCGTTCAGGGCGAAGGCCGCCGCGGCAAGCGGCAGCAGATGGAGGATTCCACGATTCGGTTTCATTGCCGTCGTGAGAGTCGGAATGCGCGATCTTCGTCCCAAAAGAAGTAGCGCCCGCTTGTGAAGCCTTGGCGGTGAATTGATCGGTCCCAAGTGATTCGGGGTCATGGAGATCGATCCGGGCAGGCAGGTAGTGGGAAATGCAGGGGATGTCTTGGAAAGTCCTTGCCTGTGAAACTGAGAAATCGCCGTGGCGCGCACCGGTGCCGGGACCGCAGGGCAACTGCAAACAGAGATGCGAAAGAGGGGTTGAAAAGCGGGGATATGCTCGCACGAAGGAGGAGCGTCGCCTCTCGTGTGAGAGGCGACCCTGAAGGCAGAGAATGCCGTGCTGACCTACGAGTTTCAATCCGCGCCTCTCGTGTGAGAGGCGACTTGCGGACGGGAACACGTCGCGCGCGCTGACCGTGTTTCAATCCGCGCCTCTCGTGTGAGAGGCGACCAGCGAGGTCGGCGAAGAACTCCGAGGCTCAGGTGTTTCAATCCGCGCCTCTCGTGTGAGAGGCGACGGACGGCAAGGTTACGTTCGAAGAAATCGCCCGGTTTCAATCCGCGCCTCTCGTGTGAGAGGCGACGATATCGTCCGACCTCCGCCGCCGATGATACCGTTTCAATCCGCGCCTCTCGTGTGAGAGGCGACGAAGGCCTCGCGGATCACTTGGGGCATGGAGTTGTTTCAATCCGCGCCTCTCGTGTGAGAGGCGACCACGGCTCATCCGGGATTGTGCCACGAGGAGGACGTTTCAATCCGCGCCTCTCGTGTGAGAGGCGACAAGCTGGACCGCGTCCGCCTGCGACCGTTCGAAGTTTCAATCCGCGCCTCTCGTGTGAGAGGCGACCAACCTTGACGGATGGCCGGGCGATACTCGCGGAGTTTCAATCCGCGCCTCTCGTGTGAGAGGCGACCTCGCCGACGCTCGCCGCTGCCGTCCACGACTGGTTTCAATCCGCGCCTCTCGTGTGAGAGGCGACTCACGTCCGTGCTCCGCACCCCGTCCGCATCGGTGTTTCAATCCGCGCCTCTCGTGTGAGAGGCGACCCGGCTGCTCTACCCCTGAGCTACAGTGGCCTCGGGTTTCAATCCGCGCCTCTCGTGTGAGAGGCGACCCACCAGCTACAGCGCCGTCTCTGCCCGAGCAAAGTTTCAATCCGCGCCTCTCGTGTGAGAGGCGACTCTCCGTCCTGATCCGTGAATTTCACATCGAAAGTTTCAATCCGCGCCTCTCGTGTGAGAGGCGACCGCGCCCCGCTGACCCATGGCTTGCCAATCAGGGGTTTCAATCCGCGCCTCTCGTGTGAGAGGCGACCCAAGGATGGCACTCCGATCCTAATAGCGTGCAAGTTTCAATCCGCGCCTCTCGTGTGAGAGGCGACGCTCAATCTTCGGGCGGGTCGTCGTGTCTTGCCAGTTTCAATCCGCGCCTCTCGTGTGAGAGGCGACCGATGCGCTTGGCCGTCCAGCATTCCATGATCGGTTTCAATCCGCGCCTCTCGTGTGAGAGGCGACCGTAAGTGCCACCCACGAGCGATTGCACGTCGATGTTTCAATCCGCGCCTCTCGTGTGAGAGGCGACGCGGATCTACAAACCACGGGAAGAAATAGAGGATGTTTCAATCCGCGCCTCTCGTGTGAGAGGCGACTCGTCATCACTGGCGTGGCGGTTGGATACATGCGGTTTCAATCCGCGCCTCTCGTGTGAGAGGCGACTCTTTTCCCAAGTAACAGAACCACGCCCCAAAACTGTTTCAATCCGCGCCTCTCGTGTGAGAGGCGACTCCACAGGGACATTAACCGGTTCACCCGTATGGCGTTTCAATCCGCGCCTCTCGTGTGAGAGGCGACGCCTGCGGGTCAATCCGAACAGGCGTGCAAGTGGTTTCAATCCGCGCCTCTCGTGTGAGAGGCGACAAGCCACGCGGAACCATTCCCTTAACAATCAGGTGTTTCAATCCGCGCCTCTCGTGTGAGAGGCGACAAATGATCCCGAACATTTGCGGTTTCATGCCCCGTTTCAATCCGCGCCTCTCGTGTGAGAGGCGACCGATGGATTCGAACTTGCCCGCGGTCTCATAGCGGTTTCAATCCGCGCCTCTCGTGTGAGAGGCGACGAAATTGTTCAAGACAAGGCTCCCGTGTTTTTCGTTTCAATCCGCGCCTCTCGTGTGAGAGGCGACGGGAGGGACCGGGCTGTGGGGGGCGGAGGACGGTGTTTCAATCCGCGCCTCTCGTGTGAGAGGCGACCCTCAAACCACAGTTGAGAGAGCAGGAAGATATGTTTCAATCCGCGCCTCTCGTGTGAGAGGCGACAGCGGTCCCTGATCCCGTGATTGCGGAAGTGAGGTTTCAATCCGCGCCTCTCGTGTGAGAGGCGACTTGTCCTCGGCAATGGGCAAGATCATCCACGCCGAGTTTCAATCCGCGCCTCTCGTGTGAGAGGCGACTGGAGAAGGCCCGCACCCTTCACATCGACACGCTGTTTCAATCCGCGCCTCTCGTGTGAGAGGCGACTGCCGAAGGTCTGATTCCGCGCTTCTCAATCGTCGTTTCAATCCGCGCCTCTCGTGTGAGAGGCGACGGGTCCATTCATTCCCGGGAAGGTTGGGATTCTGGTTTCAATCCGCGCCTCTCGTGTGAGAGGCGACCCGGGCCCGGAGGCGAAAACCCCTACAACACGAAGTTTCAATCCGCGCCTCTCGTGTGAGAGGCGACCGCGCCCTCGCTCTGGCAGCTCACCGAGACCTACGTTTCAATCCGCGCCTCTCGTGTGAGAGGCGACAGTCAGGGAGCGTGGCAATCTCTGGCTCCATGGAGTTTCAATCCGCGCCTCTCGTGTGAGAGGCGACTCGCTGAAGCAGGACAGCACGACGCAGACGAAGAAGTTTCAATCCGCGCCTCTCGTGTGAGAGGCGACCGTGTGGGTGACGAAATCCGAATCACGCCTTTACGTTTCAATCCGCGCCTCTCGTGTGAGAGGCGACTCACCCGGAACTGGTTTTCGATGGTGTCATACGTGTTTCAATCCGCGCCTCTCGTGTGAGAGGCGACTCTTCGACTTCGTAGCCGACGCGGGACTTCAGGTGTTTCAATCCGCGCCTCTCGTGTGAGAGGCGACCTGGCAACGCAAATCTTCATTCCGGCAGTCTGTTAGTTTCAATCCGCGCCTCTCGTGTGAGAGGCGACTAGTGGCCAAGGTTCAAATACGAAATATCCAACAGTTTCAATCCGCGCCTCTCGTGTGAGAGGCGACATTTGTTCCGGCTGATACAGCAGGACGCGCGGGCGTTTCAATCCGCGCCTCTCGTGTGAGAGGCGACCGTGTTCCCGGTATACCACGACAAGCGCGGCAAGGTTTCAATCCGCGCCTCTCGTGTGAGAGGCGACGGTCGGTCCCTGCTTCGGCGAAGACGGCAAGGTGTTTCAATCCGCGCCTCTCGTGTGAGAGGCGACCGCGGCAGTCTGGAGCCCTTGTCTCCCTAGGGAAAGCAAAGTCTTTTCCGCGAACCCCATTTTCCTGACGGCGTTACCAAGCGGTGTCGTCAGGTGGAAAATTGTCAAAGAGCTGATCCGGAATCACTTGCGAGCCGCGCGAACCTCCCGGGGTGGGGATGATCGCTTGGGGTTCGCGGTGCTTCCCGTCATGGGGGGCTCCCATGATGTCCGCAGTGTGGCAGCCCGTCGCTCACACGACAAGCGGTCCTTCCACGTCGTAGCCGGGATCGGCTCCGTAGTGTTCCACCCGGTGCTGCCAGTTCGACCCCAGATGATAGAATCTCAGGCTATCCGTCTGGGGGTCGATGATTGCCAGCAGCCTCGCCTTGAATGCCACCAGTTGCGCGGGATCCACCTTGCACTCGAAGACGGAATTCTGAACCCGCTGCCCGTAGTCGAGGCAGGCCTTGGCCGTGCGGCGCAGCCTGGACTTTCCCGCGGGCGTCACGGTGGCGACATCGTAGGTGACGAGGATGTACATGGGCAAGAGGCGGCTACTTCGAAAGAAAGGCGGGATACGCATCCAGATCTCCCCGCAGGTGCCTCGCCAGCAGGCGGGCCTGGAGCTGTGGGAGCATCCCCACCGTCACGGTCTCATCGAGGAACGGATGCGTGATCTCGTCCTGCTTGCGCTCCTGCCAGGCGACCAGCACCGCCTTGCGCGAGTCGTCCTTCAGGAGCACCGCTCCCGATTCCTCCGTGCGGAAATCCGTGGCGGTGAGCTGTCGCCGGTTGAAGAGAGTGAGGGCGACCCGGTCCGCGAGAAAGGAGCGGAATTCTTCCATCAGATCGAGCGCGAGGGAGGGGCGGCCCGGTCGATCACGATGGAGAAAGCCGCACTGTGGATCCAGCCCGCAGCTCTCCAGCGCGCTGCGGCAGTCGTGCATCAGCAGCGAGTAGAGGAAGGAAAGCAGCGCATTCACCGGGTCCAGCGGCGGGCGGCGCGAGCGGCCGGTGATGGCGATCGCGGGGTCGTGATTCACCAGCAGGTGAGGAAAGGCCGCGAAGTAAGCCGCCGCGGCATCGCCCTCGATTCCCCGCAGCGAGTCCAGCGACGTGGCACGCCCCAGCAGGCCGATCCTCACCGCGAGGAAATCCGCCGCCTGACTCAGCGCAAATGCCCGCGTCGCGGACTTGTCGCCATGGTCCCGTGCCGCGCGCATCATCACCTGGCGGCTGTTGGAAAGCTTCGCCGCCAGCATGTTCGCAGCGATCGCCACGGCGGCCGGCTCGTGGTCCGCACGACGGTACTGCTCCCGTCGCAGGAGGACATTGCCGGAGGTGTAGCCGCGGGTGGCCGCCATGAATTTGCCGTGCGGATTGTGAAAGGAAATCGCCACGCCGGCCTCGGCACAGGCGGCGATCAGCGACGCGGAGGCACCGATGTCCCAGCCGAAGCAGGCGATCCCTTCCAGATTGTGCAGCGGCACCCGCAGCTTCGACTCCCCGTCATGACGTATCTCCACCGCCGCGCCATCCTTTCTCAAGTAGGCACCTTCCATGGTGACAAAGAGGGTATTGAGATGCTTCTTCATGAGTCTCCGGGGTCGGCATTGACATCGGTAGCCATGGCGGCACGCAGCCGCTGCTGGAACCAAGCGGCAGCCCCGCGCCTGAAGCGGAGCGAACGCGGCTGGCAGAGCTCGATGAGCGAGCAGGCATCGCAGCGCCGCGGCTCATACTCCGCCGGGGGCGTGGTGCCCGTGGTCAGGCATTCCCGCACGGAGCTCGCGGTGACGGTGACGAGATCCCGCAACTCGTGATCGAAATTCACCGGCGTCCTCCTACGGCGTTCACCGTAGTAGAGGCATCCTCCCTCGATGGCACCGCCGAGCATCTCCTCCAGGCACAGCGCCTGCGCGCAGAGCTGCACCTCGTCCGCGCGGTGCGCCTTCGGCTTGCCCCGCTTGTATTCCACCGGGACCACGCGGCCATCGGTGTGAAACTCCACCACATCGCACTGGCCGGACAGCCCGAGCCCCAGCGACCGGACCGGCAGCCCGCGGGTGATGCGGATGCCGGGCCGCGATTCATTCGGGCCCTCGTGCGCCCGCTCGTGCATCACCCGCCCCTGCGCGGTGAATTTGTTTTCCTCCCATGCCCGCTCGACATGGATCAGCGCACACTGCCGCGGACAATACAGCCAATGCTGCAGCGCCGAGATTGCGACGAGATGATCTTCATCGAACATGGGGAGAGTCCGGGATGAGATGACATTTGATAGATAACAAATTGATTTGCCAGAGTCAACCTTCTCCGCCCGTGCGAACTTCGGCCAATGCCAGCCTCCGGCTGAAATCCGAGCGCATGAAGTGGATCAGGAAGTTCCCCAGGCTGCGGCCGATCGCGGAGAGATTCTCCGCCGGCATGCCATTCGGGTGGGCCGTCAGGATGCCGTGGGCGAAGATATGGCGGATGCTCGCCGCCAGCGTCAGCACCGAGAAATCATGGCCCTCCAGGAAGCGCCTCAGGTAGGGCTCGTGCACCGGCAGCGACTGCGCGACCAGGAACTCTCCCAGCAGGCCCTCCGGATCCAGGCTGCGGCAGTGGCATGCCAGCTCGCGCACGTGACGCCGCGGATGATGCGCGAAAAGCGCGCGGAATGGCGGCCGGTCATTCGCGAGGTCCGCATATCGCTCGAAGGCGGACCAGGCGAAGAAGACCCGCGTGAGGGCATCGTAACCCGCCGCCGTCCCGTCGGTGAAGCCATCCAGCCGCATGCCCTCGAAGCACGTCGCCAGGCGGAAGCGATTCACGAAGCGGTAGAAGTCGAACTTCGTCCCCGTGAACCCGAGCGGAGCCACGGAATCCCCCGCGGCCTTCAGCAACTCGCGCGCCCGGGAAAACCCGGGCAACGCGGCTTCGAGGTGGGCGTGCTCGGCGGACACGGATCAGATGCGCTCGATGATCTCGATGCCATCGGGGATCGCCGAGCGATCAATGGTCACCTCATAGTCGGCGAAGGATCTGGGTGTCTCGATGCCGTCCTTCTTCCGGATCGAGATAGCGTCGAAGAGCTTGTGGGAAGGTGCCTTGCCCAGCCCGTTGTCGTGCTTGAAGATGATCAGGGCCCGCGGATTCATGCTGCCTGCGGGGCGGGCGGCGGATTGGTCGAATTGGAAGGCATTCTCCAGTGACTGGAAGAGGAGTTCCAAGTCCTCGTCGCTGAAGCCGGTCTGCTTCGCGAGGAAGGGATTCACGAAGCCGTGCACCCTGTAGAGGCCGTAGGGGATGGTGAATTTCCGGCCCATGGTGCGCTCCTTTTCGGCATCCTTCTCATTGGTCACCGAGGTGCGGGTGATGGCGTGCTCGCTGGAGACGATGGGGTCGATCGAGCGGGCGAAGGAGATCTGGACCGGCCCGCGGACCTGTCCGCAATTGATCTCGGTGGACATTACGGCGCCGAAAGTACGGACATCGTAGTAAGTTTTTTGCATCCACTCCGTGGCCTTGTCCTTCTTTCCCTCTTTCGGAGCCTTTGCTTCCGCAGGAGGGATTTTCACGGCGGCGTGGGCTTCCTTGTGCTGCAGGTTGTGGACGGCTCCTTCGGTGAAGTAGATCCGCCTGCCGTCCGCGCCGCCGCCGGTCATGGCGACAAAGTTGCGGATCTTGCGCTTGAGGCAGACATCGGTGACGAGGCCTTGGCCGGACTCCACGTCGATGCGGGGCAGGTTCCCGGCATCGGGATCGCCGTTCGGATTGGCGTCCCGGGCGTCGAAGAGGAATACGAAGTCGTAGCGATGGTTCATGGGAGTGATGGTTGGGGAATGGAAAGGAGCTGGGGTATCAGGCATTTTCCTCGGGAGTTCCGGGCGTGTCCTTCTTCGTGAAGAAGTCCTTGCGCTGGTGGTAGTAGCCGATGGCAAAGATGCCCTGCTGCTTGAGCGGGAGCTGGTTTGGGAATCCGGAGGAATCGACCGACGACAGGATGTCTTGGACAAGGCGCTCGCGATTCACCTTTGCTCCTCCGCTGAGCTTGGAGAGGTGGTGCTGGTAGGTGCGGAGCAGCCGCGGGAAGACGCTGGCGGGAGTGGCCGAGGCGGCGCTGTAGAAGCGGTCGCGGATGCCGGCATTGACGTTGCCGAGCGCGTCTTCCTGGGTTTTTTCCAGAGCGGAGAAGAGCCTGCCGAGAAGATAAGCCGGGTTGGGATTGGCGGTATCGAGCATGGTGGGGATGGGGAGTTTGTGATTGCGGACGAGGACGGCCTTCAGCGTTGAGGCGCGGAGGTAGTTGATGGTGCGGTCGGCCTGGATGCGGCGGATGATGGCGGAGAAGAGCCCCTCCGGATAAGGGACGCCCTCCACGATTGAGCGGGTGAGGGCTCCGGCGAGCAGGGGAGGGATTTCGTCGGCCACCCGGGCCGTCTCGCGAAGGATCTGCCAGACCGCCGGGAACTCCGGATCGGGGAAGCGGCTGCCGGAATCCTCGGTGAACTGGCGGACCATCTTCATGCACTCGTGATGGTCGTGCAGCTTCGCGACGAGATCCGCGATGGTCGAGCGGTGGAAGAAGCGAACGGAGACGCGGGCTGCATTCGGCGCGAGGCCGAGAATGTAGAATGGGGTCTGCGATTCCCCGTGCTCTTCGTAGCGACCACCGGAGCGCACGGCTTCGAGCAGTTGCTGGATCTGTGCCCGGCGGGTGGGATCCTCGGTTTCTTCCAAGGCCTGCGATCCGCCGGAGAAGATGTCGGCGAAGAGACCTTCGACGATGGTCGGCTTCTCGGTCCAGAAGACGGTCGTGGTGTCGCCGATCCGAATGCGGTGCCTCTTCGACCGCGGGCCCGTGAGCAATGAGTTCAGGGCGGTGCCGTATTGGAATGCGGCTTCTTCGCTGACAGGGGCGTTGAAGCTTTGCGATTTTCCGTACGACTCATAGGCGTTCGCATTGAATGATACGATGGATGCGCCTGCCGCCTGAGATCCGGTGACGCCTTTGATCTTGGGATGAAGTCTCGCGACCGGGCCGACGACGCCTGTTAGAAGACATTGGGAGCTTTCGACATCGCCGTCTTGGGCTTCTTCCGAGTTGGCCCGCCACCACTCTTGAATGCGCTTGGCCTCGTGGACCGGGCGCTTTTCTCCTTGGAGGGAAAAGATTCCGAATCCCGTGCCGACATCATTGAGGATTGGAAACCGGGCAATGTCGTCCGGCGACCATTGTTCGAGGAACCGGCAGACGGCGGAGAAGGAGGGATCATTGATGGCGGACTCGACTTCCAGGTGACGCTGCCGGAGTGCTTCGAAGCGCTTCTGGCCAAATCCATCCGGCTTGTCCTCCGGCTGTCGTCCGAGGAGATAGGTCTGGTTGTCCCACAGCAGTCCCGGATTGATGCCCGCACCGGGAGGCTTCGCCTCTCCGGGGACGAGCATCACGGTGTTCTGGAGCTTGCCCTTCTCGTCCGGACTGCGTGCATCGCTGATGTCGAAGAGGCTCCCATCAGGCCTGAGCACGATGCGGAAGCTGATCTTCTGCGGGGAGAAGCCGGGAGGTGCGATCTCGTATTCGGGATCGGTGGCCAGGCGGTCGTAGAGTTCGTTGAGCGCTTGGAGAATCATGCCTTGGCAGGGAAAGGGAGTTCCGGGATGCGGATGATGCCGTCGGACATCGAGGCGCGGAAGAAGTGCGGGGTGGTGGAGCGGACCTTCTTGGTGGAGCGCTCCTGATCGAACTCGATGTCGTGGAGCATGAAGCCGAGATCCTTTTCACCGAGCAGGCTGGCATCGGGTGCCGGGAGATCGGCCTCGTTCTCGATGAGTTCGAAGCGGACCGGAAACTCGCGGCAACCGAAGTAGGGCTGATGAAACGCCTGGCCCTTGCGCGCGCGGCGCTTGAACATGTCGAGGTGTTTGCCCACGGCCTCGTTCTCCGGGGAAGGCGCGTCGTCCTTTTCCAAGCGGAGATCGAGGACGAGCACGTGAGCCTTGATGAGGTAGGCGACGTCCTTCAGGAGCAGCGATGCCCGTTGCTGGCGGTTCTCCGCGACGTCCATGGTCGGGCGGATCTCCGGGTTCGCCATGGCGGCATTGATGCCGGCCGCGCCTTTCACCGACACCTTCGAGGCGATCTCGTTGCGGCGGATATTGGTGAAGCGGATGGGATTCAGGACGTGGATCTCATCGATGATCCATCGGATCTGGGGCTTCCAGTAGATGGCCTCCAGGATGCCGCGCGCAGCGGAGGGCGTCATGACATCGTAGGAGACGCGCTCGACCTTCATTTCCGGTCGGCTGAAAAGGGCGTAGTCGCCGGAGACCTTGAGATGGATGCCGTAGTTCATGAGGGGTTGGTATGTCTAATAGACAAGATGTCGAGACGACGAATAGTTTTCGTCGATACACAAGCCGAAGTCTTTCGAGTAGTTCAGTTCTTTGGATATGAGCACTTGAAACTGATCGTCCCGGAGTGCCTCAAAAGCGTGGGCATTCGCTTTGCGGAGATCGGGGGAGATCTGGACCGTGTAACGCTGGAGCGAACGCAGGAGGTCTCGGTTCAAAGGTTTGAACGGATTCTTCAGTTCCTCGATCAAGCTCTCAGCTTTCTTGTCGAAGGGGATGATGACGGGCTCCTGCCAGTCCTCGATGAGCTTGAAACTCTCCACCACGGTCTTGAACTGGAATTTGAGGGGCAGTGTCTTGTCCGGCGGGAGATGGAAGTTGTCCTTGGAAAGGATGTCCTTGGAATCCCAGCGCCGCTTCTGGTGGTAGTAATACTTATCGAAGTAGCGTCGGATGGCGTCCTCCCCGAGGAGGTCCGGGTAGAGTTCGATCAATTCGCGGGCAACCTGCGCGGTCTCGCGGAAGTAGGCCTCGCCACGCTGGTCCTCGGCTTCGAAGATGTAGGTCGAACCCATGGCCAGCTTGCCATTTCGATTGCAGCGACCGGCGGCTTGCGCGATGGAGTCGAGCCCGGCGAGAGAGCGATAGACCACGGGGAAATCCACATCGACCCCGGCCTCGATGAGCTGGGTGGAGATCAGCCGCACGGGCAGCTTTTTTTCGAGCCTTTCGCGGACCTGGCGCAGGATCTCCGACCGATGCTCCGGGCACATGAGGGCGGAGAGGTGGTAGTTCCCCTCCCCGGCACCCAAAAGCCGGAAGAGTTCCTGAGCATGCTTGCGGCGGTTGACGATGCAGAGGACCTGCGGCTGATCACGAAGTCGGCCAACGAGTTCGGCGTCGGTCAGCGGACCGGAGAATGCGACCTCCACGCGCTTGAGCGCGGAGAAGAGCGAGCGCGTATCGGAGATGATTTCCCGGGTGGAACGGAGGCCGATGGGGAACTCCGTTTCATCATGGCCGATGGCGGGCTGCGTCGCGGTGCAGAGGACGGTGGTGGTGTGGTAGTGATCCGAGAGCTCCTGCAGGACACGCAGGCAGGGCCGGAGGTAATCGACCGGTAGGGTCTGTGCTTCGTCCAGGACGACGACCGATTTTGCGATGTGGTGGAGCTTCCGCGTGCGTGATGTCTTCGCGGCGAAGAGGGACTCGTAGAATTGCACCGCCGTGGTGATGATGACGGGTGCGTCCCAATTCTCAGCCGCGAGGCGGGATCTCGTGTCCTCCTTGTCCGGGGAGAGCGCGGAGTGGTGCTCGATGAGCGGGGTGAAACTCTCCGTCTGGAGCGGCGCGAGGATCTCGCGGATGACGTCGGCGTTTTGCTCGATGATCGAGGTGAAGGGGATCACGAAGATCACCCGGGTCTGCCCATGCTGGATGGCATGCCGCAGTGCGAAGCTGAGCGACGACAGCGTCTTGCCGCCGCCGGTCGGCACGGTGAGGGTGAAAATCCCGGGATCATCGGAAGCCTTCGCCCGGCAGTCCTCGACGACCTTTCGCCTTTGGAAAGCCACGGTATCGTCCGGGGAAGGCGTGCCGAAGTTGTCGATCTTCGCATCCACCAGACGAGCGATCTCTTCGAGGATGCCCTCGGGCTGGCGGTTGCGATTGCCCGCCTGCGATGGATTCATGAATGCCTCGGTGGCGAGGAAGTCGGCATCCACCAGGCACGAGAAGAGCATGCGGGTGAAGAAGGAGAGGGAGAACGCGTCTCCTTTCAGGAATGACGGAAGCTTCGGAATGCCCAGCGATCCGATATCGGACGGGATCTCGGGAATCCGGGGAAGATCGGTCTTCTTCAGCCGGGCGGCGAGGCAGGTGCCATTTGACGTAGCGTCCTGCAGTCCCGAGTGATGCCCGGAGATGGGGTAGGCGAGCAGATGGCCGAGCGCCGCGTGGAGCTTCACCGCGTATTGAGCCCCGGCCGTGGAGTGGTCGAGCTTGCCGGAGACATCGGCCTGATGCGGGTCCGCCTTTGACTTCAGGTAAGCCTGCCACTCGGGTGCGAACTTCCCCAAGTCATGGAGCAATCCGAGAAGGTATCCCCATTGCCAAGCCGCGTCGCGGTCGGGGCCGGGCGGGAACATCGCGGCGGCGAAGGCGGCGCACCAGTAGGCGACCTTGTTGGAGTGGCCGTGCTGGGGTGCAAGGGTGCGGCAGCTTTCGCAGGCTTCGCGCTGGCACTGCGTTGCGGGGTCGCTGCTGAAGGGAGTGAAGAGCGGTTCCCAAGGCAGGCCGTCGGGCGCGCTGTGGGCGTAGGGAGGGGAGTCCATGGGGAGGATACATGGACGTATTGTGAATTCGCGTGTCTTTGGCTATGCGTATGTTGATGGAATCATGTCATGAATTGTGGTAATGATGGCATGATTGATGGGGGAACTTCCCATCGGGCCGAGAGATTGAGGCCTGGGTATGTGCGGGGCGTGGCGAGATTTCGGGTGAAACCAATGAGTTATCGAATGATCGGCAGGGGTGAAGTAGCCGATCAGTTCGTGGGTCTCCGCAGGCTTTCAACAGGTGGGTGCCGGTGGGGGCTGCTGCCGAGGAGGGAGGCCCGGGGAGCCGAGGGTGGGGATGGCCGTGATATGGCTTCGCCGCACGCGGAGCGATGCGGACCACGATGGTGGGCCGCTTTGGCTCTGTGGAGCAGGCGGCGCGTGATCTTGCCTCAGCGGGTCTCGGTCAAGGGGAGCACCTTCACCGGGACGCGGGGCTTGTTGCCGTCGGCTGCGTAAATGACGTACTGCTGGAGCTTGTCGGCGCTCCTTGTGACGGTGGTGGAGAGGCAGGATTGCAGGGTGCCGTCGGCGCCGGGGTAGAGGATGGAGACGGTGGTTTCCTGCGTGCCGGCGGGCAGGCTGCGCATGATCGAGGTGCGCGGCTCGAGCTTGAGCTTCTCGGTGCCGATGACGATGCCCATGGGCTTCGCGGTCACATTGATGAATCGGCAGTCGCCCTTGCTGCGGTCGGCCTTGCCATCGGGGACGTGGATCACGCCGACCTTGTTCCAGTCCGGGCCGGTGCGCCAGATGAGGGCGAGGGTGGCCTCAGAGGTGGAAAGCGGGATCTTCGCCCATGGGCCGGAAGGCTGGCGCGTCTCCACGGAGCGGTTCTCCGGGAGCGGGAACTGGAGCGGATCCGACGCGATGCCGAGGCGGAGGCGCAGCTTGAGGTTCTCGGGCTCGCCGGACTCGGAGAGCGCGGGGACTTCCAGATTGCGCGGCGGGATGGTGCCGTCCGCGGCGGGGATTTCGTAGCGCACGCCATTCCGCACTTCCTGGCGGTATGGCGGTGGATCACCCAGCGTGAGGATGCGCAGGGAGTGCGGCGTCGGCTTGTCCTGTGCGGAAGCGAGCAGCGGCGAGAAAATGAAAAGCAACCGGAGCGTGCGGAGCATCATGCCGGGGGCTGTAAGGGGAAAGCCCGGGTCGGTTCACGATGGGGTTTGTGACAATCGCGTCGCTTTCCCGTGTTTCCTACCGTTCACTATCCCCGCGCCGCATGTCGCGACGCGGGGATAGTGACGCGAGCGTCAAGGCGTGACGACCAGGCGCAGGTAGATCGACGCAGGCACGGGGCCTTCGGAAATGGTGAGCGTGGCCTCGACTGTCTCCGGATCTTCCTCGGCAGCGGAAACGACTCGCAGCGCGATGTCTGCGGTCTGGGTGCCATTGCTTTCACCGCTGCGGTGCCATGTCTGCAGGTCGGTGGACCACTCGACATTGGCAGTCACATCGGTAGCGCTCTTCGATCGTGGGAAGCTGGCGGTGAAAGTTCCGCCTGCATCTCCCGCAGCGACCGCGCGCAGTGAGCCGAGATTGGCAGCCGCCGCGTTGTGCGTGCCATGGAAGTATTCGAGCAGGTTTGAGATGCCATCGCCATCGTCGTCGCCATCCGGGGAGGAGAGGCCCTTGTCGTGGAGGTAGGATTGCAGTGGGCGATCGTGGATCGTCGCGGTGGCATTGCCCGGCTCGCCGAGGGTGTAGGCGGCATTTGGCAGCAGGGTGACGATGATGTTCTCGGTGCCCTCCACCACGTCATCGACGAGGACATCGGTGTTGATGGTGGCGGTGAGCTGCCCCGCGGGGATCTCGATGGTGCCCGGGAGCGAGGTGTAGTCGGCACCATCCGTGGCGCTGCCCGAGGTGGCGTAGTGGACGGTCAGCGGGGCATCCGCGGCACCGCTGCGGGTGACGGTGAAGGCGATCCCGGTGTCTCCTCCGAACTCATGCCCCTCCGCATCGCTGGCCGTCACGGAGACGGCGGTGGTCACCGGCTTGAAGGGCGCGAGATTGAACGGGACGACCAGGAAACGCAGGTCCACTGCCTGGAAGGTACCGTCGAGCTGAGGCAGATCCTGGCTGAAGATGCGGAAGGAATTTCCGGAGCTGGAGTAGGAGTGGATGTTATCTCCTGCGGCACCGCTGCTCGTCGAGTCACCGGTGAGGAAGATGGCGGCACTGGCGGAGCGGATCTCCGTGCCATCGCCAAAGGTGATCTCGAAGTAATCGTTCGTCTTCGTAACGGTGGCACCCATGTCGGAGAGGCGGCCATTGAGCGGGACGAGATTGCCATTGGCGCGGATCATGCCGCTCAGCACGCCCGGCGTATCGGCCGGGATGTGGAGGAAGGAGAAGCTGCCATTCTGCGAGTCGCTGGAGTTGTCCCGCACGTCCACGATCCACTGGCTACCGTCTTTCCGGACGGAGAGCACGTTGTCGCCATCGGTGCCGCCATTGCCATTCGGGAAGGCAAGCAGATTGCCGGTCGTGGGTAGGCCGGAGATGGTGTAGAGCCCGTCGCCGACGCGGCGGACGGTGGTGCCTGCGGGGAGATTGCCGCCGAGCAGCGCACCGTCCGCGGTGATGCTGGCACCGGTCCAGCCAGCGGCATAGGGGAGGCATGCCACCGCCGTGCCTGCCGACTCCTCGGTCAGGGTGGGATTGGCGTCCGCGGCGTTCGGGTTGGAATTGTCGGAGACATTCACCCAGGCGTTGCCGGAGCCGTCGGAGTAGGGCAGCGCCACGTTGTCGATGGAGTCCACGCCGGAGTTCCCCGCGTTTTCCCAGTTCGCCGTGATGATGGCATTGGAGAGGAATTTCACCGGGCTGCCATTCACGCGGAGGACCAGGTCGCCGACATTGCTACCCGGCGAGGTGAAGGCGAGCGGAGCGGGTGATCCGGCGATCAGCGTCCATCCGGCATTGAAGCGACCGGTGGACACGGTGGAGACGTCAGGCACCACGGGCTGCGCGATGACCTGCACGGCGACGGGTGCGGAGAAGGAGGTGTTTCCTTCGTCATCGGTGGCCTTCGCGAGGATGGTGTGGCTACCCGCGGGCACGTCTTGCCAAGTGAAGGAGTACGGGGCTGTGGTTGCCTCGCCGAGCTTGGTGGTGCCGGAGAAGTACTCGACCTTCGTGATCGAGCCATCGATGTCGCTGGCCGAGGCTTCGAAGGTGAAGCTGCCCGGCTCCTCCATCGTGCTGCCATTTGCAGGCGAGGTGACCTCGACCGTCGGCGGAAATGGTACGCCGGAGGTGATGAACGAGCGGACGGGAGTCGATGCGGTGGTGGTGCCGTCGCTGACGGTGGCGTACCATTCGTAGCGCGTGCCGGGCTCCAGGTCGGGCAGTGCCAGCGATGCGGTGCCGGGCTGGACGGTCACGCTGCCGATGGGTGTGAAGGGCCCCATGCCGCCCTTGAGATTCACGTCGAGGGAAAACTGGCTGTCTTCATCCGTCTCGAAGACATCAAGCACGGGCGAGTAGGTGCTCACCTCCACACGATTGAGGGCGGGGATGAACTTCATGATCCGAAGCCAGGCATCGCCGCCATTCGAGCGGCTCTGGTAGTCGGCCAGCAGGGAGTGGACGGCGCGGCCCTCGAAGGTGTCCGTGCGGCGTCCCTCCCCGGCAATGTGGCCGCCGTGCATGAGGATCAGGTTCGGATTGTCCTTCAGCGCCTCGTAGATGGCGGCACCCAGCACGCTGAATCTCGCGGGGTTGCCCGTGTTCACCATGTGGTGGGTGATGACGATGCCGCGGCGGGCGGGGTGCGCCTTCAGCAGCGCGTCCGCCCATTCCAGATCGGCCTCATCCGGAGTGAGGTCGAATTCCAGGCTGATGACGATGAAGTCGATGCCGCCCGCGGTGAAGAGCGTGTAGTTGTTGTCCGCGCTGTGGGGCACCGAGGTGCCGCCATACCAGCTCTTGTCCGCGAAGTGATTGATGCCCGTCTCCGGGTGGACGCCGAAGTAGGTATTGAAGTTCGTGGTGGTGCCGTCCGCGTCGCCGATCGGGGTCTGGTCGTGATTGCCCACGGCCAGGATGTAAGGCACGCCATCGGGTGATCCGGTGGTCGCGGGATTCTCGAGGCGATACATCGCGTTCGATGCATTGGTCCATTGCTCAAGCGCGGTGTCGGGACGGTCGCCATGCTGGGTGATGTCGCCGAGATGGAGGACGAAGCCGATGTTCCGCGCGTCCTTCTCCGCCACGATCCAATCGGTCTGTGCGGAGAAGAGCGCAGCGCGTTGGCCACCGGTATTTTCCGAATAGAACTGCGTGTCCGGCAGCGCGACCACAGAGAAGGAACCCGTCGGGTCCACCGCGCTGACGCGGCGCGCGTGGTAGGTCACGGTGAGCGGCTCGCCATCCGCATCCGCGACGGTCGTGGTCAGCGAGGAATCCGGAGCCACTTTGATGGCCTCATCCGCAGGTGTGGAAGCGGCGATGGTCGGCGCGGAATTCGCGACCGTGGCCGAGAAGAAGGCGAAGCTGAAGACATCGTCCGTGGGAGTCTGCATGTCCTGGAGATCCGGCACCTGCGGGGCTGCTCCCAGGTCGCGGCTTTCGATGATCCAGCGCTGGTTCCCGGCGTCCCAGCCTGCGGAGACGATGTTGTCCACATTGTAGTTCACGCCACCTTCAGGGCTGACGATCAGTGTGCCGGAGTCGGCAGTGTGGCCGGGGATGCTGAGATACCAGCGTCCGGTGCTGCCCTTCGTCACGGTGAAATTCCCGCTCGCCACGTCGGTGGTGGCGTCGCCATTCACGCGGCCGAGCGCGACCAGACGACCGGCACCGACGGACGCGGCGGGCAGGTAGGCGAAGCCCACGCCGTCGTTCTCATAGGACGAGCCGTTGGCGGCATTGTCGTGGCAAAAGATGTGGAAGCTGCCGTCCGCGTTCGCGCGGGAGAGGGCGAAGTTGTCCTCGTTCTTCGCGCCGGTCACCAGCAGCACGCCGCTTTGCGAGGCGTTCGCCACCATCGGGGCGAGATCGAGGTGATATTGCCCGTTGGTTTCGGCAGGGTCTGTTAGATTGACGCCGAGTTGCAAACCCTGGGTTCCGATGAAGCGCGTGAGCGGCCCGTTGTTGACATCATTGGTGGCAAATCCGCCGGGGTAGATGTCATAGGGAAGGTAGGCGTAGGATACATCGTGGTTTGCCTCGATGTTGTCGCCATGCAGCGCAGCGTGGATGGCGATCCAGTATTTGCCCGTGTCCTCTTCGAATCCGAAGCTGCTCGTGGCGAAGAACTCTCCCGGGGCCGGTCCGCCGGTGGCGCTGTCATTGCGGGTGAGCTGGGCGATCGAGCTGAGCAGGATGCCATTCTCCATGTCCCGGCCACGGCCGAAGTCCATGGTGTAGTCGCCGCGGTTGGAGGTGCCCAGGAAGTTGCCGCCAGCGGTGCTGCCGGGGGCTTTCACGATCGATACACCGGGATTGGCGGAGTCGATGATGTTGTTGTTATTGGCAAGTTGGGTCACCCGGAGTGACCCGACTTCCACGGCAAAGGACGCGCACGAAAGCGACGCGGAGAGAGATATGATAAGGCCCGGCTTCATGAAATCCGGGGAGGGGGAACCTGTTCAAGGTGCTTTGGGAAACCCTGTTTTGTGAGGAAAACGTAATGTGAACATTCAGTCACAAGAAAATCTGGTCGCGGCACTTTATTGCAACATCTGCGTCACTTGATGCTTAAAAGTGGGGATTTATACGAAGCCTCACGAAAGAATGATGTCTGGTTTGTCACTTTTAATCGCTCGTTGAGAAGAGACACGACGGCACTCTCCGCGCCGCATGAACAAACCAAACTCAAAAGCGCTTGCCACGCTGCTAGCATGTTCGCTGGGCGGCACCGCATTCGGCGTCGAGCACGGGACATTGGACATCGTCCAGCTCAACAATACGAACAACAACCAGGCCCACGGTAGTCCGGCGGTGTCCGTGGGTATCGTCGCCTTTGGGCAATCTGAATTCTTCAATGTGGTCGGCCACAACAAGGGCGACTTCGACATGATGTTCTCGAGCGACCGGACGACCGATCGCGGCAATGGCATCATGATTTCCTCGGTGGCGGAGATCGCCCGGAACAACGGAGCCGCCCCCAATGCCGGAGGCAGGAACGGCATCACCTACGCGGTCAGCAGTTCCGAACCGAATGCCGGCGGCTACTACATTCCGACACACTCGACTTTGGGTGGCACGGAAGACGTCAATCAGGAGTTCAATGTGGACGTTTCCGCTGCCTGGTTCCCGCATGCCGAGGGTTGGCTTGCAGGTCATTTCAAGCCGGCTGCGACCATCTATTCTTCGTCTGCGATCAAGATTGGCAGGGAGTTCGTGAGTGCAGGAAATGGCACCGCTGTGGTCGATTTGCGCCACCTGCGTTCGCACGGCGTGGAGGCTACCTCCCAGAACGGCGTGCTGCTCGTTTGCGGTGGGGACAATGCCGCGAACTTCGCGATGGCACGCGCCAATGCCGACGGCACTTTCACCGTGTCGTCTAGGAGCAATTCCAACACCGGATCCGCCTACAATTCGTCGGGTGTGGCCTTTGTCTATGTCCCGATGGTCTCGGCCGGGATGGGTCAGGTCAGCGCCGCGGGCTCGGTCCGCAGCGATGGTAGCAAGGGCTTGTCAGGCGGAGACTTCGCAGTCACCAAGCTTGGCACGGGCCGCTGGCTGCTGAAGATCGGTGAGGAAGGGGCAGAGCGCACCTTCGAAGAAGGAACGCTGATCATCTCCGCGGTAGGCGGATTGGCCCCGCAGGGTGCCAATCCGGTGCCGAAGAACGTGAACAACTACGTCGCTTACCAGTGGAGCGATGCGGATGGCGGCTGGATCGTGGAGAGCCGCGACTCCCTCGCTGCTGCCCTGGAAGATGGGGCAACTCCTGACGAGGAGATGTTCAGCTTCGTCTTCCTCACTCCGGGGATGGAGCCGCTGATGCCCTACGAGAACGTCTCCTTGCCCGATGTCGAGCTGACCAGTCCGGTGCAGGATGGCTACCACACCGTCGGCGAGCCGATGACCCTGGCGGCAGCCGTCGATGCTCCGGAGAACGTGGAGATCGCCAAGGTGGAGTTCTACATCGACGGAGAGTTGGTGGGCACCTCCACCACGGCACCTTACGAAGTGCAGTGGGAAGTCGAGGGAACGGGCACGCATCTGATCGAGACCTTCGCCTACACCACCGACAATGCGGTGGCTGGCGCGCGTCGCCTGACTTTCTACGGCATGGCCCCGGTAGGATCGGTGACGGTCCCCGGTTACTCAGCGGCCATCATGGATGGCGGTGACCTGGAATTCGATGTCACGGCGCTGGACCCCGACTATGTCGCAACCCCGACCACACCATGGCAGATTCTCGCCAATACCCCGGGATCGCAGGCTTTCAGCTCTCCAGGTGACGTGCGCGGAGCTCCGCTCGTGAACATCAATGGCGCTCCGGTCCCATTCAACTCGGGCATCCTCTTCGGAACCAATTTCCTCGGAAGCACCTACTCCGACATCACGACACGTGGTTCTATCGACAACAACGTGATCGGCTTCTCATCGGGTGGGAATTACGCCCTCAAGGTCGAAGACAACAAGCAAGGCGGAGGCAATCCTCCAGTCCGTGCCGAGTCCGGCCGCTTCTCCCTGGGCTTCTTCCCTTACGCCAGCGGATGGGTGGGCGCTACCTTGGCGGTCGACGGCTCCGTGGTGGGCGGGAACTCGAACCTGCCTCCGGGCGTGACCATCACCAAGGTGACCACGAGCACGACCACCAGCGACTTCGCGATCGAAGGCCTGCCGATGAGTGGAAACCTGCTGGCCGTGAGCCAGGGAGAGACCTCCGACAACGTCGTTTCGATCGGCCGAAGCAACAACCGCTGGCTCCTGCGCAGCATCGATAACAACGGTAGCAGCGAGGATGACAGCGTCAGCTTCCTGTATGTTCCGGAGGATGTGCCGCAAATCCTCAGCGGTCTGATCGCTGACAGTGGTGCTCTAACGCCGCTCAATGAGACCATGGCGGCCCACGGCGCGAAAGTTCGCCGTACCGTGCTCGGCTACGAGATCACCTTCGGCGACGGTAGCAAGATCAACCCGTCGAACACGATGTTGATGCTCAGCTCCGACTTCAACAATGGAGCCGGCGGTGACAACATCTATGCCTACCACACCCGGGGTAATACTTTCGTGGTCTTCTCCCACGATCTTCCCAACATCGCTGGTGGCTTCCAGAACGGCGGCTTCCGTTTCCTCGCAGTGCCGACCACGCCGTCGGCGGATCCCGGCCAGCAGGTATTCGTGACGCCGTCCGTCCCCACGGTGGACGAGGGCGACGATCTCAAGTTCCGCTTCGCCCGCATGGGTGGAGACGTTTCCCAGCCGATGACGGTGAACTACACGGTCACTGGCACCGCCACCTCGGGCGCTGACTTCGAGGCCCCCTCCGGCTCGGTCACTTTCCCCGCCGGAGTTTCCGCGGTGGAAGTGCCGCTCACGACTCTGGCTGATTCGGACTTCGAGGTCCGCGAGACAGTCGTCATCACGTTGGAGGCTCCGGCGGGCTCCAGCGTCGGCAGCGGCACGGCCGTCGGTGAGATCCGTAACGTGGCCTATCGTCCGTCGATCCAGACCGCAAGCTTCCAGCAAGGAGTGGATGGCTACACCGGCTACTACGGCAAGCGCTATGGAGTGGGCATCAGCCAGGAGGAAAGCGCCGTCCAGTTGTATGGGGTGGATGGCTTTGCTCCTGCTGCCGGCACTACCCCTGCCAGCCCTGATGTGAACAGCGTCGTGCGCTTCAGCGACATCTTCGGCACCGGTGCTTCCCAGATTCCCTGGGGTGCGACGATCGTGGATGCCCAACTGGTGATGACGACCGCCGTGGCCACCGATGCGCAGTCTCCGGGACCTTGGGTAGTCGACCGCCTCGTGCGTGGTGTCTTGGGAGGGACGGAGTATGCGGACCTGACCGTGGGTAGCAATATCGGTGTCCGTGGTCGCAGTGCCCTCACCCCGCTGTCGGGCTTCGGCGGCTTGGTGCAAGGGGAGTCGTCTTCCGTGGATGTCACGAAGTTCCTGCGTATCTGGGCAAACGAGAGCAATTCGGAGTCCGAGAACTTCAATCACGGATTCTCGATCTACGATGCGTCCACGGCGGATGCGTGGTCCTACTACACTTCTGGTAATACGGACCCGGCCCTTCGTCCGAAGCTGGTGGTCACCTACGTGGTTCCTGAGAAGCAAACCAAGAGCTACAACTTCACCGCGGCCAAGTCGGCGCGTGTGCTGGGTGTGAATGCGACCATGGACGGATCGACGCTCGCCGCAAACTACGTCGACCTCGACCCGGGTGCAACGCAGGAAGGCCTCTTCCAGTTCCCTGTGGAGTTCGGTTCGACGGTGGGTGCGATTCCGATGGACGAGGAAATCGTCCGTGCGGAACTCGTGCTGACCACGGTCAACGGCGGCAACTCGCCATCCAGTGGCCCGATCGCGGTGCACCGCATGATGCAAGACTGGACCGTCGAGAGCAGCTACGGCTTCTACGGACTGGAAGAAGGCGTGAATGTCGATGACGCCGAGACCAAGCGCGTCAATGGCCTCGGCCATAGCTCCGTCGCCACCTTTGACGTGACGAATATCGCCCAGTCCTGGCGCTCGGGCTACGGCAACCACGGCATCGCCGTGAAGCCGGAGACCACCGATGGCTGGCAGTTCTACTGGCCGGGCACCACCGGCCAGCATGCCAACAAGGTTCCGACACTGGTGATCTACACGGCGAAGACCGCAGGCACCGGCACCGGTGGCGGGTTCGACGAGTGGGCCAGCACCAATGGCATAGCGCTCGACCACAACCTCGACGGCGATCACGACGGCATCCCCGCCCTCGTCGAGTATGCGCTGGGCTTGAACCCGAAGGCCTTCGACCGCTTGCCCGGCCTGCAGACCGAAGGTGGCAGCACGGTGCTGCGCTTCCTGAAGTCCGCTGACGACGAGCGTCTGGTCTACAAGATCAAGAGCAGTGACGACCTCGTGACCTGGAATGATGTGACTCCCACCACGGATGATGCGAACGAGATCTCGCTGACCATCCCGGTCGGTGCGGAAGACCGTCTCTTCTACGTCCTCTCGGTGACCTACATCGAGGACTGATCAGTCAAATCCCTGGCGGCCGCTTCCCATGCTCCATGCGGGAAGCGGCCGCCTTTCTCTTCCCGATCGAAAACCCTGCCTCCCCCTTCCCGATTTCCCCCGGTCTGACAGGACCTAAGAACCAATCTCAAAACGATGCAGAACTACAGTGAGTGGCGGGTATTCAAACAGATCCGCCGGACAATTCTGCGGGACCGGATGAAGCAGTCGGCATCCGCTTCCGCCCTCATGGCGCAGCCGCGCCGGACCTTCGCGAGGAAGGCCGACCGGGGCTTCGCGATCATCGCCGCGGTGATGCTGGTGCCCGTGCTGATGCTGCTGGCCGTGGGCCTGCTCGGCATGTCGAGCATCTCGCTGCGCAGATCGACCACGCAGATGGCCATGGATGAAGCCCGCGCGAATGCACGCCTGGCTCTCCAGCTCGCCATCGGTGAACTTCAACAACACATGGGCCCGGACCAGCGCATCAGCGCGGATGGGCGCCTACTGAATGATGCCAATCCCCACTGGGTGAGCGTGTGGCGCAGCACGAGGGAGGATGGCTCATCCTACATCGTCCGTGACAATGAGAACGGCGGCCTGAAGGACCTCCGCGGAACCGGATGGAATGCACGCAGCGAGCGGATCGCGACGCTGGTGAGCGGCAACGAAGGTGAGCAAAGATTTCAAGGAGACAGCTCCGTCAATGGCAGCGAACGGGTGGAGCTGGTGTCGGAAGCAGGCAACGCGGGCGACATGGCGACCAGCACGCTCGTGGAGGTTCCCAAGGTGGAACTGGAAGAAGGCGGCAAAACGAAGGGCAGCTATGCCTGGTGGGTGGGCGACTTGGGAATCAAGGCGAACGTCGCGACGCGCGATGCCTCGGAGCGGACGAAGACCGCATACCCCTGGCGCTCCCTGCAGCTTGCACAGGATGCTTCATGGTCCGCTGCGGTCGGTGGCCGGGAGCTTGAGGAGGAGTCCCGCAAGAAAGCGATCTCGCTCGGCCAGCTCGATCTCGCGTCCAATGGCGCGAAGTCTTCGAAGACGGGATTCCACGACTTCACCACGGAGTCGAAGGGGCTCTTGACCGATGTCCGTGCGGGCGGTTGGAGGAAGGATCTCACCGCTTTCATCGAGAGCTCCGGTTCCATCGGCAGCCTCGATTACGACGGCGTCCCGTCCGTGGGCGTGTCGGATGCAGACAATCTCGTGGGCCCCCGCAATCGCGAGGCGTCCCGTCTCGCGACGGCTACCGCAACGGCTCCCCGGCATGACCTGGGATCGCCGAACTTCGGCCTGCTGCGCGATTGGGCGAAGCGCTCCGCGACGACTTCGCCGGGGAACTTCAAGACCGCGATGGAGATGCCGACGCTGACGAAGGCGAACTCGGGCAGCGTGGAATTCAACAACCGTACGAAGAACGACCTCATGCCAACGTTGGTGGAAGGGTCGATCTACTACAACCTTAGTTACTACGAGGACAAGGCCACGAATCCGACCGCACAGTACGGCCTGAGGCTCCACCTCTACCCGCGGGTCGCGCTTTGGAATCCCTACCAGTTCGAGATCGAGGTGCCGAACTCGATGATCATGATGCACATCAACGGCAGCAAGCGCGTCGAGGTGACCATGCAGGATGGCAACAAGCAGGGCTACCAGATGTACTGGGGCCAGGGTGGCGGTGAGAAGGGTGGTGCCGTGCAGGGCCGCATCTACTTCCGCATGATGGGCACGAAGCTCGCGCCGGGAGAGACTCTCGTGTGGTCGCCGCGCCAGAGCCGCCGCTACGACGAGGTCACCTTCTCGAACAACATCATGTATCCGGATGTCGCTCCGAATCCGGCGGTGAGCTTCTACCAGGACACCCGCACGGCGGATGCATGGCCTCTCTTCAAGGCGAATAACGAGGCGAAGGATTCCAAGGTGTTCAACAACCGCATCCATCTTCCCCCGGTCGAGTGGCGCGAGTATGTCCCGGACAAGCCGATCGGCGACCTTCAGGACCTGGGCTACCTCCAGTCAGACGACTACTTCATGCTGTGGAAGCCGATGACGGGCGGGAGCAGCGTGAATCTGGATGGCTTCAATGCGCTGCCGCAGGGATCGCTGGTTTCGTGCGCCTATCAGTTCGGTGACGATGACGAGCTTCCCGTCGAGTGGAGCTACCTCGATCCGGTCCCATTCCCCCGATCCACGAAGACGAATGCGGCGATCAACCAAGTGCCGGACCGTCGGACACGTGATGGCTTCCGCATGCGGTGGTTCAACGAGCATGACTCGAATGTCATGGGCTCGGGCAGCCTGGCCGGCACGCCGCACTTCCAGTGCGCGCCGATCGCGACGTGGAACATGCGTGCGACGTATGCGCTGCGGAATCCCTTCGACAACGTCACGGACGTGGCTCCGCACTTCTTCGGCATCTACACCCGCGATCTCTTCGACGGCGAGGTGGACTGGAACAACATGATGCCCCAGCTTTCGAGCGGGAAGTATCTCGGCGATCCTTTCGACCGCGCGAACAGCTTCCGCCATCCGCGCGTGCTCTTCGACCTGCCGCGCAAGGACACGGCCATCGCTTCGCTCGGTGCCTTCCAGCACGCGAAGCTGTCCGAGTTCATCTGGCACCCCACCTATCCGCTGGGGAACTCGCTGGCAGACCCGCGCATCGGACGCGAGTACACGGAGCCGATTCGCTCCGAGAAGATGAACCGTGACCGAGGCGGGTGGAACCAGGACACGCTGGGCTACAGCATGGACGGCCGCTCCGATCCGGACGGTGCCATCGGTGTCTCCATCGAGGATAGCTGGGCCCACCTCGCGCGGAAGATGCTTCGGGATGCCCCGCTGGACCAGACGCTGATCTACGACCTCAGCTATGAGGTGAATGACTCGCTGTGGGATGAGTTCTTCCTCTCCACCGGCTCCCCGGCCGACAAGGAGTCCTTCCTCCGCGACCCCGATCAGAATCCGCTGCCGAATGGCCGCCTGCTGCCGAATCCTGCGGTTGGCGAGATCGAGACCTCCGATCTAACGAACTACCACCTCGCGGCCTCGAAGCTGATGCTGGATGGCGCCTTCAACGTGAACTCCGCGAGCGCGAAAGCGTGGGAAGCGCTGCTGCTCTCCGGTGCCGGTGGCATCTACGGGGACAAGGTGGCATTCCCCCGCATCTACGGTCTCACCGGCGGTGAGTGGGATGGCGGCGGTGCCTCCGACAAGGAAGCGTGGAGCGGCCAGCGCCTCTTCACCCGCGATGAGATCCGCAAGCTCTCCGAGGCGATCGTGCTGGAGGTGAAGACGCGCGGTCCGTTCCTTTCCCTCTCGGATTTCGTCAATCGCCGCCTGCGCGATGATGAAACCGGCAACAAGGGTGCTCTTCAAGCCGCGATCGATCGCGCCGAGCTGAACCGGGCCTTCGAGCAAAGGTGGCCGCTGGATCGCACGGATCTGCCGGACTACGCTCACGTCGATCACATCAAGGACCCGACCCGCCTGGAGCAGCGCTTCAAGCCGGACACGGTGGCCTGGGGTGCTCCCGGCTTCCTCACGCAGGCGGACCTGCTCCAGTTCATCGGCCCGGTCCTCACGGCGCGCTCAGACTCCTTCGTCATCCGCGCCTATGGCAGCGCTCCATCCACCGATGGCGGCGCACCAGTCGAGGCTTGGTGCGAGGCGGTGGTTCAGCGCACCCCGGTGCCGCTCAATGGCGACTCGCTCGGCCTCAATCCGAAGCCGGATCAGGGTTCGCCTGACCTCGGACGCAAGTTCCAGGTGGCGAGCTTCCGCTGGCTGAAGCGCGAGGAAATCTGACGGCGATCTTCCGCGGGCGGCGGCATGACTGGCGGGGCGCACGGATTTCCGCCCCACGGTTCATGCCTGCCGTCCCCGGCTGCCGGTATCACACCGGCACCGGGATCTCCGTGAGGAGGTCGGCGATGATTTGGCGGCCTGTCACGCCGGAGAGCTTTGCCTCCGGGGCGATGACCATGCGGTGCGCGATGACATCCGCAGCGACCGCCTGGATGGTCTCGGGCACGACGAATTCACGGCCTTCGAAAAGGGATAGCGCCTGCGACATCTTCATCAGCGCAATCGAGGCTCGCGGGCTGGCGGCGAGCTGCACGTCATCGCGGCCGCGGGTGGCGGAGACGATGTCCACGATGTAGCCGCGTAGCTCATCGCTGATGCGCACCGTGCGGGTGGCCTCCAGCAGGCCCACGAGATCGTCGCGATTGATCACCGGCTGCAGGCGATCGACCGGATGCGTGTCGATCTGGTCGGAAAGAATGCTCCGCTCTTCCTCCGGGGTGACGTAGCCGAGACGGCTCTGCACCATGAAGCGGTCCATCTGCGCCTCCGGCAGCGGGTAGGTTCCGCGGAACTCGACCGGGTTCTGCGTGGCGATGACGAAGAAGAGGCCATTCAGATCGTGGCGCTCTCCATCGATGGTCGCCTGGCGCTCGGCCATGGCTTCCAGCAGGGCCGACTGCGTGCGCGGCGAGGCGCGGTTGATCTCGTCTGCCAACAGGATGTCCGCGAAGATCGGGCCCGGACGGAAGCGGAATTCCTGGCTGCGGGGATCGAAGATCGAGACGCCGAGGATGTCGCCCGGCAGGAGGTCGGGCGTGAATTGGACGCGCTTGAAGGCGGCGCCATCGACCGCGCGGGCAATCGCCTTGGCGAGCGTGGTCTTCCCAGTGCCGGGGACGTCCTCGACGAGCACGTGGCCACCGGCGGCGAGGCTGGCGAGGATGTTTCGCAGGGCGGCGTCCTGGCCGCGCACCACGGTGCGGACGGCGTCTTCCAGGCGGCGGGCGGTTTGGCGGGCGGAGATGAGGTCGCTCATTCGGTGGGATTCAGGCGGCGCTCGCGGTCGGCGGCGGAAATGGTACGATGTTTCTCGTAGATCGACTCCAGCTCGCCGCGCGCGCCATCGGGCAGGCGTGCGGCCACGCGCTCCCACAGGCGGCGGTTCAGGAATTCGCGGGAACGCGTGAGCGGGTCGAAGAAATCCAGCTCCGCCAGCACCCTCGGGCCGGCGGGCGTGGTGGCCACCACGTGCATCGCGTAGGCGTCCGCCGAGTCGTCACCGGCGGCGGGGGGAATGCGAACCGAGACGACGGCCCAGCGCCCGGCGCGATTCACGCCGAGGATCTCGCCCTGCTGGCGGGAGAGTAATTCGTAGCCGGAGTTGCGAAGCAGCTTGCTGCGGCCTTCCTTGTCGTCGAAGCACGCGGAGCGATCCAGCATGGTCGCGGCGTCACCGCTGGAGATGGCCTTGCGCCACTCCTCCACGATCCGGCGCGCGTCCTCTTCCGATGGCGCGGTGTCAGCGGCGATGCCGCCGATGCTCTGGACCAGTCCGTTCGCCCAATCCTCGTTGCGGGCCTTCGAGGCATCGGCGATCCACTTGCTGATCTCGGTGGCGTCTTTCACCTGGGCGAGAGCACCGGGTCCGGAGAGACCGGGGTTTGCCCGCCAGCCGCCTTCGCCGCGCCGCAGGAAGAGCGTCTCGATACGGGCGGTCTCGGGAGACTTGCCGGATACGAGCTGGACCAGCGCAACGGCGTCATCGCCCGACTCGTGGACATCGAGGATCACCGGCGAGGCCAGGTCGTCGGTCTGGTGAAAGCGTTGCCAAAGCCGTGCTGCCCGCCCCAATGCATCGAGCGCGGCCTCCGGATTCGAGGTGAGGTCGAGCCGGGGAATCAGCGGATCGAGCGTGACCTCGCGCAGGGAGGCGAGCACGGCCTTCGCCGCGGCGCGTGCGTCCGGTTCGTTCACAGCGGGATATCGCTCGGCCAGCTTCGCCGGGAACTTGGCAAGCAGGTCGGCATCGAATCCGTCGTCCTCCTCATCCTGGCCGGGTCTCTGCGTCGCGGCGGCGAGGAATTCCTGCGGCAGTCGCACGCGCCACAGGCCCGCCTTCGAGCGGAGAAAGGGGAGGTGGACCATCTTTGGCCGGGGCCGTGTGGAGTAGTCGCCGGGATCGAGGACCACCAGGCTTGCCAGCCGGTCATCGCCATCCGAGTCCACGTGCACGATGGCGCGGAGCACTTCCGGGGCAGCCAGCAGGCGCCACTTCTGGTGGGTGATCTTCGGGCTCCGCAGCGTGCGGGAGATCGCTTGGAAGGTGTCCTCCCAATCGGCGGGGCGGGGATCTTCCAGCCCGCCAGCGATGGCGAGCGCGGCCGGCAGGTTCCGTTCCGCGAGCGCCTTGAGGAAATCGTTCGCCAGCTTCTCCGGTGTCGATTCATGGAGATCGTCCAGGCTCTTCACCTTGCGCATCTCGTCGGCGAGCATGGTGAAGATATTGTCCTTCAGCTTCACGAATTGCTCGCCGCGGGCGCTCAGCATCCAGTCTTCCAATTGTCGTGCGCGGGCGAGGAAGCCGGGGCGGAAGCTCAGGCCGGTGCTGTCGAAGGACGACGGCAGCGGCGCAGGCTTCCACTTGTCGGCGCTCCTCACCAGGCCCACGGCGTGGATCTGCACGCTGCTGGCATCGTAATTCGTCACCTGGGAAATGAGGACGGCGGCCAGGTCGCCGTCCTGCTTTTCCTCGATCACCCGGAGGTCGTCCGGGCGGATCTGTCGGCCCAGCTTGTTCAGCTTTTCCGCGATGTCCGCCTTTTCTTCCTCCGGGACATCCGGGGAGACCGCCGTGTCGCCCACTGCAAAGACCGCGTTGCCCTTCTTCAGGCTGCGCAGGAAGGACAGCGCGGCATCGCCGGGCCCTTCCGCGGCGGCAGCCACGGAGGTCCATGCGAGCGTCAGCACGGCGGCCCAGGATTTCATAGGGTCTGGTGGAAGGTGTCCTTCGCACCCAAGGATAGCACGAAATCCGTGAGCAGATCGATGATCCTTTCGATGTCATCGAGGTGCGCGGTCTCCACCACCGAGTGCATGCAGCGCAGGGGCAGCGAGACGAGTCCGCTCGGGACGCCTTCGCGGATGTTGAAGATCTTGTCGGTGTCCGTGCCGGTGAAGCGGCTGCTGGCCTCGTGCTGGAGAGGGATCTTTGCCTTCGCGGCCACTTCCATGAGGCGCTTCATCACCAGCGGGTGATTCGCCGTGCCGTGGCTGACGCTCGGGCCGCCGCCCAGCTTCACCGAGCCGAATTTGTTCGCATCGATGCCCGGGGTGTCGGTCGCGTGCGTGACGTCGAGACAGATGCAGACGTCGGGCTGGTGGCGGTACGTCGCCATCATCGCGCCGTGGCCGCCGATTTCCTCCTGCACGGTATTCATGCAGAGCAGGGTCACGGCGGGCTTCTTCTTCGACTTGGCGATGCGCTTCAGCACCTGGGCGATGATGTAGCCGCCGATGCGGTTATCCAGCGCGCGGCTGATCAGGCGCTTGTTCGCCAGCTCCGCCGGGCCGTCTTCATAGACTCCCGGGTGGCCGACCCGCAGGCCGAGCGCGGCGACTTCCTTTTCGTTTGAAGCTCCCACGTCCACCCACAGGTCGTGCGGCTGGGGGGCCTTCTCATCGCCGAGATTGTCGCGGCGCAGGTGGATGGCGGTATTGCCGATGATGCCCATGACCGGGCCCTTGTCCCCGGCGAAAATCACCCGGCGTCCCCGTGCGGTGGCCGCGTCGCTGCCGCCGATGCGGTCGATGCGGATGAAGCCGTCCGACTGGATCGTCTTGATCATGTAGCCGATCTCGTCGGCGTGGGCGGCGAGCATCACGGTGTGCTTCGACTTGCCCTCGAGCCGTGCCCAGGTGGAGCCGTAGGCGTCGCAGGCGACCTCCGTGGCGAAGGGCCGGAGGTGGTCCGCCCACACCCGTTGGCCGGGCATCTCGAAACCGGTCGGGCTGGGGGTTTTGAGCAGGGTGAAAAGGAACTCCCGGTCGTCTTTCGTCATCCGCGCCATTCAAGCATGCCGCGCCCGGAGAGCAATCGGCGAGTGACACAAGTGTTGCGACTCCGCGCTCCGGATCGGAAAGATGCATGGGTGGACTCGACGTTCTTTCCCGAACCGATCCCATGAAGCATATTCTCACCCTCGCCGCCGGCCTCATGGCCGCGACCGCCATGCATGCCGCCGAGCCATTCCTCGTAGCCCACCGCGGTGCCTCCCACGATGCGCCGGAGAATACCCTGCCTGCCTTCGAGCTCGCGTGGAAGCAGGGCGCGGACGCGATCGAGGGCGACTTTTACCTGACCAAGGATGGCAAGATCGTCTGCATTCACGACGGCGACACCAAGCGCACGGGCGGCGGCACCAAGCTGGTGGTGAAGGACAGCACGCTCGCCGAACTCCAGGCGCTGGATGCCGGTGCGTGGTTCAAGCCGGAATTCAAGGGCACGAAGATGCCGACCCTCAGCGAGGTGGCGGCGACGGTGCCCGCCGGGAAGAAGATCTACGTGGAGGTGAAGTGCGGCCCGGAAATCGTGCCCGCCATGATGGAAGACCTCGCCGCCTCCGGCCTGAAGGACGAGCAGATCGTGATCATCTCCTTCCAAGCCCCGGTCATCGCCGAGGTGAAGAAGGTGAAGCCTGCCTACAAGGCCTGCTGGCTTGCCTCCTTCGGAAAGGATCTGCCGCTCAATCCCGGGACGGACAAGGTGCTGGCCACCCTGCGCGACATCAAGGCGGACGGCTTCAGCTCGAAGGCGGACGCCCGTCTCGACGCGGCCTTTGTGAAGACGATCCAAGATGCAGGTTTCGAGTATCACTGCTGGACCGTGGACGACGTGCCGACCGCGCGCCGCTTCCTTGGCTTCGGCACGCTGTCGGTCACGACGAATCGCCCCGAGTTCATCCGCCTGGGTCTTCGCGCGGGCGACTGAGCGTCACGCCGGGAGGCGGTCTTTCACCGCATCTCGCGACAAGATCGTAACCGAAGCGATTTTGATGCGAGGGAGGCGGCTCCTATCGTCGCGGCCCTTCGAAGCGGGGGCCGCGACTTCTTGTTTTTGCGAGGCGGCAGCGCCGCGTGATCACGCCGCCAAAGCGGGGCCACACGACGAGTCGCGGCCACTTTGCTGAAACAGATCTCCCACATCATCTTTATCTAACACCCATGAATCCTTTCCGTCCCGTCTTCCCCCTCGACTCGCCGAATCTCAGCCGACGCTCGTTCATCGGTGCATCCAGCTCGATGCTTGTCGCCCTTGGTGCGGGCCGTGCGTGGAGCAATCAGCCGGTGGCGAAGGAGAAGCCTTCTTTCCAAGCGTATCCGTTCCAGCTCGGGGTGGCATCGGGCGATCCCTCCGCGGATGGCTTCGTCATCTGGACGCGTCTCGCACCGGAGCCGCTCGCCGGTGGCGGCATGCCGCGCGAGTCGGTCTGGGTTCACTGGCAGGTGGCCGAGGATGAGGCGATGACGAAGGTGGTCGCGAGCGGCAAGCAGATCGCGAATCCCGATTGGGCGCATTCGGTGCACGTCGAGGTGACCGGCCTGAAGCCGGACCGCTGGTACTGGTATCAATTCAAGGCAGGTGCCGAGATCAGCCAGCGCGGTCGCACGCGCACGCTGGAGAGTCCGGATCGCGCGGCGGCCCAGACATCGCCGCTGAAGATGACCTTCGCCTCGTGCCAGCACTACGAGGGGGGCTTCTACACCGCCTACCAGCACATGCTCGCGGAGGCCCCGGACCTGGTGCTGCACCTCGGCGACTACATCTACGAGGGCTCGAGCCGCGAAGGCCAAGTCCGCAAGCACAACAGCCAGGAAATCATCACGCTGGAGGACTACCGCAACCGCCACGCGCAGTACAAGTCCGATCCCTCGCTGCAGGCGATGCACGCCGCCGCCCCGTGGGTGGTGACGTGGGACGACCATGAATTCGACAACAACTACGCGGGCGACATCCCGGAGGAGAAGGGGCCAGCCTCGAAGGAGGACTTCCTGCTGCGCCGTGCGGCGGCCTACCAGGCCTACTACGAGCACATGCCGCTGCGCGCGGCGTGCATCCCGAAGGGCCCGGGCATGAAGCTCTACCGCAGCGTGCGCCACGGCAGCCTGGTGGACTTCCACGTGCTGGATACCCGCCAGCACCGCACCGACCAGCCGAACCGCGACCGCCCCGGCCCGGCATCGATGAATCCGGACGGCACCATGCTCGGCGCGATCCAGCGCGACTGGCTGCTCGGAGAGCTGAAGAATTCCCGTGCCTCCTGGAACGTGCTCGCCCAGCAGGTGATGATGGCGCGAGTCGATCGCACGAAGGGGCCGAAGGAGATGTATAGCATGGACCAGTGGCCGGGCTACGAGGTGGAACGCCAGGCTCTGCTGCGCGCCTTCATGGACCTGAAGGTGTCGAATCCGGTGGTGCTCACCGGTGACATCCATACCCACTGGGCGAACGAACTGCCGGTGGAGCCGAGCCAGGCCGATGCCCCGAGCGCGGGCACGGAATTCGTCTGCACCTCCATCACCTCGAAGGGCGACGGCACCGATCATCCCGCCGGCCTGGAGTCGATGCTCTCCCAGAATCCATTCGTGAAGTACCACGGCGACCATCGCGGTTACGTGAGCTGCGTGATCGACTCGAAGTCGTGGCGCAGCGACTTCCGCACGGTGGACTATGTGACCCGACCGGGGGCTCCGCTCAAGACGCAGGCTTCCTTCGTCGTCGAGAGCGGCCGGGCGGTCCTGAACAAGGCCTGAGGAAATTTTTCCGCATCGTGGCAACGGCCGCTCCCTTCGGGGGGCGGCCGTTTTTTGCTACTGGATTCGTAGTAGATGAAATCGTCAGCGCCGTCTTTCCTGCCAGTCGCGCATGGCGCCGCCGAGCTCGTCGATGGTGTCACCCGCGGTGGTGATCGGGCCCTTCGCGAGGGCTCGCTCGGCGGCACGGCCACAGAGCCAGGCGGCGAGCGATGCGGCATCGGCTGGCTGCACTCCTTGGGCGAGGAAGGTCCCGGCGACGCCCGACAGCACGTCGCCCTGTCCGCCGGAGGCCATGCCGGCGTGGCCGGTGGGATTGAAGCGGGTGGCCTTCCCTGCGGTGGCGACCAGCGTGCGCGTTCCTTTCAAAAGGAGGGTGCAGGGATGACGCCCGACGAAAGCCGCGGCGGCTTCCACCCGGTCGAGTTCCGCAAGGTCCGGAGCGAGGCGGCGGAATTCCCCGGGGTGAGGCGTGATGAGGTGATGGCGTTCTAACAGGTCAGTGCGGCCGGTGGTGGCGAGCAGGTTCAGCGCGTCGGCATCGAGCACCGCGGGGATGGACGAGGTGGCGAGTTGTGTGAGGAGTTCCAGCTTCTGGTCCTCGGCCATGTTGCCCATGCCGGGGCCGATGATGAGCGCGTGATGTCCGGCGGAGAAGGCGTCCGCGACCGGCGTGGCCGAGCTGCGGACCATGATCTCCGGAGGCATCGGGGAGGAGAGCGATGACAGGAAGCCGGGCTCGCCGTGCAGCGTGATCAGGCCTCCTCCGGCCCGCAGGACGGCAGTGGCGGCGAGCACGGCGGCACCGGTCATGCCGGGCGATCCGGCGAGAAGGCCGATCCTGCCGGCATTTCCCTTGTGGAAATCATGCGGGCGCGGGGCGAGAAGGCCGGGGAAGGACTCCGGACAAAAAAATGCGAGCGTGTCGGCAGCCGGAGGCGGGAGATCCGGGACGGGAACCAGCAGGATGCGTCCGGCGCTCGCGATGCCCGCGGATGTGGTGAGCCCCAGCTTTGCGACCCCGACCGGGAGGGTCAGGTCTGCCGTGATGCCGCTGCCTTCGCCAGTATCCGCGTCCATCCCGGAAGGCAGATCCATGGCGGCGACGATCGCACCGCGGGATTCGCGAAGCCCGGCCATTTCCTCGGCGAGGGGTGCAAGTGGCTCGCGAAGGGTGCCGCGTGCGCCGATGCCAAGGAGGCCATCGAGCAGGAGCAGCGGTCTCGGGCCTTCAGGGATGACCTCGGTAGGGGAGGGTGAGTCCAGCTCCTGCCACTTGCGTAGCGGCAGCGGCCCCCATGCTGACTCCGGCCAGGCGGCCCTGAGCGAGATCTGCCAACCGGCATTTCTCAGATGAAGGAGCGCGACAAGAGCGTCTCCGGCATTGTTCCCCTTGCCGAGGTAGGCGACGGCGCGCCCGGGCCGGGGAAAGTGGTCAAGGAGGCGGCGGGCGATCCCTTCACCCGCCTGGTCCATCAGATACTCCGCGGAGATCCCGTTGCTGAATGCGGACTCCTCCAGCGACCGCATGGCCGCACCGGTGACAAACGACATGCTGCCACCTCTAGCGGATCAGCCGGACCGGCGGAAGCGCGCGATGCCCTCGGCCATGCCTTCGGCAAGTGCCTGGCGGAACCATGCCGTCTTCATGCGCGAGCGCTCGCCTGCATTGCTGACAAAGCCGCACTCGACGAGGATGGACGGGCACGTGGTGTTCCGGATCACGTAGAAGCGGGCGAATTTCACGCCGCGGTTCACGGCGCGTACCTTGCTCATCATGCCGGAGTGGACATAGGAGGCGAGCGCCTGGCTCTGGCCGGAGTGGTAGAAGGTCTCCAGACCGGACACCTGCTGCTTCCACGTGTAGTTGTAGTGGACGCTCACGAAAATGGCGTCGGAGTAGCGGCTGGCGATGCGGACACGCTCCGGCAGCGAGATGAAGTAGTCGCTGCGGCGGGTCATCACCGTGCGGAAGCCGCGCTTCTTCAGCTCGCTTTCCAGACGGACGGAGGTGTCGAGAGCGAGGTGCTTCTCATACACTTGGCCCCATTGGCCGCCCTTGTCATGGCCACCGTGACCGGGATCGATGATCACCGTGCGGAAAAAGCGTGCCTGGGCCGGCAGGCTCGCCGCGCAGAGCAGGAGCATGGGCAGCAGCAAACGGAAGAGCTTTCTCATGTTGGGAAATTTGTTAATCGGGCCGGAAGTTACGGAATTTTTAAATTTATAGGAAAACTATGTAAAGGGACATTTCCCCAGCCCACCCTGAAAATTTTTCAATTTATAAGATTCGTCGGTCGGTCGGAGGCCTTGCGCACCTTCCGACGGGCTTCGGCTTCGGCTCTCGGGTCGTAGGGGATGCTGTTCCCGACCTCCACGATACCGTCACGAGAGGTGTAGAGAACGGGATCCGACCCTGCGCCGCGCTTGTGCAGCTCGCGACCGAGGAGCTTGCCTGCGGAGTCGACGCGGACGTGGCCCCACATGTCAGGGGAGATGAGGTAGAGGACGTGCATCACCTGGCGGTTGTCCAAGGTGACGGAGGGCTTGCGGAAAACCAGTGCCTCACCCAGCGGGTGGGTTTTGATGGAGTTGCCGGTGCGCGTGTCGATCACCTGGGCATACAGCATCGTCTTCGAGCCGGAGTTGAACTGGAGCACCTTGTATTCACGTCCTTGGCCGGGTTTTCCTGGCAGGCCGATCTTCTGCGTCCAGTAGGTGCGGGCGGAGTTCGAGTTGAAGGTCAGTCGGTTGGACATGACGCCGTTCTCCTGGCCCGGCATCCGGACGACGGCGTAAACCGAGTAATTTCCCACCGTTTGCAGCGGATAGATCTGCGCGAGATCGACGGTGCGGCTCATCGTCTGGCCGAGCCCAATCTTCACGGCGCCGAAGGTCGGCTGGCCCATCGGGGTGAGGGGCTTCCCGCTCAGGCTGCTTACCATCAGGTCCAGCCATCCGGTGCGGTTGTTGCCTTGGAGGATGATATCCTGGCCGGAGCGGTTGGTCACGCTGATGGAGACCGGGACTGATTCGCCCGCGACGAAATTGTTCCGCCCCATAGTCATCCTCACCTCGACTTGGGCGTGGGCTGTCGCCAGACAGAGGCTGGAGAACAGCAGGGCAAAGAAGAGGCGGATACCAGTCATGGGGTCGAAGGCCTATCGCAGCCCTACCCACACGTCAACCCAACGGGAGGGCAGCTCATCTAACGACGCAAAATGTGTCCGGGACGGTGCCGCGGAGGGAGTCACACGTAGTGAAGCTCCTTCGCCTTGGTAGCGATGTCGCTTTCGCGGTCGAGCAGCTCTTGGATGGGATCCCAGCGGCCTGCGACGAGGGCGTCGCGGGCGGACTCCGGCATGTTGAAGCCGAAATCGAGGCCGGTGGACGAGCGTACGCGCTTTTTCACCAGGTCGAGGGTGATTTCCACGGCGGGATCGGCCTCGACGGCTTGACGGAGCTGGTCGATCTCGTCGGCGGTGAGCATCACGCAGGGCATGGCAAGGCCGGTGGAGTTCCCGAAGAAGATCTCGGCGAAGGACTCGGCGACCACGGCCTTGAAGCCGTATTTGCTCAGCGATTGCGGGGCGTGCTCGCGGGAGGAGCCGCAGCCGAAATTGACGCCCGCGAGCAGGATGGTCGCGCCGTCGAAGCGCTCGTCATTCAGCGGGTGGTCGGTCTTCTCGCCGGTGGTCGGGTCGAAGCGCACGTCGTAGAAGGCGAACTCGCCGAGGCCATCGAAGGTGACGCATTTCATGAACCGCGCCGGGATGATGCGGTCGGTATCGATGTCGGCGCCGGGGATGAAGACGGCGCGGCCGGTGACGGTGGTGACTTTTTCGAGGGCCATGGTGAGAGTGGTGAAAGGGATGGGCGAGGACGGTGTCAGCCGTCCTCGCGGTTGATGAGATACCAAGGTCGCTTCACGTCGTCCGGGAAGGGCGCGGAGCGGTAGAAATCGGCGACGGTGAGCGTGAGCCCGACGGACTCGAGGTGTACTGGGGAGTCAGGCTGGGTGTAGATGTGCTTCTTCCAGCGGTCCGAGCGGCGGAGCAGGAAGATCTCCGGCCAGTCCTGCTCGATGTAAACGATCTCCTCGACGCTGGGCAGGCGCTGGTAGGCGGCCAGCTTCTCCCCGCGATCATATCGTGAGGTGCCGTGGGACAGGATCTCGATGATGAGCTTGGGATGGCGGACGATGTGGGAATCGTCGTCCGCCGGCTCGCAGGTCACGAAGACATCGGGGTAGTAGTAGGCTTCCCCGATGTCGTCGGCGATCTGGACCTTCACCGCCTCGATGTAGGTCCGGCAAGGACCACCGCGGAGGTGGTCCTTGAGGATCAGGGCGGTTTCGAGGCAGATCTCGTTGTGCTTCCGGCTCGCGCCGGACATTGCGTAGATGCGACCGTCGACGAATTCATGCCGGACTTCCGACCGCAGCTCTCCTTCGAGATACTCGGCGGCGGTGACCGGCAGATTCGGCGCGGCGGTGCTCATGGCGCGGGCTGGATCACTCGGCGTCTTTCTTGCCGGGTGCTCCTGCGGTGTGCTTTTCGACGATCTCGCCGATCTTCTGCTGGAAGGTCGGCATTTCCTTCTGGATGGCGGGCATCGCGATCTTCATGACATCGGTCATGATCGCGGGCGTGGCCGAGAGGGTCTTCTGGCCGAGGGGCGTGCGGTAGAACTCGGTGAGCTCCAGGATTTCCTCCTCGGTGAAGTGCTTCGTGTAGAGCTCCTCGGTCTTCGTGCGCATCTCCTTGCCGGAGAAGATCTTCACGTAAAGCGCGCGGGCTTCGGTGCGGATCTCCTTGATGGCGGCTTCCGGAACGCCCTGCTGCTTGAGCTGGTCGATCATGCCGTCGAAGGCAGCGACCGCGGACTCGATGGCGGTTTCCTCGTAGCGCGTGACTTCGAGCAGCGTTTCGACCGGTGTCTTCGCCTGGGCGGAGACGGCTCCGCAGACGAGGAAGAACGAGAGCGAGAGAAGAAGTGTCGATTTCATATATGGCCTAGGGGTGGGATACCGGGCCAGACTACGCGACAGCCGCCTCCGGTTCCAGCGAGAAGACCTCGCGGGCATCGGCGATGCTGCCCTGCACGGCGGCGGCGGCCACCATGACGGGCGACATGAGGACGGTGCGGCCGGTTGGCGAACCCTGGCGGCCTTTGAAATTGCGGTTCGACGAGGACGCGCAGAGTTGGTCGCCGACGAGCTTGTCGGGATTCATCGCAAGGCACATCGAGCAACCCGCGCCGCGCCATTCGAAGCCGGCGGCAGTGAAGATCTTGTCGATGCCTTCCTGCTCGCACTGGTGGGCCACGATCTGGGAACCGGGCACGGCGATGGCCTTCACACCCGGGGCGACCTGATGGCCCTGGATGTACTTCGCCACCTCGCGGAAGTCGGAGAGACGGCCATTCGTGCAGGAACCGATGAAGGCGACGTCGATCTTCACGCCCTTGATCGGCGTGCCGGCCGGCAGCTTCATGTAGGCGAGCGCTTCGTCGATGCTGGCTTTTTCCAGGGCAGTCGCGGCCTTGGCGGGATCCGGGATGCTCTCGGTGACGCCGATGCCGTGGTCCGGGGAGATGCCCCAGGTGACGGTCGGCTCGATGTCCGCGGCGGCGATCTTGATGATATCGTCGTAAACCGCGTCCGCATCGGAGGCAAAGGACAGCCAGCGCGAGGCGGTGGCGTCGAAGTCGCTCATGTCCACATACGGGCGGTCCTTGAGGTAGGCGATGGTCTTGGCGTCCGGATTGACGTAGCCGCAGCGGGCACCGCCTTCGATGGCCATGTTGCAGACGGTCATGCGCTCTTCCATCGACATGTCGTCGAAGACATTGCCGGCATACTCGTAGGCGTAGCCGATGCCGCCCTTCGCGCCGAGCAGGCGGATGATGTGGAGCGTCACGTCCTTCGCATAGACGCCGGGGCGGAGCTTTCCGGTGACCTCGATGCGGCGGACCTTCAGCGGTTCCATGGCCAGCGTCTGGGTCGCGAGCACGTCGCGGACCTGGGTGGTGCCGATGCCGAAGGCGATCGCGCCGAAGGCTCCGTGCGTCGCGGTGTGCGAGTCGCCGCAGGCGATGGTGGTGCCGGGCTGGGTGATGCCTTGCTCGGGACCGACGACGTGAACGATGCCTTGCTTGCCGGAGCTGAGGTCGAAGTAGGTGACGCCGAAGTCATCGCAATTCGACCGCAGGGCGGACATCATCTCCGCGGCGAGCGGATCGACGGGCTGGTCCTGGTTTTCCGTGGGCACGATGTGGTCCACGGTGGCAAAGGTCCGCTGCGGGTACTTCACCGTGAGTCCGAGGTCGCGGAGCATCCCGAAGGCCTGTGGCGAGGTCACCTCGTGGATGAGGTGGGTGCCGATGAAAAGCTGCGTGCGACCGTCGGCCAGCGTGCCGACGCTGTGGCTTTCCCACACTTTTTGGTAGAGGCTCTTGCCCATGATCGGAAGGCCGCGACTTCGCGGCGGGCGGGCAAAGTGGGTCACCACCAGTGGATTGTCAAAGCGTGATCCCGTGCGCAGACGGGGCTTCAGGAGCCGCCGTAGAGGAACAGGAGCACCACGCCGATGACGGCGAGCGCGACAGGCACGGCGATCCGGAGCCATCGCCAGCGCGAGCCCGGCTTGCGCTCGAGATCGGTCCAGTCGTCCCAGCTCCGGCTGTCGGAGCGGTAGCGGTGGTAGTGGCGGACGGTGGTGTGGAAACGCGGAGGGGAGTCCGGTGTTTTCATGGGGAGTGATCCGCCTGTTACCGAAAATTTCCGCGGGAAGCAACCTGTGACTCGTTCTGTATCAAGAACTACGTAGATGTCCGAGCCGTGGCCGCAAGATGACGGCACGAAAAAGCCCCGCGCGGCGAACCGGGCGGGGCTTTAGGGAAAATCGGGTCGGGCGAACTTACTTCGAGTAGTTCACCTCTGGGGCTGCCGGGACTTCCTGGAAGTGGGGAAGCGGGCGGAGCTTGGCGGGCTTCGGTTCTCCGGTGCAGCAGCAGGAAGCGGAGGCGAACGCGAAGGCGGACAGACAAACGGCAGCGATAATGCGAAGCATGGCGGGAGTGAAATGAGGTTTTTTGGAATTCGCGAGAAAAATGATTTCCAAGCGAAAATTCAGGGTGGACCCACGGAGAGGTCCACCCTGGTTTGAGTCATGACGCGGACGTTAGAGGTCCGCTAAATCAGATTACTTGGCCGGAGCAACGTAGGTCGGCGTCGACGGCTTCGGAGCCGGGGAGCTGGAGCAGCAGGAAGAGGAAACGAGGGAACCTGCGGCAGCGGCGAGGAGGGCGGCGATTTTGACGAGTTTCATGGTGGTTGCTTAGTTGCGTTTGGAAAAACGGACGTAGTCCGGTTGACGCAGACTCTAACGGGTGATGCACCCCGCGCAAGTTGAAAGTCTGGAGGTCAGGGATGCCCGCCTTCCTCAAGTGGTCTTCCGGCGGAACATGATCGAGGCCGCGCCTAGCGTGCAGAAGCCGATCAGGATGAGCGGCAGGATCAGCGAGAAGACGCGCTCCACGGAGGCGTCCTTCAGGAAGACACCCTTCACGATTTCCACGAAGTGGCGGATGGGATTCGGCAGCGTCGCGAGCTGCAGCCAGCGCGGCATGTTCTCCACCGGCGAGGCAAAGCCGGAGAGCATCATGGCGGGCATCATGAAGGAAAAGGCACCGAGGAAGGCCTGCTGCTGGGTATTGCAGATCGAGGAGATCAGCAGGCCGATGCCGACCAGCGAGAGCGCGTAGAAGAACATCCCGAGGTAGAGCAGCAGCAGGTGGCCCTGGAAGGGGACGTGGTAGAGGAAGACGGCGGCGCAGAGGATGAGCGTGGCCTGGAAGAAGGCCACGAGCATGGCGGGCACCGCCTTGCCGATCATGATCATCTCCGGGGTCAGCGGGGAGACGAGGAGCTGGTCGAAGGTGCCTTGCTCACGCTCGCGCGCGACGGAGAGCGCGGTGAGGATCAGCGAGCCGATGGTGGTGATGACGGCCACCAGGTTCGGCAGCATGAAGTTCTTGTAGTCCAGGTTCGCATTGAACCAGTAGCGGGTGACGGTCTCCGAGGGCATCGTCGCGCCCTTCTCCGCCAGCCGGTCTTTCAGGAAGGTCTCGGTGATGCCCTGCAGGTAGCCGAAGGCGATCTGCGCGCCATTCGACCGGCGGCCGTCCATGAGCACCTGCACGGGGGCGGTCTCCCCGGCGGCGATGCGGCGGGAGAAGTCCTCCGGGATGCTCACGGCGAGCATGGCCGCGCGGGACTCGATGGCGGCCTCCATGTCTTTTTGCTCGTGGATGGGCAGGATCTCGGTGAAGGCGTCGGACTGGGCGAAGCGCTGCACGAGCTCGCTGGAGGCCTCGCCGGTGTCGCGGTTGTAGATCGCCAGCGAGGCGTTCTTCACCTCCAGCGTCGCGGCGAAGGGGAAGAGCGCGGTCTGCAGGATGACCGGCATGATCAGCAGGGCGCGGCTCGACGGATTCCCGAAGGTGGACTGCAGCTCCTTGATGACGAGCGCCCGGATGCGGAGGAAGAAGTTCATGGGGTGGCGTTCATTCCATGCGGCGGCGGGTCAGCTTCGCCGTGAGACCCAGGAAAAAGGCGGCGGACACCATCAGCATGCCGATGTCCGGCAGCAGCACCCGCCACGGCGTGCCGACCTGGAAGATGGTCTGGATGGCGGAGACGAAGTAGCGGGCCGGGATGAGATGCGTGACCCCGCGCAGGAAGGTCGGCATGCTGGAGATCTCGTAGATGAAGCCGGAAAGCATCATCGCCGGGAGGAAGGCGGCATTCAGAGCGGCCTGCGCGGCATTGAATTGGTTCCGCGTGCCGGTCGAGATCGCGAGGCCGATGCCGAGCACGCTGAGCAGGAAGAAGCTGCCGACGATGAGCAGCGCGAGGATGGACCCGCGGAAGGGCACGCCCATCACCCAGCGCGCGGTGGCCACGCACATGACCAGCGAGATCATGCCAAGCGCGTAGTAGGGGAGGATCTTGCTCAGCAGCAGCTCCGCCCGCGTGACGGGGGAGGCGAGCAGAGCCTCCATGGTGCCGCGCTCCCACTCACGCGCCACGACCAGCGAGGTGAGCAGCGCGCCGATCACCGTCATGATCACGGTGATGGAGCCGGGGATGAGGAAGTTCCGGCTCTTCGCCGAGGGATTGTACCAGTAGCGCGGCTCCAGCACCACCTCCCGCTCCATTTCCTCCCCGCGGTCCTCGGTGCGCTGGAGCATCCAGTGCTGCCAGATCGCCTCGAAGTAGTTGCTGACGAACTGAGCGGTATTCGGCTCCGAGCCATCGGCCACCACCTGCACCGGTGCGGTGTCGCCGGGGTGATTCATCCGGCGGGAGAAATCCGACGGGATGACCATGAAGCCGCGGATCTCGGAATTCACCATCGCCAGCTCCATGTCATCCCGCGACTCGAAGCTGCGGACGACCATCGACGGTGTGCCCCGCAGCGCGGACGCGAGGCCATCGGCGTCCTTGCCGGTGCCTTCCTTCAGCAGGCCCACGTGGAGGGTCGGCGTGTCGAGATTGATGCCGAAGCCGAAGACGAAGATCAGCAGCAGCGGCAGGACGAAGGCGATGAGATTGCTGCTCGGGTCGCGGAAGATCTGGAGCGTCTCCTTCCAGCAGAGCGCGCGGAGGCGGCGGAATGAGAGGTGTTTCATGCGGCGGCATCCTCCTTTCCGGTGACCAGCTCGATGAAGGCATCCTCCATCGTCGGGTCGGGATTCTCCGCGGTGGCCACGCTTTCCTTCAGCTCGTCCGGCGTGCCATTCGCGATGAGCTGGCCGCGGAAGACCAGGCCGATGCGATCGCAGTACTCCGCCTCATCCATGAAGTGGGTGGTGACCATCACGGTCACGCCGCGTTCGACGAGGCCGTTGATGTGCGTCCAGAATTCGCGGCGCGTCACGGGATCGACGCCCGAAGTCGGCTCGTCGAGGAAGAGGATGTCCGGCTCGTGCATCACCGAGCAGGCGAGCGCCAGCCGCTGCTTGTAGCCGAGCGAGAGCGAATGCGTCTTCGCATTCAGGAAAGGGCCGAGGTGGAAGATCTCCGCCATCTCGCCGATGCGCTCGCGCTGCCGCTTTCCCGAGACGCCGTAGATGCCCGAGAAGAAGGCGAGGTTTTGCCGGACGGTGAGGTGGTCGTAGAGGGAGAATTTCTGCGCCATGTAGCCGAGGCGCTGGCGGGCAGCGCTGGCGCTGCGCCGGAGGTCCATGTCCACCACCTTCGCCGTGCCGGCGGTGGGAGTGAGCAGGCCGCACATCATCTTGAAGGTGGTGGATTTCCCCGCGCCATTCGGGCCGAGCAGCCCGTAGATCTCGCCGCGCGTGACGGAGAAGGTGACATCGTCGGTCGCCTTGAAGTCGCCGAATTGCTTCGTCAGGTGCTCGGCCTCGATGACGGTGCTGCCGTCTTTGGGGATCTCCTTCGTGCGCTTGGCCAAGTCGGACTCGCCGGATGGCCCGCCGCCCAGCAGGTCGATGAAGGCATCCTCGAAGCGCGGCTTCACCGGCACCCATGTTGCCGCCGCGTCCGCCTTGATCTCCACGGGGTCGAAGGGCCGCGTCCCCTCCTTCAGCGTGAGCCGCAGGCTGTGGCCCTGGATGGTGCCGTCCGTGACCTCCGGGCGGGAAAGGGCGCGCGTGAGCAGGCGGCGCTTGTGCGGGCCGGGCTCGCGGAGCTGGAAGCAGCGGCCTTCGAGCGGCGCGGCAATTTCCGCCGGGGTGCCTGCGAAGAGGAGCTTGCCTTCATTCAGCACGAGGGTGGTGCCGCACAGCTCCGCTTCATCGAGGTAGGCAGTGCTCCATACCACGGCGATGCCTTGGTCCACGAGATCCTCCACCATGCCCCAGAGTTCGCGGCGTGAAATAGGATCGACGCCCACGCCCGGCTCATCGAGCAGGAGGAGCTTCGGCTTGCCTAACAGCGCACAGGCCAGCCCGAGCTTCTGCTTCATGCCGCCGGAGAGCTTTCCCGCGAAGCGGCCGGTGAAGCGCTTGAGATCGGTGAAGGTCAGCAGCCGCTCGAAAGATTCCTCGCGCTCCTCGCCGGTCACGTGGCGGAGGTCAGCGTGCAGCTTCAGGTTCTCGATGACGGTGAGGTCTTCGTAGAGGCCGAATTTCTGCGGCATGTAGCCCACCTCGCCGCGGATGGCGGCGGCATCGTGGATCGGGTCGCGTCCGAGCGTGGCCACGGTGCCGGAATCGGCCTCCAGCAGTCCGGCGATGAGGCGCAGCAGCGTCGTCTTGCCCGCGCCATCGGGACCCGCGAGGCCGGTGATCACGCCGGTGCGGATGTCACCCGAGACGGCATCGAGCGCCGGGCTTTTCATGCCCTTGAAGGACTTGGTCAGCTCGTGGAAATGGACGACGACCTCGGACATCACTCCGCGGGGTGCGGGGCCAGCGAGACGGTGACGGGCATGCCCTGCCGCAGCGAGCCGTCCGAGTCATCCACCACCACGCGCAGTCGATAGACCAGCGAGGTGCGGAGTTCCTTGGTCTCGACGCTCTTCGGCGTGAACTCGGCGCGCGGGGAGACGAAGCCCACCGTGCCGTGGAAGGTGTGGTCGGGCTGGCCATCGGTGACCAGGCTGACCTTCGTCCCCGGCGGGAACTTGCCCAGCTCGGGCTCGTGAACGTAGGCGCGCACCCACACGGGATCCTCCAGCGAGAGCGAGAGCACGGTGGGTCCGGCCTGGACGATCGCCCCGGGCTCGAGGGCGCGGGTGATGACGATCCCGTCGGACGGGCTTTTCAGCTCGGTATCGCCGAGGCGGATGGCGGCGGTCTTCACCGCGGCTTCTGCCTGGGCGACGGCGGCCTCGGCCGAGCCGACTCCTGCCTCCGCGGCACCCACGGCGGCTTCGGCGGCGGCGACTTCCTCGGTGCGGAAGCCGCTTTCAAGCTGGCGCAGGTTTGCCTCGGCGAGCTTCAGTCGCTGCTCGGCTTCATGGAAGGCGGCCTCGGCGTTTTCGAAATTCTGGCGCGAGACGCCGCGTGTCTTCACCAGCTCGGCCTGCCGGTCGTAGGCGCGGCGGGCATTGTCCATGGTCACCGCGGCCTGGGAGCGGCTGGCGCGTGCCTGCTCGATCTCCTCGGTGCGGTAGCCGGCGCGCTTGAGGTCGGCATCGGCCTTCGCTTGGGCGAGCGTGGCCTTCGCCTGGGAAAGGGCGGCGCGGGACTGGGTCTCGGAGGCCTTCGCCTGGGCGAGTTCGTTTTCGTAGGGCTCCGGGTCGATGCGTGCGAGCAGGTCGCCGGCCTTCACGGCGTCTCCCTCGTCCTTCAGCACCTCGGCGATGCGGCCGGGGACGCGGAAGCCGAGATCCACGCCGCGGATATCGACATTCCCCTGGAGGACGAGCGGTTCGTGGCTGCTACGATACTTCCCGTAGAAGTACCAGCCACCCCCGGCGAGGGCGGCGAGGATGAGTATGAGTGGGACTGCTTTTTTCATGGGATGGCTCCTTTCAAGCCGGGGCAAATGATGTCGAGGTGTTCGTCGATGATGTCGCCGATGGTCGCGAGGTGATCGCGGGTGAGCTTCTTCACGCCGAGGCGGCGCAGGATGGTCGTGCGCGCGACGGTGAAGGCCAGCACCTGGCCGAAGAGGGCGTGCCCGCGCAGGATGGTGATCGTGGAGGCGGGATCTTCCCCGGTGGCAACGCCGAGGACATTGGTGAAAAGCTCGTGCAGCGGCTTCAGCGTCTTCTTGTAGAGCAGGTCGAAGCTCTCGCTGGGCGACGATTGCTCTCGGATCATGACGAGGCGGATCTTGTCGAACTCGCCGCCTTCCAATTGTTGGCCGAGCAAGGTTCGCAGGAGCTGCTTCATCACGTTCGTCGCGCTCTGCGGATCGAGCGTGCCGCTTTCGAGCTTCGCCCGCGTCTCTTCCGCGAGCCCGCTGAAAATGCCCGCCAGATAGACGCCGATGCCTTCCAGCACGGCGGCGTAGAGCTTTTCCTTGTTGCCGAAGTAATAGGCGATCGATGCCACGTTCTGGCCCGCGTCATCCGCGATCTCGCGGACCGAGGCATTCTCGTAGCCTTTCTCGCCGACCTTCTTCAGCGCCGCCAGCAACAGCTTCCGCCGCGCCTGCTCGCCCTTGTTCGGACTCGTCGGAAACAGTTCCCGCTGCACGCTGGAGAAAATTCAACAGTCGTCCAATAAAGTCAAACGAATGTGTAAGAATGAAGGTGCGGAGAGTGATGGATGCCGAATTTTGACTGGAAATGAGTGAGTTAAGCTAGTCGAATGACGTCCGTCAGCGCATTAGCATACGTTGTTCCCGTCGTTCTGCTCCTTCTGGAACTGTTCCAATGCTTCTCCCAGTGCTTTCACCACCCTGAGGCGTTTTGACTCCTTCCTTAGATGTCCGGGCAATCGCTCGAACCATCGCTGGGCGACATCGTGTTCCGCCCTCAGCCAGTGGCTGTCTGGCAGCCGGGAGCTCGGATGGATCTTCATTGAGTAGTATTCAATGAACGGCGGAATCTGATCGACGCTCCCGAATCGGAAACAAAAGCCACAGACCTCCACGCAGTACGTATAGACCGGAAGCAACTTGACGTCCCGCGAGACGTCGTGACCCGGGAGTCCTTGATATCCGTGGAGATCAAAATGCGAGTTCGCATGCCCGGTCCGGGGCTCTTTCCAGATTCGAGCCATGGATCACCTCTTCTTTTTGCCCAGCTTCTTCGGCTTCTTACCTTTCGGCGGCCAGGTCTTCTCGAATTTCGGTTTCCGTTCCGCCTTCGGTTTCGGCTTGTCTCCGAATTTCACCGGCGACGAGCTGTCCCACTTGATCGGCGCGCCGTGGACCTTCGAGGCGGGTTCGCCGGCGATGCGGAAGTCGATGAACTTGCCTTGGAAGTCGATGCGCTGGACCTGCAGCTTCACCTTCTGGCCGAGCTGGAATTGCAGGCCGCCGCGGGAGACGTAGCGCATCTGGGCGTGCTCGAAGTGCCAGTCACCGCGGGGCAGGTCCTCGCGCTTCACCATGCCGCGCGCGCCGATCCCGGTGGCCTCGACCAGCAGGCCCGCATTGCGGACGTCGGTGATCATGCCGTCGAATTCCGGCGGCGGATCCTGCTTCGTGCAGCCGTCGAGGAATTCCAGCATCTTGATCTGCTTCGTCTCGTTCTCGGCGTCGGCGGAGGTGCGCTCGGTGTCGGAGATGTGGCGGGAGAACTCCGCCAGCTCGGCCTGGCCTGCGACCTTGTCCGGGTGCTTCGGCGGATTGGTGAGATACGGCTGCAGCGAGCGGTGGACGATGAGGTCGGCGTAGCGGCGGATCGGACTGGTGAAATGGCAGTAGTCCGCCTTCGCCAGGCCGTAGTGCCCGAGCGGATCGGGCGCGTAAGCGGCGCGCTTCAGGCTTTTCAGCAGGCCCAGCTTGATGAGGTGCTCGTCGGGCCGGCCCTTCGAGGCATCCAGCAGCTTCTGGATGTGCGCGCGGTTCGACAGGTCGCCGGGCTGGTAGCCGTGGGCGCGTGCGGTTTCCGTGAATTCGGCCAGCTTGCCGAAGTCGGGATCCTCGTGGACGCGGTAGATCGTCGGCTTGTTGCGGATCTTCAGGACGTGCGCGACGGCCTCGTTCGCCAGCAACATGCATTCCTCGATGAGTTGGTGGCTGGCGGTGTGCTCCACCTGATGGACCTCCACGGCCTTGCCCTTGTCATCGAGCTTCACGCGGATCTCCGGCATTTCCAGATCCAGCGCGCCGTCCTTGAAGCGCTTCTTGCGGAGCACCGCGGCCATCCGCCACGACTCCTTCACCATCTCCTCCAGATTTGCGGGCGATCCCCCGGGCGCGGGCTTCCCGTCGAGGATGGCCTGCGCCTGCTCGTAGGAGAGCTTCGACTGGCTATTGATGACCGCGTCGCAGAAGCGGGTCTTCAGCACCTTGCCCTGCGGCGAGATCTCGATGACCGCGCACTTGGTCAGGCGGTTCACCCCCGGCTTCAGCGAGCAGATGCCATTGGAAAGCTCGGGCGGCAGCATCGGCAGCACGCGATCGACCAGGTAGGTCGAGTTCCCGCGCTCGGATGCCTCGCGGTCCAGCGGGGTGCGCGGCTTCACGTAGTGGGAGACGTCGGCGATGTGGACGGCGAGCGTCCATCCCTTGTCGTGGTTCTCCACCCAGATCGCGTCGTCGTGGTCCTTCGCATCGGCGGGGTCGATGGTGATGACGAGCCGGTCTCGCCAGTCCTCGCGACGTGCCACTTCATTCGGATCCACTTCTTCCGGCACGGCGCGGGTTTCCGCGAGCACGTCTTCGGGGAAGGTGGTGCGCAGTCCGTGGCGATGGATCACCGCGGCGATGTCCACTCCTGCCTGACCCGGCCAACCGAGGACCTCGAGAATGCGGCCGCGCGGGGTGCGGTTCTTTTCCCACTGGTCCAGATCCACCACCACGAGCTGCCCGGCCTCGGCGGTCGTGTCGCCGAAGATGTCGATCTGGCCGGAGAGCGCGGGGTCGTCCGTCTCCACCCAGAGGAATTTCGCCTTCCGGCGGAAAATGCCGACGATGCGACCGCTGCGGCGCTCGAGCACCTTGTCCACCTTGCCGCGGGCATCGGGCTCTTCCTCGGGTACCACCGGCTTGCGGCCGCGCTGCTTCCATGGTGCGGGCTTCGGCAGGTGGAAGGTCACCACCACCCGGTCGCCCTCCAGGGCGGTGCCGGTGTCGCGGCGCGGGATGTGGATGCGCGAGTGCGCCTTCAGGTCGATGCCGGTGGCGAGATTGTCCGGATCGGCGGCGTCCGGGTAGAACCACGCGTGGCCGCGGGGCAGGAACTTGATGGTGCCGCGCAGCTTGTCGTGCCCTGCGGCCTTCGGGAGTTCGTAGCGGCACTTGCGGCCTTCGGCGATCAGGCCCGCGCGGAGCATTTCCGCGAGTTCGGTGCGGAGGAGGGGGCGGTCGTTCGAGGAAAGGGAGAGGTCGCGGGAAAATTCCGACTTGTTCATCGGGCGGTAACCTTTGCCGCCCATCAGGCGGAGCAACGCGCTCCGCAGTTCTTTTCGATCCATGATGCCGGAGGATGGCCGCTGTCGGGCACTCTGGCAATCCGCGAACCCGAAAAGGGAAAAGCGCTTGGCAGCGCTAGGGCGTGGGGTAATTTGACGGCAGCATGCCCGGGGAAAACGCAGGATTGCCACCGCGCCCCGAAACCGCTCTTTATCTCCGAACCTGCAATTAACGTATCAGTCCCTATGAAAACCCGTCCACATCGCCGCCTTTCGCGCGGCTTCACCCTCGTCGAACTGCTCGTCGTCATCTCGATCATCATCGTGCTGGCCGCGATGAGCTTCGGTGTCATCGGCACCGTCACCAAGAGGCAAAAGACCGTCGAGACACAGGCCACGATCACGGCCCTGTCGCAAGCGATGGATGCCTTCTATTCCGACTACAACCGCATGCCGAGTGTGGGATCTTCCGGTGACGAGATGACCACGGAAGGCCAAGCCGGTGCCGACCTCATCACTATCCTGCTGGGCAAGGAGGAGAGCAGCTCCGAGATGCAGAATCCGAAGCAGATTTCCTACCTGAACACGAAGGTTGGCAAGACCAAGGCCAAGGGCGGTCTGATCTACAGCAACGGCAACAAAGTCCAAGGCCTCTATGATGCTTGGGGTGAGCCCCTCCGCATCAAATTCGACGACGACTTCGATGACGAAATCTCCGACCCTGTGACTCAAGGGAAGATCGTGCGCCAGAAGCGCTTCGTCGTCTGGAGCTGGGGCCCGGACAAGAAGTTCGGCGACAACGATGAAGTGAAGTCGTGGTAATTCGGCATTTTTAAGCAGTTTTAGTCATGAAACCCGCCCGGCCTTTTGGTCGAGGCGGGTTTTTTGTGCCTCCTGAGTAGTTACAACGTGATGGATGTCAGCGGTTCTACCTAAAATGGAGGTATTAATTCGCAAATTATCAGTTTAAAAGTGATGTGGCGTAGAAGCTGCGGTGATAGCTTACGCCTACATCACACTGAAATGCGCAAAAACCGTCCCAGTCGCCGCCGCATTCCGAGCGCACTTTTTTCCAGCCGATCCCGTGGATTCGCGTTGGTCGTGTGCCTGATGCTGATGATGGTCGTCACCCTGCTCGCCGTGGGGTTGCTCAGTCTCTCGACCGTCGAACTCCGCCGCAGCAATCACGATACCGCCCAGACCCGGGCCCGGGCAAATGCCCGCCTCGCGCTCTCCATGGCGATCGCCCGCCTGCAGGAAACCGCCGGCCCAGATCAACGGGTCACCGCCCGCGCCGATCTCAAGAATACCGGCGACAACAACCGCTGGGTCGGCGTCTGGCGCAGCACGCGCAAGCAGGCCGGTGCCGACGTACCGGCGATCCGCTGGGACGAGCGCGAGTCGGTGCTCATCGACACCCGCAGCAGCTCGGGAGGGGACGATGGCTTCGAAGGCTGGCTGGTCAGCGGCGACAATGCGACGCCGGGCAATCCGGGCGGCGAACTCGCCACGCTGGTGGGCCAGGGGAGCGTGGCGAATGTCGCGGACCAAGTGAAAGCACCACTGGTGCGGGTCCAGGGCAAGGATGACGCGGGTGCCTACGCGTTCTGGATTTCCGACGAGTCGATGAAGGCGAGCGTCAATCCGGTCTCGGTGAAGGCGACCGATGAGCGGCGCTTCCTGCCCGTCCGCTACGGCATCGGCGCGCTGGACCAGCTCTCCGCCGTGGACGGCGCGAAGGATGAGGAACTCTCGAAGGTGATCGACCATCGTCAGGCCAGCCTGCTCGGCTCGACGGGGCCGAAGGCTTGGGAGCAGCACTTCCACGCCACGGGTGCCCGCGCTTCGGCGGTGCTGGCGGATACCTTGCGGGGAGGGCTGAAGGCGGACCTCAGCGCGTATTTCGAGCAGGGCAGCGTCACGGCGAGGGGAGACCTGCTTCCCGCGGTGACGGATGCGACTTCCATGCTCGGAGGGGCACGGCGGAAGATCCACGGGCCGAAGTTTGGCTCGCTGCGCGCCTTCGCGAATCTCGCCACGAAGAACAGCGGGAGCGGCATCGCCCCTGCCGCCGCGGCGGTGTCCACGCGCCAGGACAAGTTCGCCTCGCTGCCACGGATGAGCCAGTTCACCGACCAGCCGATCCATCCGGTGATGGCCGTGGCGGAGATCTACACGCGCCTCGCCTACGTCCGCGGCTACCTCACGGTACATCTTTACCCGCGCGTGGTGCTTTGGAATCCCTACAATGTCCCGCTGGCATCCGCGACCTACACCGTCGATTTCAACCTAGCGATCAATGACTCCTTCGTCGTGGAGAAGCGACAGCAGACCACCATCGATGTGGTCGATACCGCCTACGACACCCGGAGTAACAAGGACAACCGGATGAGCTTCACGCTGGAAGCCACCGCCTTCGAGCCCGGCGAGGCCCTCGTATTCTCGCCCAAGGTGGCGGGCAATGCCATCGGAGGCCGTGCCGTCCCGATGGCGCTGCGGACGTCCGGGTCGAACGTGCTCAGTGCCTCGGTCGATCCCCAGCAGCTCACGAATTTCTACCTCACCATCACCCAGCTCTCCGACAAGGGGGTGAGCGCTTCCGACCTGCCGCTCTACGCGAATCACAACCGCGGAGCCTACTACTGGGTGGACATGATGGACTGGTGGGAAGGAAATCCCGACAATGGACTGAAGGTCAGCCTGCATCTCGGTGCAGGATCGAACCACACCGCGCGGATGCGCCTGCCGCTGCTCCAACTGGTGGACACGGACAACTGGAAGCGCAGCCACGAAGGCCGCTACAACAACGGCCGGTGGCGCGTCGGAGGCGTGGAGCCGATCCATGATTACGAAGGGACCTCCGAGATGGAGCCATGGGCACGCGGCTGCTATGGCTTCCGCTACAAGTGGTGGGTGGAGAAGAATCCCTACAATTACGCGGGCCGCTCCGCCGACCGCTTCTGGCAGGCCTCGGTGACCGCGGACTACAACCTGCGCGCCGCCTTCTGCCACCGGAGTCCCTTCGACGCGGGCACCGACAATGGCGAGGACCACCACTGGTACATCTGGGGTCCGTATGCGGTGGACAGCCAGCAGGGCCTGCCCTCGCTCTCGCCGGAACGCGCCTCGCACAGCGGGAAGAATGGCTTCCGTGGGAATCCCTTCTTCGGCGGGGCGAATTCCCGGCCCGACCACGTCTATCCTCTCTACGACATCCCAACCGCGGACGAGCGCATCGTTTCCCTCGGTCGCTTCCAGCACGCCCAGCTCACGCCCTTCGTCTGGCACCCCACGTATGCGATCGGTGGTTCGTGGGTACCGCCGAACCAGAAGACCCGCGAGAAGTCCGGCGACACCGCCACGCAGATGACCGCGGCATGGTCCAGCCAGATACAGTGGCTGCCGGCGTGGATGAAGCAGGACCGCAGCCGCGACGAGGTGGTCTATGACCTTTCCTACGAGACGAACCACGAGTTGTGGGACCGCTACTTCCTCAGCGGCGCGACGAAGGTGGAGAAGGACCAATTCAGCCGCGATGCCGTGGATAGCCCGCTGCCGAACCTGAGGCTGTATCCGGCGTCCGGCACCGTGGATACCGCGCGGCTCGATGATTTCTACCAGGCGAGCTCGCAGCTCCTCCTCGGCGGTGCCTTCAATGTGAACTCCACCGAGCCGGGAGCATGGCGCGCGCTCTTCGCCTCAATGCGCGATTCTTCATTCAACTCGCCGGGCTCCGCCTTCCCGCGCTTCCTGAATCCGGCATCCAGCGAGCACAAGCCGTCCGACCCCTATGATCCGGAGGCTTGGAAGGGCTTCCGCAGCCTGGATGACGAGCAGATCACCGCGCTTGCCGATGCCGTGGTGGAGGAGGTGAAGCTTCGCGGCCCTTTCCTCTCGGTCTCCGATTTCATCAATCGCCGTCTGGTCACCGCCAGCTCCGCCGATGCCGAGACGGGCATGGAGGGCGCACTGCAGCAGGCGATCGAGCGCGCGGGCCTGAATGACGGCCTTCACGGCGGCGACCTCACGCCTTCATCGACGGGCTTCGGCAAGGGGCAGTATGAGGTCGGTTCGAATTCCGCCGACTGGGCCTCCATCGATCACATGCGCGAGTCAAAGGGGGCGGGGATGCCGACCTACCTCCAGCAGGGCGACCTGCTCCAGTCGCTCGGTTCCTTCCTCGTCGCCCGTGGCGATACCTTCGTCGTCCGCGCCTATGGCGAGGCACGCACGCCCGACGGCCAGAAGGTGGAGGCGCGCGTCTGGTGCGAGGCCGAGGTCCAGCGCCTGCCGGACTACGTGGACCCTGCCGATGCCCCCGAGCAGCCTGCTTTCACCGCCGCCGGTGCGGCCAATACCGCCATTTCCGAAGCCAGCCAGAGATTCGGACGCCGTTTCACCGTCGTCTCCTTCCGCTGGCTCGCCCCGACCGAAGTCTGACCGAGACCTGCCGTCATGAAACTCCGACTGCTGATTCCATTCATCCTGACTGCCGTGCTCCATGCGCAGCAGCCGCCTCCACCGCCGCCGCCTGATCCAGGTGGCGGTGACAAGGGCATTCCCGGGGGAAATCTCGACCTGAGCAGCATCCCGGTTCCGGAGGCGGACAAGAAGACGCTGCCGCAGCTCAGTGAGGCCGAGATCAAGGCAAAGCCCGTCCAGATCTCCGTGGTGCCCATCGGCTGGGTCTCGCCGCCGATCATCTACATCGACAAGGATGGCATGCCGCGCGAGCGCTACCGCGATCCGATGGAGTATCCGCCGGTGGTTTATCACATCGCCACGGAGAAAGGCTCGATCCGCCTCACCGGCGCCCACAATCAGGTGGCACCTCCCACCGCCGTCCCGCGCCGGGTGGAAATGACGCTTTCTTATGAGGAGCCACCGAATCCCACGGGTGATGCCGTGCACGATCCGAAGAAGGGACCGAGCCTCAAGACGATCGGCAACTTCCCCGTTCCTGCCGGTGCCACGCATCTCGTGGCTGTCGTTTGGAAAGATCCCGACGCCAAGCTGTGGACCAATCCGCAGGTGAAGGTGATCGACGTCTCGCCCGCGACGGTGAAGGGCAACGAAGCCGTGGTGATCAATCTCTCCGGCCGCGAACTTGCCATTCACCGCGGCGATGTGCCGTACAAGATCGCTTCCGGCTTCATGGGAAAGGTCGCCCTCCCGGTGAATGCAAAGGGCCAGGTGCCCATGGTTGTCGCTGCGGCGTCGGGTGTCGGTTGGCAGCAGCTCTCCCGCACCGTGCTCGGCCCGCGGAAGGACGACCGCATCTTCGTGCTCGCGTGGCAGGCTCCGGAGACTCCTGCGCAACCGGCGGGCGTAGCGCTTCAGGCCATCGCCAAGCGGCTTCCGGAAGCAAAGGCCTTCGAGCCTTCCAAGTAAGTCTTGATGATCAAAATGGTCGCGGGGCGGTGACCGGTGATCCGGTCTCCGCCCCGCTCTCTTTTTCTCCGGGGAAAAGGTCTTCGTTCAGCGTCCGCGCGGCGGGCGACCTCCGCCCGGTCCGGAGCGGCGGCCTTCGCCCTGCGGCGGCGGGCCTTGCTCGCCATCCTCATCGCCTGCCTCGCGTGGAGGATGCGGCGGGCGCGGGTGGAGCTCCTGCGGCGTCAGTTCGCCGTCCTCGTTCTTGTCGAGGGTCGCGAGTGATTCGGAGGCCGCAGCGATCTCCTCGGCGGAAATTTCTCCGTCCCGGTCGGTGTCGAGCGCTGCCACGAGCGGGGAGCCGGGGCCGCGAGGATGGCGGGGTGGCTTGCCGTGACCTTGGCCATCACCCTTCTCTTCCAGCGGAGGGGGAGCGCCAGCTCCTTCCGGGGCTCCTTCGGGTGGCTTGGGCCGCAGCTCGTCTTTCGAGAGGGCACCGTCGCCATCGGCATCGAGCGTGAGCAGCGATTCGGAGGCCGCCTTGATTTCCTCGGCGGAGAGCTTGTCGTCGCCATCCGTATTCAGCGCCTCGAAGATGGGCTGGGGCGGGTGGGGCGGGCGACCTCCCTGTGGCGGTCCCTGGCGCTCGTCCTGGGCATTGCAAGCAAGGGTGGCCAGCAGGGCCGCGGCGATCGTGATCGTAGTCTTCATGTTCGGTGGATTCGTTCGTGCTTTTGTTTCGCGGCGGAGAACCGTCTCACGCCACCGAGGAAACCGCCGGTTTGTTAAGCTCATGTGTGGATCGCGGAGAAATCGTGTAAAAGTTGCCCGATCCCGCGAATCCGCCGTCCGCCGGGCGATTTTCCGGGGACACGCCGTGCTTTGTTAAGCGCTCGTAAAATCGATGGCCTGCCCGGCCCGGATTGGCGCATGCTCCGCACGATGACTCCCGCTCCGCCTGCCCGGCCCTTGCTGGTGGTTGATGACGATCGCAAGCTCTGCGGACTGATCCGCGACTACCTGCTGCCCCATGGCTGGCAGGTGGACATGCGCCACAGCGGCCCCGAGGGGCTGGAGGCCGCGCGTGCCGGAAAGTACGAGGCCGTGCTGCTCGACGTGATGATGCCCGGCATGGATGGCTTCGAGGTGCTGCGCGAGCTGAGGAAATCCTCCACCGTCCCCGTCCTCATGCTCACCGCCATGGGCGAGGAAGCCGATCGCATCGTGGGGCTGGAACTCGGCGCGGACGATTATTTGCCGAAGACCTTTTCCAGCCGCGAGCTGCTCGCCCGGCTCCGCGCCGTCACGCGGCGCAGCGTCATCGGTGTGAACGGCACACCTAGTACGAAGGATCTAGTATGTGGCGATCTCCTCGTGAATGAGGAGCGCCATCAGGCCACGCTGGCTGGCGAGGCGCTGGACCTCACCGCGCTGGAATTCGCCATACTCGCCTCGCTGCTGAAGGCGAAGGGCCGCGTGAAAACGCGCGAGTCGCTTTTGGAAGAAGTGTCCGACCGGCGCTTCGACGTCTTCGATCGCTCGATCGATGTCCACGTCTCGCAACTCCGGCGCAAGCTCGGGGACGATGCGAAGCAACCGCGCTTCATCCGCACGATCCGCGGCGTGGGCTACAAGCTGGAGGAGGCCGCCCCATGAAGCGACGCGTCCGCTTCCCCCTTATGGCGAAGATGCTGCTCTGGCTCTGCGTCCATCTCGGCGTGCTCGCCGCCGCCTTCTTCATCTTCATCGCGTGGCAGCTCCGGCTCGGCCTCGATTCCCTGCTGAGCGGCACCGCCGGTGAGCGGCTGAAGAATCTCGGCGAGGAAATCGCGGGAGACCTCCGTGCGGCCCCGCGTTCGAGCTGGCCGGAGATCCTGCAAAGCCACGAATCCACGCTCGGCGTCGGCTTGTCGCTGCAGATCGCCCCCGGCGCGTGGCTGGGACGGCCTCCGGAAAGCCTGCCTGCGAATGTGGATCGCCGCATCGGTGAATTCCGCCGGCCTCCCGCCCAGCGTCCCCCTCGCGGTGGTCCGGAAGGCCGACCGCCCGGCGGCGGTCGTCCGGGGGATCAATTCGGTCCGCCTGAGGATGCATTGTTTGAAGACGGTCCACCGGGAGGCAGGGGCGGACCGCCGCTCGACCGGCAGGATCGCGCCGAATTGGCGGGCGGCAGGGAAAGGCCGCGGGCCCGTCCCGACTTCCTGATGCGCGGCGATGGCGGCGCGGGCTATTGGGCGGGCATCGATTTGCCGCTTTCTGAACTGCGACCAGGCCAGCCGCTGCACGCGCTGCTGGTGATCCGTGCCAAGGACATCACCGGCGGCGGGCTATTCTTCGACCTGAAGCCATGGGTCATCGGCGGTCTCACCGTGCTCGCGCTGAGCCTCGTCCTCTGGGCGCCGGTCTTCATCGGCATCACGCGCTACCTCTCGCGGCTTTCCGGGACCACAGAGGCGATCGCGGATGGGAAGTTTGACGCGCGGGTGGGGATCTCGCGGTCCGATGAACTCGGCAGCCTCGGCGACTCCATCGAGTCGATGGCCGCGCGTCTTGATCGTCTGGTACGCGGGCAAAAGCGCTTCCTCGGAGACGTGGCGCATGAGCTGTGCTCGCCGCTGGCCCGCATCCGCACCGGCTTGGGAGTGCTGGAATACGGGATGACGCCCGAGCAGCAGGCACGGCTGGAGTCCATCGAGGAAGACGTGAGCGAGCTTTCCCAGCTCGTCTCGGAAGTGCTCGCTTTCACCAAAGCAACCACCGCTCCCGGATCGGTGCGTCTGGAACCGGTGGAGCTCGCTCCCGTAATCCAGCTCGCGCTTTCACGGGAGTGCCCCGGTCAAAAGGCGCACCTATATATACCGGAGGGCCTTGCCGTCATGGCCGACCGCAGCCTCTTCGCCCGCGCCGTGGCCAATATCCTCCGCAATGCCGCGCGCCACGGCGGGGATGAGTGTGAAATCACGATCTCGGCCACCCGCCATGGGGAGCAGGTGGAACTCCGGCTCTCTGATAATGGTCCGGGCGTCGATCCGGCCGATCTGCCGCGTCTCTTCGAGCCCTTTTACCGTCCTGATGCGGCCCGGACGCGTGAATCCGGGGGTGTAGGGCTCGGTTTGGCCATCGTCCGGTCGGGAATCGAGGCCTGTGGAGGCACCGTGAGGGCTGAAAAGGCCCCTCAAAGCGGCCTTTCGGTGGCGCTGGTGCTGCCGGTTTGCCCGTGATTTCGTCCCAATTCATCCTCCGTGGCGGAATGGTCGCGAAAAACTTCGCGGTCGATTTTGTTGAAAAACAACGGCTTAGCTCGGGATCGGGAAGAATCTTCAAAAAACCGTCACGAAAGATGTTGACCCACGGGGGTCGGGCGGTCTAGG
>NZ_JAPDDS010000020.1 GCF_025950085.1 Luteolibacter flavescens
CGGAGGATTCTCCAATGGTCGTGCGGCTCTGTACAGCCCAATTGCTCAACTTCAGTTAATTTTCAGACGGCTTCTTACCAAGGATCGGCGGGATACAAGTCATCTAACAAGATGCAACTCTACCTCTCATCGTATCTTATCGGCGATCAAGGTCACCACCTCGCGAACCTCGCACGAGGCAAGACCGCGCTTGTGGTTTCCAACGCCCTTGATTTCTCGAATGATTCCGAGCGGCTCATGGCTGGAATAAAGCGGGAGATTGGCCGGTTGGCGGACCTCGGGATTCCTGCGGAGCCATTGGATCTCCGCGACTATTTCGGCTCCAGAGACCTTCTTTCCGAGAAGCTCGCGGCGGCTGGCATGTTGTGGGTGCTCGGAGGCAATACCTTCCTGCTCCGCAAGGCCATGCACCTCAGCGGTCTCGACCAACTGATCCATGGCAAAATCGATGACGAGCATTTCCTCTACGGAGGCTACAGCGCCGGCGTCTGCGTTCTTTCCCCTTCACTGAGAGGCATTCACCTGGCGGATCAACCGGAAGCTCCGGCCCACGGATATGAGCATCCCATCATATGGGAAGGGCTTGGCATCATCGACTACTACATCGTGCCTCATTACAGATGCGACCACTTCGAATCGGAAAGCATGGAGGCTGTCGTGGACTACTACCGTGAGAATGACCTCCCGTATCGAGCAATTCCGGATGGCGAAGTCATCCTCGACGCAACCCACAACAGGGGACAAGTCGTCGCGCCCAACCCCTGATCCGACCTCGGTGACCGCCACAACCCGCCGTCGCGCTCACCAAAACAAAAAGGGCTGCGGTTGCCCGCAGCCCTTTTGAAGTTCTTAGCCTAAGCCCGGCTTAGTACTGGTAGTTCAGGTAGAAGTTGAACTGGCCGCCGTTGTCGGCGAGCGGGTCCGGGCTGTCGATCGGGATCGCGTAGTCGAGGGCGATCGGCACGGGGCTGATCGGCAGCTTCAGGCGGACACCCACGCCGAAGTCGTGGTAGAGATCGCTCGGGCTCGGGTCCCAGGCACCTTCGTTGACGAAGCCGAGGTCGTAGAAGACAGCGGCGCGGACATTGTCGATGACCGGCACGGTGTATTCCGCGGAGAGGAAGCCGAGCGACTTGCCGCCGACCACTTCACCGGTGATGGAGTCGCGGGGACCCACGTCGCGGAACTCGAAGCCGCGCAGCGTGCGGCCGCCACCGAGGAAGAGGCGGTCGAAGATCGGTACCTCGCCGCTGGTGGCATCCACAAAGGCAAGCTCACCATTGAGCGAGAAGATCGAGTCCCAAGCGAGATTCCAATACTTCTGGCCCTGCACGGAGAGCGAGTAGATGTCCACATCGCCACCCAGCACGGAGCCGGCGAGAGTGAGGCCGATGTCGAACTTCTCGCCCGAGCGGGTCTCGATGACCGCGTCGCGGCTGTCGTAGACGTAGTTCAGGCCGAGCGCGCTACGGACGAAGTCACCATCCTCATCGAGGAGCGACGGGCGCGGGTAGGGATTGGCAGGGCTGACCGGGAAGGTCGGGTTGTTCGCGAGCCAGTTGTTCGTGAGGGTGCCCACGGCGGACTCAACATCCACGGAGACATTCTCGAGGCGGTACTCCAGCTTGATGGAGCCCTTTTCACCCCAAGGCTTGCGGATGAAGGCGGAGAAACCGGCATTCGTCTGCTCGTAGAAGTCGGAGTAGTACTGCGAGTCCTTGTAGAAGAGTTCACCACCCAGCGCGAGCTGCTGGTCCATGAACCACGGCTCGACGAGCGAGACGCTGAAGTCCGTCCGCTCGGAGCCGAGGCGGAGATTCATGCCGAAGCGCTGGCCGGCACCCGTGAAGGCCCACGGGTTCATGATGTCGAAGTTCGTCTGCTCCAGGTTGATGAAGCCCACGATGCTGTCGATGGAGCTGAAGCCGATACCGGCGCTGATGGAGCCGGTGCGGCGCTCGTCTACGAGCACGTCGATGTCGCGGTAGCCGCCACGACCATCGCTGGAGTCCACCTGGACGCTGTTGAAGTATTGCAGGTTGTCGAGACGGGCCTTGGCGGTGTCGAGCTCCACGGAGTTGAACCAGTCGCCCGGCTTGAGCGGCATTTCACGGCGGATGACCTTGTCCTGGGTCTTGGTGTTGCCGCCGATGTTGATACGGCCGACGCGGTAGCGGGAGCCTTCGGTGATGCGGTAGACGATGTTGACCTGATTCGGGCCGGCGTCGCGGATGTCCGGGGTGACGGTCGCGTCGGCATAGCCGCGGGAGCCGTAGTAGCTGCGGATCATCTTGATGTCGTCCCGCATCTTCTTCGAGGAGTAGGCATCGCCGCCATTGAGCGAGAGAGCCGGGTAGAGTTCCTCGGGCTTGAAGACCGTCATGCGGCCGAAGCCGACACCAGCGACGGTATACTTCGCGCCTTCATTGATCTGGATGACGAGGTCCACGCGACCGTCGCCGACGGCATCGCGGCGGACGCTGCCGCTCACGCGGAGGTAGCCGTGGGTGCGGTAGTAATCGAGCACCGCCTCAAGGTCGGAGTCGAGCTGATCCACCTCGAAGCGGCCGGACTTGCTGATCCAGGAGAAGAAGCCCTTTTCCTTCACCTTCATCTGCTTGCGCAGGGTGCGGCCGTCGAAGACGGAATTTCCCTCGAAGCGGATGTCGCGGATCTCGTTCTTGCCGCCTTCCTCGATGATGAAGATGAGGTCCTCACCGGTGCCGCTCTCGCTCGGCTGGGTGCGGTGGGAGATGACTACGTCCGGGTAGCCGTAGCCACGGTAGTAGGTCTCCAGATTCCGGCGGGCAGTGAGGATGGCGTCGTCGCTCAGCGCGCCGCCCACCTTCAGCTTGGTTTCCTTCGCGAGCTTTGTGTCGCTGAAAACGGTATTGCCGGTGAAGCCGACCGCCACGATCTGGCCGCGGGTCGCCACTTCGAAGATCACCTTGAGCGACTCGCCGACAGGCTCTGCCAGCACGCGCACGTCATTGACCAGGCCGGACTCGTAGAGCGACTTGATATCATTATCCACCTTCTCGCTGCGATAGGCCTCGCCGGCGCGGGTGGAGATCGAATTGCGCAGGCGGCCTTCGTCGATCGTCGCCGAACCACGGTAGCTGATCGCCACCTCCGAGACGTTCTTGCCTTCGATATCCTGCGCCTTCGCCGGGCTGGCGGCAAAGCCGAGGAAGAACAGCGCCGCCAGGGACAGCCGGCGGGCGAGCGAGGCAAGGCCCCGTTTGGTTAGGAGGGATTGAATATCCATGAGTATCGGCTAGCGGAAAGAATGGAACCTTTTCAGGGCAGGGGGCGTCAAGGCCCATGTAGGCGGCCCCCTTCCTAACGCCCTCACCTTCGCTTTGACAAGCTGAGTACGGCCCACTTAGCTTCCCGCCCCCGGCGAGTCCGGACCCACTTTTTCCCGTCATGAACATCACCGTCGAAAAGCAGCCGAACTGCCTCGCCACGCTGCGCGTCCAAGTCCCTTCGGAAACCGTGCAGTCCGAGCGTGCCAAAATCGTCTCCGGATACACCGCCCAGGCCCGCATCCCCGGCTTCCGCCCGGGCAAGGCCCCGAAGAACGTCATCGAAAAGAAGTTCCAGTCCGCCATCGTGGAGGAACTCGACGACCGCCTGGTGCGCCAGGCCTATGACGAGGCGCTGCGCCAGGAAGCCCTGAAGGTGCTGAACTTCGGCATCCCGCAGAACCTCGCCCACAACGAGGACGGAACCATCACCTTCAATGCCACCCTCACGCTGGCCCCGGAAGTGGCCCTGCCGGAATACAAGGGCATCCCCGTGAAGGCCCCGTCCACCGAGGTCACCGACGAGGAGATCGACGCCCAGCTCGACGGCCTGCGCCAGAACTTCGCCGACTATACGGACATCGAAGGCCGCGCCGCCGAAGCGGGCGACGTCCTCAAGATCGACTTCACCTCGTCCCTCGATGGCAAGCCTCTCGAGGAAGCCCTGGGCAAGCCTGCCGGCTACCTCAGCGGTCGCGAAGGCTTCGTGATGAAGCTGGACGAAAACAGCTTCCTCCCCGGCTTCTCCGCCCAAGCCGCCGGCCTGAATGTCGGCGAGTCGAAGGACATCGCCCTCACCATCCCGGAAGATTTCCCGCTTTCCGACCTGCGCGGCAAGGAAGTCGTCTTCCACGTCTCGGTGAAGGAACTGAAGCAGGCCGTCCTGCCGGAGCTGAATGACGAATTCGTCGCGAAGATCACCGGCGGCAAAACCGTCGAGGAGCTCCGCGCCCTCGCCAAGCAGCAGATCGAGATCGAGAAGCGCCGCCGCATCGACGACCACAAGGTCAACCAGATCGTCGAGCACTTCAACTCGCTGGTGGACTTCGAGCTGCCGGACGACCTGCTCCGCCACGAGACGCAGGGCCAGGCCGACGCCCTCGTGCAGCGCGGCATGCAGTCCGGCATGACGCAGGACGAGATCGAGGCCCAGCAGGGCGAGATCATCGCCACCGCCGGCGACCAGGCCCGCACGAACCTGAAGACGAACTTCATCCTGCAGGAAATCGCCCGCACGGAAGGCATCGTGGTCAGCGACCAAGAGCTGGTGAACCACCTCGCCATGATCGCGCAGCAGCGGAAGGAGAACCCGAAGAAGTTCATCAAGGACCTCCAGCGGAACGGCCGCATCCCCGGCATCCGCAACTCGATGCTGGTGGGCAAGGCCATTGACTTCGTGCTGGAGCACGCCACCGTCGAGGAAGTTCAAGATGAACCATCTTCCAATGAGTGATTTCCCGAACGTGATCCGCTCCGGCGGATCACCGCAGAACAGCTACTACGTCCCCGTGGTCGTCGAACAGGACGGCCGCGGCGAGCGCTCCTTTGACATCTACTCGCGGCTCCTGAAGGACCGCATCATCTTCATCGGCACCGGGATCGACGACTTCGTCGCGAACTCGGTGATCGCACAGCTCCTCTTCCTGCAGATGCAGGATCCGAAGAAGGACGTGCATATCTACATCAACAGCCCCGGCGGTTCCGTGACCGCCGGCCTGGCGATGTATGACACGATGCAATTCCTGACCTGCGACGTGAATACCTACTGCATCGGCATCGCCGCCTCCATGGGCTCGGTGCTGCTGACAGCGGGCACGAAGGGCAAGCGCTTCTGCCTGCCGAACTCGCACGTGATGATCCACCAGGTCTCCGGCGGCGCCCAGGGCACGGCCCTCGATGTCGAGCGGACCTTCGGATTCATGATCAACCTGAACAACCGCTTGCACGGCATTTTGGCCAAACACAGCGGCAAAACGGTGGAACAGGTCAAAAAAGACTCCGAACGGGATAATTACATGACCGGCGAGGAAGCCGTGGCCTATGGCTTGGTCGACAAGGTCCTCGAAAACCGGAAGGAACTTCCGGACGCCGTGGCAGCCCTGGCTGACACGAATGACGGAAAAAAGGACGACGTCTGAAGTCTTTTCAGCTAAGTTCAGGCGTCGGGCTGTCCAGCCCGGCGCCTGCTGTTTTTATACCCCGGCACCCCTATGGCACGCGCCTCAAATCTCACGATGTGTTCCTTCTGTGGCAAGAGCCACTCGGAGGTCAAAAAGCTGATCGCCGGCCCGGGCGTCTATATCTGCAACGAGTGCGTCGAGGTCTGCTCGAACATCCTCGACAAGGAACTCGCCGAAGGCACGACCAAGGCCTCCAAGGGCCGCCGCAACCAGCAGGGCAGCAAGCGGCTCCCCTCGCCCGCCGAACTGCGCGCCCGCCTCGATGAATTCGTCATCGGCCAGGAGCATGCGAAGAAGGTGCTCTCGGTGGCCGTGTACAATCACTACCAGCGCCTGCGCCAGGATCACCCGAGTCTGGCAGAGGAATTCGCCGGCGTGGAAATCGAGAAGTCGAACGTGCTGCTGCTGGGCCCCACCGGCTCCGGCAAGACACTGCTCGCCCGCACGCTCGCGCGCCTGCTCGATGTGCCTTTCTGCATCGTGGACGCCACCACGCTCACGGAGGCCGGCTACGTCGGCGAGGACGTGGAGAACATCATCCTGCGCCTGCTGCAGGCATCCGATTTCGATGTCGAGCGCGCCGAGCGCGGCATTATCTACGTGGACGAGATCGACAAGATCGGCCGCAAGACCGAGAACGTCTCGATCACCCGCGATGTCTCCGGCGAGGGCGTCCAGCAGGCCCTGCTGAAGATCCTCGAAGGCACGGTGTGCAATGTCCCGCCGCAGGGTGGCCGCAAGCACCCGCAGCAGGAGTATATCCAGGTGAATACGGAGAAGATCCTCTTCATCTGCGGCGGTGCCTTCGTCGGACTCGAGGACATGATCGAGCGCCGTCTCGGCCGCAGCACGCTCGGCTTCCACGGCCGGAAGGAAGAAGTGAAGTCCGCCACCGGCAACGTGCTCGACCTGACCGAGCCGGAGGACCTGCTGCACTTCGGCCTCATCCCGGAATTCATCGGACGCCTGCCCGTCATCTCCGCGCTCCGCAAGCTGACCGAGGACGAGCTGATTTCCATCCTCACCGAGCCGAAGAACGCGCTGGTGAAGCAATACGGCAAGCAGCTCGCCCTGAACGGCGTGAAGCTCCGCGTGACCCGCGATGCCCTGCGCGCGCTGGCCGAGGAGGCCGTCCGCCGCGGCACCGGTGCCCGCGCCCTGCGCTCCATCTTCGAGCGGCTGATGCTCGACGTGATGTACGAGGTGCCGTCGAAGGGCGACATCGAAGCCATCACCATCAACCGCCCTGTCGTCCTCGGCGAGCGCCCGCCCCTCATGCGGCGCAAGCGCGCGGACAAGGACGCGGCTTGATCGTTCGCCAGATTTGAATCAATCGAGACAGGGTGCCGCTTCAGGTGCCCTGTCTCATTTCTTTTCGGGCTCGGAGTTCTTTTCAAGAGTCCTTGCGTTCGTTCCAACGCGAACCAGCGGCGTGAAGGCGAAACGGCAGCGACATTGCCACAGGGCCATCCGGCTGCTAGTTTACGGTCATGAGCAGCGTCCTCGAAGCCTCGGAACGCACCGCAGTCGAGCATGACCGGACCGCATTCAATCTCGCGGTGTGGGACAAGATTGTCGCGAATCCGGAATTCGCCCGGATGCCTTACCGCTTTGAAACCGACGAGCACGGCCAGATCATCATGTCTCCCCCTCCCGCCCCGAGCCACGGAAACAAGCAGTCTGAAATTTCTTATTGGCTTCGACGCCTCTCACCCAAAGGCCGGGTGATCACCGAGTGCCCCATCTCCACGCGCAAGGGCGTGAAGTCTGCAGATGTCGCGTGGTGCTCTCCCGATGTCTGGCAGGAATCGGAAGGCAAGTCCTGCCTGCTGAGGTCGCCCGAAATCTGCGTGGAGGTCATTTCTCCCTCCAATACGAGCAGCGAGATCGAGGAGAAAAAGCAGCTCTACTTCGACGCGGGCGCGAAGGAGGTCTGGCTGTGCTCCGAGAACGGAATGATGAGCTTTTTCGTGGCAGGCAAATCCGTGGGCGCATCGGAAATGATCCCGGCATTCCCAACGCAGATCGAGTGAGCTGAAGAAAAAGTTCCCGATTCCAATATCCGCCGCGGCTCCCTAGCCTCGCGTCGTGCGTGCTATCCTGCTGGCCCTGCTACCCGCCATCGTCTTCGCGGATCCCGCGACCCCGCCCGACCCGGACGAGGCTGCCTATCCGGCGATCGAGCGTTTCGTGAAGGTGCTCGAGCAGGTTCGCCAGCGGCATCCGGATGCGGACAAGGTGGAGTATGACCGGCTGGTGAACCATGCGCTGGAGGGTATGCTTTCCAGCCTCGATCCCTTCTCCAGCTTCATCCATCCGGAGATGGCGCGAGCCATGGAGGCGGACCCGAAGCTGGACCCCTACCTGCCCTCGCTCGGGCTGACCGTCGGCGTGCGGGATGACGGGTCTTTCATCTCGAACATCGCACCTGCCACTCCGGCATCGCGCGCCAATCTCCTGCCCGGCTCCGCGATCCTCGAGGTGGATGGCGATCCGCCGCCACCGCTGGAGATCCTGCTTTCCTCGCTGCGCAAGCCGCCGGGCGAGCGGACGAAGCTGAAGCTGAAATCCCCCGCCGAGCCCAAGCCCGTCGAGGTCGAGCTCATCCACATCGCCGTCGAGGAGAAGGCGGTGACCGATGCCCGCCTGTTGGACGAGGCCGGCACCGGCTACATCCGCCTCGCGTCCTTCATGGGAAGCTGCGCTCGCGAAATGGAAGCCGCGCTCGATGAACTGGAAGACAAGGGCATGAAGCGCCTCATCCTCGACCTGCGGGGAAATCCCGGCGGCGACCTTCACCAGACCGTGCAGATCCTGGGCTTCTTCCTGCCGCCGAATACCGCGGTGGTGACGACCCAGGGTCGCGGCGGCGAAGTGCAGGGCGAGCCGCTCAAGACCCCCGAGCGCCAGCGCCGCAAGCGCGAGTACCCCATCAACGTGCTGATCGACCACATGTCCGCTTCAGCCTCCGAGCTCACCGCGGGCGCGCTGCAGGACCTGAAGCGCGCGGTGATCGTCGGCGAGACCAGCTACGGCAAGGGCTCCGTGCAGAACATCATCCCCATGGGTGGCGGGACGGCGCTGCGACTCACCATCGCGACCTATCACACGCCATCCGGCAAGACGCCGCACCGCACGGGCATCACTCCGGACGTGAAGGTGAATTTCACCGACGCCGATCGCGAGAAGCTCGCACTCTCCTACCGCCGCGCGGCCCTGACTGCCGATGAGGCGAAGCAGCTCGAAGGCTGGCAAGACCCCGGGCTGAAAGCCGCAGGCGAAGCGAAGTGAGCTCCCGTCACTCCCCGTCCGCGCCCACCACTCGCAATTGCGTGCAGAGCCACTGCGGCAGGTCATCGATCTGGTAACCGAGGTCGGCGTAGTAGGCGATGAAGCCCTTGTCCGGCTTCGGGCCGTTCGCGATGATCGGCTCGCCGTCCTTGATCTTGATCGGCAGTGATTCCCAGCGCGACTTGCGGAAGTCGCGGGTCTCGGAGCGCGCATACCAAAGGCGCGCCTCGCGCGGGGCGGGGTCCGCGGTGATCGTCAGCTCGAGGCTGCCATCGGCGCGCGAGCCATGCTTCCACGCCAGCTTCGGCAGCGGCTTGCCGGTGAGCTGGTGGCGGACGAAGGCGGAGACATTGTTGATCGCGCGGTCCGGGCTAAGCTTTCGCCCGCCCGCATCGCGTTCGGTCAGGTCGTGGCCCGCATTCGGGGAGTAGGAGATGTATTTCTCACCGGGCAGCGCGTCCCAGTAGAGGTTCAGCGCATCCGTGCTCCAGTAGGGGTCGTTGTTCCCCAACACGATGAGCTTCGGCATGGTAAAGCGCTCGCGGTAGGTCCACGGATCGACCATCGACCAGAGCTGGTTCGCGCGCGGCGTGTCCGGGATCGGCACGAGCCCGCGCTTCGTATAGGGCGAGATTTCCTCGCTGGGGCCGCCGAGTGACTTCTGCTGGTGGGTGAGCTGGTCGCGCATGTTCAGCACGTCGATGACCATCGGCGTGATCGCCATCACGCGGGGGTCATTCGCTGCGGTGAGCCAGGTGGTCCAGCCACGCTTCGACCCACCGCCGACGATGAATTTCTCCACCGGCCCGCCCCACTCCTGCTTGCCGAATTCCTGGAGCGAATCCATCGCCTTCACCACGCTCTTCACCATCGGGAAGAGCAGCGGCCACGACGAATCCCCGGAGTCGAGGAAGCGGACGAAGGTCTCCGCAATCAGGTCGTCCTCCCGCTTGCCGTCGAACAAGGGCTGGTTCGGCACGCCGAGCAGCAGCGCCACCGGGGCCTTGATCTTGCCCGCGAGCAGCGCCGCATACATCGCCTTTTGCTCGGAAGCGCTGCCACCTTCATTCAGCAGCAGCATCTTCCCCGTCGGCGCGTCCGGCGGGCGCACGATCAGGAGATCATGGGTCCAGGTGATGCCTTGCCAGACCTGCGAGGTCAGCTTCAGGCGCCACACCTTCGCGATGCCGAAGTCCTTCGAATCCTCGATCTTCCAGCCCGAGCCGGGCTCGGCCTTCGTGAGGTAGGTGCCGAGGTCGGCCGGGATGGCAGGCGGCTCCTTCGCAAACGACAGGGCGGGCGCGCCAAGCAGCAGCGCGAGAGGCAGGACAAGCTTTCCGAGCAAACGCATCCACCATGCTACCCGCCCCCGGCGATGGCACAAGCGGCAGATTTCCCGCCGCACACCGCTCGACTACCGGTGATTCTTTCCTTGGCACGCGGCCCGTCTTCCCCGGACGCTTCCCGGCGTGCTCCTGCTCGCCCTCGAATCTTCCTGCGATGAAACCGCGGTCGCGATCCTGCGCGGCGAGCCGGGGCAGCCCGCGCAAATCCTCGCGTCGGAGATCGCCTCGCAGATCGAGCTTCACCGGCAATACGGCGGCGTGGTCCCGGAGGTCGCCTCGCGGAATCACTCGCTGCACCTGAGACCGCTGGTCGAGCAGGCGCTGCAACACGCCGGGGTCTCGATCCGCGACATCGATGCCTTCGCCGCCACCTCGGGGCCCGGTCTCGCGTCCTCGCTGCTGATCGGTGCGACCGCGGCGAAAGCGATGGCCGCGGCGGCGGGCAAGCCCTTCCTCGCCATCAATCACCTGGAGGGCCACCTGCTCTCGCCCTTCGTGGAGACCGGAGTGGTGCTGCCGCATCTGGCGCTGATCGTTTCCGGCGGGCACACCCTGCTGTTAGACGTGGCGGGACCGGGCCGCTACACGAAGCTCGGCGGCACGCGCGACGATGCCGCGGGCGAGGCCTTCGACAAGGTCGCGAAGATGCTCGGCCTGCCCTATCCCGGCGGACCGGAAATCGAGAAGACTGCGGCGGGCGGCGACAAGCGCGCCTTCGCCTTCCCCCGCTCGATGATGAAGGAGCCGGGCTTCGACTTCTCCTTCTCTGGGCTGAAGACCGCCGTGCTCTACACGCTCTCCGAGCGGAATCCCGAGACCGGCACGGCCCGGCCGGAGGAGATGGCAGACCTCTGCGCGTCTTTCCAAGAAGCCGTGATCGACGTGCTCGTCACGAAGACCCTCCGCGCCGCGAGGCACGCCGGGCGCAAGCTCATCGCTCTCTCCGGCGGGGTGAGCCTGAACAAGACCCTGCGCGCCGCCTTCGAGGACGCCTGCCGGAAGGAGGGCATCACGCTCGCCACCGCCACGCCGGGCCTCTGCACGGACAATGCCGCGATGATCGCCTTCGCCGCGCTCCTCCGCGCCCACGAGGGCCATGCCTCGCCGCTGGACGCGGATATCGATCCGAATCTGCCGCTGGTCGCCTCCGGGAACGCAAGTTGAGCCAAGATGCTTGAGGCATCGGGAAATCCGGCTCAAATTAGGCAAAACCAAAGCATGGCCTACCGCACGATCATCTTCGACTTCGACGGCACCTTGGCGGACACGCTGGAAGAAACGCGCCGGATCTACAACCAGCTCGCCGTGGAATACTCCCTCCGCGAGGTGCAGGCGGAGGAGCTGCCCGAATTGCGGAAGTTTTCCCTGCTCGAACTGCTCGACCACCTCGATATCCCGAAGCGCCGCGTGCCAACCCTGCTCTCGCGCGGCACCTCGATGATGCGGTCGGACATCACCCGCCTGGCCCTCATCCCCGGCATCGGCGAGGTCATCCCCGCCATGCGCGCCCGCGCGAAGTCCTTCGGCGTGCTGACGTCGAATGCGGAGGAAAACGTGGATCTCTTCCTGAAGGCCCACGGCCTGCGCGATCACTTCGACTTCATCTCGTCCACCTCGCGGCTCACCGGGAAATCCGGACACCTGCGCGCCATCCGGAAGACCTTCTCCCTTCACGCGGAGGAAATGCTCTACGTGGGCGACGAGATCCGCGACATCAAGGCGTCGAAGAAGGCGGGCATCGCCGTGGCCGCGGTCACGTGGGGCTTCAATTCCGCGGATTCGCTCGCCGCCGAGTCTCCGGAGCACCTGCTGCACCATCCGGACGAGCTGCTGTCGCTGGTGCCGGAGGAGGCCTGAGCGCGGCGCATTTCAGGGTTCGACAATCCGGAGCCGCTTGCCAATCTGCGGCCCATGAACGAGCAACCCGCCGCCCCCGAACCGGAGAAGCACGCAGAGGCACCCGAGGCCGCCGAGTCCACGTCCGCGCCAAAGGCCGCGACGACTCCCCTGCCAAACTCCGTGCTCGCGCTCGGCTTCGTGGTGATCGCGCTGGTCGGCATCCTCATCGCCATGGCGATGAAGTCCCGCCCGGCCGGCACCTCGGCGGATGCGGCTGGCGACCCGGCACTCCGCGAGCAAAAGGCCCAGCTCGAAATCCTCCAGTCGAGCATCAACCAGGAGCGCGCCAAGCTCGGCCTGACCCCGCTCTATGGCGATACGACCCGGTCCGCGGATGAAGCCGCCGAGCGCATCATCAAGGACACCGCCACCCTGGTGGACCTGACGAAGGCCGCCAAGGGCCTCATCGCCGACAAGGACGCCGAACTCGACAAGCGGAACCAGGAACTCGCTGACACGGCGAAGCTGCTGGCCTCCCGCGTCGAGCAAATCAACAAGCTCCAGGCGGACCTGAACCGGGCACTCATCGACGGCTCCGATGCCTCCGGCCTCCGCACCCAGCTCGACGCCGCCAGCCAGCGCGTGATCGCCCTCACCGACGAGGTCCGCCGCCTGAGCCAGGGCAACGGCGCGCTCGCCCAGATCACCGCGGAGCGCGACCAACTCCTCATCCGCGTGGCAGAGCTGGAGGCACTGATCTCCCAAGCCTCGCTCTTCGCCGGCTCCGAAAGCGAACTGCTTGAGGACGGCGTGCAGCTCTTCCGCCAGCTCCGCAGCCTGGAAGACAAGCCGACGTCGGATATCGCGGACGCCTACAGCCAGTTCGGCGCGTTGCTCGGTGCCAATGTGGTGGACAAGATCAGCTTCCCGACTGGCGCAGCGGACATCGCTCCGGATCTTCAGGAAAAGATCGTCAGCTTCCCCGGCCTGGCCCCGGACAATGCGCTGCTGCTCGTCGTAGGCTATGCGTCCGAGACCGGCGACGTGGACAGCAACCGCGCGCTTTCCTCCGACCGCGCCACCGCCGTGGCCCGCGTGCTGAACCAGGTGAAGAAGCCCGGCCAGCGCGTTCAGGCGGTGTATCTGGGCCAGACCGACCGCTTCGGCGCGAATGCCCCGGAGCTGAACCAGATCAGCGAGGTCTGGCAAATCGTGCCGAAGGCCGACGGCAGTGAAAGCGGTGGCAGCATTCCTGTCCCTGTCCCCGTACCGGTGCCGCTGCCATCGGATTCATCGCTGCCCGCACCACGTCCGATCCCGCCCGGTCTCGGGCAGTGATCGGCGCAGGCGATTTCACACTCAGGCAGGCACGGGTGCCGAGGCATCGAGGAGCTTCTCGCTCTTCAGCTCGGCCCAGAAATCCGCGGGGATCTTCACACCCATCGAGGTCACGTTCTCCTGTGGCTGCGGCACGCTTCGCGCACCCGGGATGGTCGCGGAGACCACGGCGGGAGCGGCGGTGAATTGGAGCGCCGCGGTGCGGAGATCCACGGCGTGCTTCTTCGCCACGGCCTCCAGCTTGGTGCGCTTCCCGATCTGCTCCGCGGTCGGCTTCCCGCCGTAGTTGAAGCGGTCGCGTCCGGTGAGGAAGCCGTTGTTCAGCGGCGAGCCGATGACCAGCGAGGCCCCGCGCTCCTCGCATAGCGGGAAGACCTTCTCGATCGCCGCGGTGTGGTCGATGAGGGTGTAGTTGCAGGCCATGAGGATGACATCCGGATCGCTTTCCTTGAAGGCGCCGAGGATGGGATCGATGTGATTCACACCAAGGCCCCAGGCCTTGATGATGCCCTCCTCCTTCATCTTGATGAGCTCGGGCATGGCACCCTTCACGGCCTGCTCGAAGTAGGCGGGATAGGTTTCCTTCAGGTCGCCATTGTCCGGCGCGAGGTCGTGGATGAAGACGATGTCGATGGAAGCGAGACCGAGGCGCTGCAGGCTGTCCTCGACCGAGCGGCGCGTGCCTTCCGCCGTGTAGTCGTACTTGTATTTGAAGGGCAGCGGATTCGCCCATCCGCCCAGCGCGGACTTCGGTGCATTCGCCGCCGCTTCGAAGACGCGGCCGACCTTCGTCGAAAGCACGAACTCTTCGCGGGGCTTCTCCGAGAGGAAGTGATTGAAGCGATGCTCGGCCAGGCCGTAGCCGTAGAAGGGCGAGGTGTCATAGTAGCGGATGCCTGCATTCCAGGCATTCTCCATGATCGCAAAGGACTGCGCGTGCGTGATGCCCAGACCGGAAGATCCACCGATGGGCGCGCTTCCGAGACCGATGCGAAAGGGAGGACGATAGCGTCCCTTTGCGGTCTTGTCAGACTGGGGAAGAGCCACACCCGACGCCGCGGAAGCTGCTGCCGCGGGTGCCGCATCCTGCGCGACGAGTCTCTGTGAGGAAGCCGCGACAAGCGCGCCGCTGGCAGTGGCAAAGGTGGCCAGGAAGTCTCTGCGTGTATTCATGATGACAATGGTTCGATCGCGTGAAGCTCCGGCATCAGGGCAAGGCACAGCCCGTCACGGGCTCACATGATCCCTGATTCACCGGAAGAATCGCCCGGCACGTCTCGTCGCGCCAACGGAGATTCCGACGTTCTCCCCCGTCGGGGAAAACGGCTGCTTTCCCTCATGGGAGCACCACCGCCGACAAAAAATTCCGCCGCAGTCCCTGCCTAACGGAATCCCGTTGGCAGGCTGCGGCGGAAAGTCGGTGGACGCGCGTGGTTCTTACAGCCCGCTCGCCTTCATCCCGGTGAAGGAGGCGGCGTGCTTCTCACCGCGGGTGCAGTAGCGGCGCACGCCGATCATGCCGGAGCGGAAGCTGTCGTCATTGATCTCGATCTTCGGCTCGTCGAGGTCGCCGGCATAGACGCGGATGACTGGGCCCTCGGCCTCGATGCGGATTGCGGTCGCTTCGCCGGCCTTCACGGTGAGCGGCACGGTCTTCAGCGGGATCCAGCGGTTGTCGGCCTTGCCGAGCACGAGCTCGTTCTTCTCCGCGCTGATGCCGGCGTAGTAGCCACGATAGCTGTCCATGCCGGGGAAGGCCTCGCTGGTGCGGAAGAGCAGCCCGGCATCGCCCGCCTCGCTCACGGTGACCTGCGCATCGTAAACGAAGTCCGCGAAGTCGGTGTAGGGCATCACGGCCTTCGCACCGACCACGCCGCCGCTGCCGGAGTGGGCCTCCGCCGCGGTGTGGAGCGCACCGTCGCGGATGTACCAGCTACCACCGTAGCTGACCCAGCGATCGAACGTGCCCTTGCTGAAATCCGCGGCATATGACTCGGCCGGTGCGACGGGCTTGCCGATCACCGGGAAGCTGGTCACGCGCAGCATGCCGGCACCGAAGGGCACCAGACTGATTCTCTCGCGGGGCGAATCGGACGCCACCGGGCTCACCGGAGGATCCAGTGCGATCAGGCCACTGTGCGCCATCTTCCACGTCGGCACTTTCTTTGCCCAAGTCATCAGCCGGATAGGGGTACCCCCCCGTTGAAAAGGAGAGTAAAGGACCGGCCCAGTCTTCACATCGAATGAAGCTTCGACGTTCTCAAGGTCGATATCCAAGGCGTAGTTCCAATCCGACTTGGGGAGGAGTTCGAAAGACTCGAATCCCGGCACCTTGCCCTTGTCGAAAACCACCTTCTCTTCCTTGATACCCAGAGAGAAGACCAGCGGCCCACGATGCACGCTGACGCTGTCATTCAAGCCGCGCTGCAGCTTCACCTTCATCGGCAGCTTCAGCAGCACCTCGTCGCCTTGCTTCCAGGTGCGCTGGATCTTTGCGAAGGTGCCAGCCTTCGGTGCGGGCTCGGCCGCTCCATTCACCTCGATGGTCGCATCATCGCACCAGCCGGGGATGCGCAGCGAGAGCGGGAAGGCCACTTCCTTCTCCGTGGTGACGCTGAGACGCACGGTCTCGCCGAAGGGATAGTCGGTCTCCGAATGCAGCTTCACCTGCGTGCCATCGCCAACGGTGGCGGTCACCTCGGTGGGCGCGTGGGCGATGACCGCGAGCCCCTTGTCCGGTGTGGACGCCCAGGAGTTCTGCACGAATTTCGGCCAGCCCATGTGGAAGTTGTAGCAGCAGCACTGGAAGCCGGAGATGGGCGAGGGCGTGCTGCCATTCGCGTAGTCCTGGTCGAAGCCCTTGTGCCCGCGCTTCGCGATGACCTGGTTCGGGATGCAGTAGTAAACATGCTGATGGATGTCCCCCGTCACCGAGCCTGGCAGCGCATTGAAGGCCATGCGCTCGAGGCTGTCCGCCGCGGCAACATCGCCGGTCACGCGGGTGACGCTGGCGTCGCTCAGCATGCGCTCCACCACCGAGCAGAGCTCGATGCCCTGCGTGGTGGAATTCCCCGCGAGGAATTCGGAGCCCGCATTGATGCCCACGGCGGTGCCATGGTCGCGGTCGAGATTCGCCACGCCATGACGGTAGGCATCGCGGTCCGCGGCCTTGCCGGACCGCAGCGAATAGACGGCAGGCATCTTGATCGCCTGCGGCACGTTCACATTGTGCCGCGGCTGGAAGCTGCGATCCACCTCGACGAACTTGTTCTCCGTGAGGATATCGGTCCACGGGTACGCCTGCTTCGCGAGCTTGTCGGAGAGGCCGAGCAGGAACTCATCGCCGGTGCGATTGTAGAGCCAGAAGACGGTCTCGATGTCGTCGCCCGCGCGGGACTTGCCCCAGTCGCGCAGCGGCCGGGTGTCGAGGCCGGAATTCATGTGAGCATAGTACTTCGTGAGGAAGGGAATGACGCGCTCGTCACCGGTCGCCTCGTGGAAGTCGCGCAGCAGATGATTCACCACCATGCGCGGCCACCAGTCGTCGTTATTCGCCGGGCCGTAGAAGCCGTCCTCGCGCTGGCTCTTCAGAATGGCGTCGCACCACTTCGTCGCCTCCTCCTTCAGCTTTGCATCGTCGAGTCCCCAAGCGAGCGGGATGAGGCCCTTGAGATAGTAGGGACCTTTTTCCCAATTCTCGCCATCGCCGCCTCGCCACGCGCTGTTAGGGCCCGCCGCTTCCAGCAGCTCCGGCGCATGACCGGTGAGGCCGTCGCGCTGGAGCTCGAGCTGGCGCTTCAGCCATCCGTGCGGCTTCACGCTGCCGAGCGGGAGGGCCTGGAAATGGCCCTTCTCCAGCGGCGAGCGGTTCTCATGGATCGGTGCGCCCTGCTTCGCGAAGGCAAGCACCCCGATGCCTAACAGCGGCACGAAAGGAAGTATGGTGGATGGTCTCATCGGCAAATTCTCCGGGAATCGAATACGGCGCGCATCCGATTTTCAAACACGTTTTATATTTGGAATTATTTCCTCACTCACAACTCGACCCGTTCAGAGCTTGCCGGCCTTGATGGCGGAAAAGCTCGCCGGATTCTTCTCCGGGCGGGCGGCCCAGCGGCGGACGCCGATGACGCCCTCCGTGAAGCTCTTGTCCTCCGTCTCGATCAGCGGCTTCTCCATGTCATCCACGAAGACGCGGATCACCGGCCCCTTTGCCTCGACGCGGAGGGTGTGGGTGGAGTCCGGCTGGATGTCGATGGGAGCGCTCTTCAGCTCCATCCAGCGGTTGTCCGCCTTCCCGAGCACCACCTGTTTTTTCTCCGCGCTGATGCCCGCGTAGTAGCCGCGATACGTGTCCGCACCCATCGCGGCGTCGCTGACGCGGAAGATCACCCCGGCGTCGCCGGAGTCATTCACGCGCACCTTCGCATCATAGACGAGATCGCTGAAGGAAGCCGACGGCACCACCGCCTTTGGCCCGGTGAGGCCGTAGCCGAACGACATCGCATTCGAGGCCGTGTGCAGCGCTCCATCGCGCACATACCATCCGCCACCATAGATCATCCATCCATCGGAGTGGCCGTCCGCGAAATCATCGGCGAAGCTCTCCCGCGCCGGAGAAGGACTGCCGATCACCGGAAAGCTGGTGATGCGCAGCATGCCGGCACCGTAGGGCACCAGCGTGACCTGCTCCACCGCGGCATCGGACGCCACCGGCGAGACCGGCGGGTCCATCGCCGCCATGCCACCCGGCGCCAGCTTCCATGAGGCGATCTTCTTCGCCGGGACCTGCAGCGTCACCGGCGTGCTCGCCCGGTCAAAGGGATGCTCCGTCGCCTTTGCCACGCGGACCTTGAAGGACGAGGCTGGGTCCTTCTCGTCGAGCACGAGGCCGTAGTTCCAGTCCGACTCCGGATGCAGCTCATACGAGTCGAAGCCCTTCTTCTCCCACGCCACCACGTTCGCGTCAGGCTTCTCCCTTTTCGTCAGGCTCTCCCGGCGCTCCATCACCGGCAGCGCATAGACGAGGGGGCCGCGGGTCACGGAGACGGAGCCATTCACGCCCTTGTGAACCTTCACCTCCATGGGCAGCTTCAGCTCGATTTCGTCGCCGTTTTGCCACGTCCTCTCGATCTTCGCGAAGGAGGCGGCCTTTGCCTCGGGACCTGCGGTGCCATTGATGGTGATGGCGGCATCATCGCACCAGCCGGGGATGCGCAGCGACAGCGGGAAGGAGGTGGCCTTGTCCGTCGTCACGCGGATGCGCACGCTTTCTTCAAAGGGGTAAGTCGTCTCCGTGGTGAGCGTCACCTTGCCGCCGTCACCCACGGTGGCGGTCGTGGAGACCGGCGCGATCACCAGCATGGCGAGGCCCTTGTCCGGCGTGGCGGCCCAGGAGTTTTGCACCAGCTTCGGCCAGCCCATGTGGAAATTATAGCAGCAACAGGGGAAGCCCGAGACCGGCGATGGCGTGCAGCTCGTGCCGTAGTCCTGATTGAATCCGCGTCCGCCGAACTTCGCCGCCACGTGGTTCGGGATCGTGTAATAGACCTGCTGGCGGATCTCCGGGGAAAGCGATCCCGGCAGCGCATTGAAGGCCATGCGCTCGAGGCTGTCCCCCGCCTGCGGATCACCGAGGCTGCGGATCACGCTCGCGTCGCTGAGCATGCGCTCCACCACCGAGCAGAGCTCGATGCCCTGCGTGGTGGACGGCCCGGCCAGGAACTCGCTCCCGGAATTGATCCCCACGGCGAGCCCGTGGTCCCGCATCAGGTTTGCCACGCCCTTCGCATACGCATCGCGGTCGGCCTCGCTGCCGGAACGCAGCGAATACACCGCCGGCATCTTCAGGGCCTGCGGCACGTTCACGCCGTGCTTCGGATGATGATCGTCGCCGAATTCCAGGAAGCGGTTGTTCGTGAAAATGTCGGTCCACGGGTAGGCCTGCTTTGCCAGCAGGTCGGCCAGCTTCAGCAGCGACTCGTCACCCGTCTGCCCATGGAGCCAGAAGATCGTCTCGATCTCGTCGCCCGCCCGCGCCTTGCCCCACTCCTGAAGCGGACGCGCTCCCAGGTGCGAACTCATATGGGCATAGTACTTCGTGAGGAATGGGATCACGCGCTCGTCGCCGGTCGCCTCGTGGAAATCGCGCAGCAGGTGATTCACCACCATGCGCGGCCACCAGTCGTCATTGTTCGCCGGGCCGTAGAAGCCGTCCTCGCGCTGACCTTTCAAAATCGCGTCGCACCACTTCGTCGCCTCCTCCTTCAGCTTCGCGTCATCGAGCCCCCACGCGAGCGGGATGAGGCCCTTGAGATAGTAGGGACCCTTTTCCCAATTCTCGCCATCGCCGCCGCGCCACGCGCTGTTGGAGCGTGCCGCATCGAGCAACTCCGGCGCATGCCCGGTGAGGCCGTCGCGCTGGAGCTCGAGCTGGTGCTTCAGCCACCCCTGCGGCTTCACGCTGCCGAGCGGCAGCGCCGTGAAATGGCCGGCCTCCAGCGGCGCACTCCCCGCCCCCGGCTTAATCCCCGTATCCGCAAGTGCAACAAGGCCGAGCACCCCCAAGGGCGCGGCAGCAAAAAAGATGGCATTTCTCATGAACGGTCGCGTTTTACGGATGCAACCTGATGTTTCACTCAGTGAATTCAAACACGTTTCATGTTTGAATTTTTTCATCCAAACTGACCTGTAAGACTAAACCCGATCGAGCCGCCGATCACGCACACAGTGCCCGGGTGACCGCAGAAGCTCCGTCCTCCACGCATTCGATTCGATACCGGAACGTAATCCGCTCGTTATCGTCGCCCGCCATTCCAAGCGTTTCACGATTCGGTTTCCCCTGTTTCGAAGCCAGTTGAATCTCGGATGCGCAATCTGCCGGGACCATTGACATCTGGGGAGAACCCGCGAAAACAATGGAGATATCACGACGCCCCGCCAATGATAGGAAATGCATTCCGCTGGATTCTCCACTGGCTTCGGCAAGGGCTCAAGCTGTGGTTCTTTGCGACCGTAGCGTCCATTTGTCTTGTCCCCCTTTTCCTCCCCCTGGAGATCATGAATAGATGGGCCGTTGACTCGGACGAGCTCCATTTGCTGGCGAAGCTTGGGATTGCGGCAGGCCACATCGCCTGCTTCGCGGTCGGCGTCGCAGTGTTCACTGCCGTCTTGGCGAGCCAACTGAAGGATCACCCTCTTCGCCCTTTCGTCTCACGCCGCATGACCCGGGATGGTCGCAATGGCGCGCCCCAAGCTCGGAAAAGCAGCCCCTCCACGTGAGCAGGGCATTTAGCTTGCCAGCCTCCGGAGGCCTCTTCCCCCGCATCACGACCTGATTTTCCCTTGCCCCGCGCGGGCCGGTGGCCGCTACTCGCGCTCGTGATCCCGAACGTCCTCGCCGAACGCTACGCGTCCCCCGCCCTGCAAGCCATCTGGTCCGCCGAAGGCCGCATCGTGCTGGAGCGCGAGTTCTGGATCGCGGTGATGAAGGCCCAGCGCGACTTGGGCCTCGACATCCCCGCCGAGGCGATCGCCGCGTATGAGAAGGCGAAGGACTCCGTCGATCCCAGCTCGATCATGGCGCGCGAGCGCGTGACCCGCCACGACGTGAAAGCGCGCATCGAGGAATTCAACGACCTGGCCGGCCACGAGCATATCCACAAGGGCATGACCTCGCGCGACCTGACGGAAAACGTGGAGCAGCTCCAGGTGTGGCGCTCGCTGCTGGCAATCCGCGACAAGTCCGTGGCCGTCCTCGCCCGCCTGAAGAAGCGCGCCGAGCAGTGGAACGACCTCGTCATCACCGCCCGCACCCACAACGTGGCCGCGCAGCCGACCACGCTGGGCAAGCGCATCGCGATGTTCGGCGAGGAAATGCTCTCCGCCCACCATGCGCTGGCCGATGTGATCGCGCGCTACCCCGTCCGCGGCCTGAAGGGCGCGGTGGGCACGCAGATGGACCAGCTTTCCCTTTTCGATGGCGACGCCTCGCAGGTCGCCGCGCTGGAGCAGAAGGTGGTCTCCCACTTGGGCATGCCGGCGGTGTGGACGAATGTCGGCCAGGTCTATCCCCGCTCGCTGGACTTCCGCGTGGTGGCGGCCCTGACGGATCTCGCCAGCGGCCCGTCCTCCTTCTGCCGCACGCTGCGCCTGATGGCCGGCCACGAGACCGCCAGCGAAGGCTTCGCCCCCGGCCAGACGGGATCGAGCGCCATGCCGCACAAGATGAATTCCCGCTCCTGCGAGCGAGTGAATGGCTTCCACGTCATCCTGAAAGGATACCTCGCCATGGCCTCCGGCCTCGCCGGCGACCAGTGGAACGAGGGCGATGTCTCCTGCTCCGTGGTCCGCCGCGTGATGCTGCCGGATGCCTTCTTCGCCATCGACGGACTTTTCGAGACCTACCTGACCGTGCTCGACCAGATGGACGCCTACCCGGCCGTGATCGGGAAGGAGAACGCCCACTACCTGCCCTTCCTGATGACCACCACCATCATGATGGAAGCCGTGAAGGCCGGCGTGGGCCGTGAAACCGCGCACAAGGCGATCAAGGAACACGCCGTGGGCACCGTGAACGACCTGCGCGCGGGCAAGACGACCGTGAACGATCTGGTGGACCGCCTGGCCAATGACGAGCGCATCCCGATGGATCGCGGCCAGCTCGCCGCCATCGTCGCCGAGGGCGAGAGCAATGCCGGGGCCGCACAGGCACAGGTTGCCATCTTCTCGAAGGCAGTGGGCGAACTCGAGGCAGCCCACCCGGAAGCCGCCGCCTACGCCCCCGGCTCCATCCTCTGAGAAAGTGGCCGCGGCTTCCAGCCGCAAGCCTCCACGGACTGATGCAAGGCTTGCGGCAAGATGCCGCAAGCCTCTTTCCGCTCAGCGGAACAGCGCATCCACGCCCATCGCCGACTTGCGGAGGAACTTCGGCACGGCCTTGCTTTTTCCCGGGCGGATGAGCCGGAAGATCAGGCCGAGCAGGTTCAGCGTGAAAACGTGGTCGATGAGCCGGTAGCCGCGCTGGCGGCGGAGCAGCAGGGAGGAAAGCCAGCCGAGCGTCTGCCGCTTCACCTTGAAGGGCTCAAAGTTGATCTTGATGCGGTAGCGCTGCCGGCGGTCGCTCGGCCACGCCTTCTTGTAGGCCTTCTTCGAGGCGCGGATGCGCTCGGCCAGCTCCGGCTCGAAGGGCAGGAAGTAGTAGCGCCGCGCCAGCCGCACGAGGTGGCAGAAGTCCCGCCAGTGCTCGATGTCCGCCACGGGCAGGTCCGCGGTGCGCGCCAGCTCGATCATGCGCGGGAAGAGCGCGTAGGCCGCCTCGCCCTCGCGCAGCGCACGCTCGGGATCGGTCACGAAGTGCCGCAGCACCTTTCGCACCGCGTGATTGATGAAAAGGCAGTCCCAATAGACATGCAGGAGCGGCGGGATGCGGACGCGGCGGAAGAAGAGCTTCTGCGAGGCAAATTCCCCGATGTAGTGCAGCTCCTTCACCACCGTCTCCGAGTGGCGCAGCAGCTCCAGCACCGCGGGTGCCTTCTCCGCGCCCACGACGTGCGCGACTGCGTCCTCCACGGACTCGTGATAGCGGAAGATCCGCAGCGCAACCCGGGTATTCAGCCGCAGCCAGAAGTCGCGGCCGTCTTCCTCCAGGAATGCGAGGCGTCGGAAGCGGTGCCACCCGCCGGTCTGACACCACACCGAGATGCCCGCGAGATTCGCATCGCCCTGCAGTTCGCGCGCGTATTGCTCGCAGTCCCAGCCGATGAAGCTGGGATACTCCCCTGCTCCCTCGTATTCACGGCGCGCCTGCAGCTCCACGATCTTGCGGTGCGGCGTTCGGAAGAAGGCGCGGTTCAGCGGCAGGTAGCGGAAGAAATCGCTCTCGCCGTATTTCATCGAGAGGATGAAGGCGGGCGAGTCGATGCCCTTCAGCGCATCCGCCAGCGTGCGACGGTGCCAGATGAGATCGCCGATGCGGTGCGCGCCGACGGTCCATGTTCGCAGGATGAGCGTGCGCCCGTGCTTCTCGAAAATGGGCAACAGGTCGTGCAGCAGACGATTCGTCTCCTTCGCATCGCGGACATGCAGGCGGGTGCGCAGCGGGTCCTTCACGTCCACGCCATCGCTCTCGCCGATGCGCAGGACGATGCCGGTGATCTGCGGGAAGTCCGCGAGCATGCCCCCGACCAGCTCGCGATAGTAGCACTCCAGCTTCTCCCGATCCTCGCCGATGGCCGCCTCGACTCCGGGCGACACCGGCAGCACGTCCGAGGTGAGATAGAGATCCAGCCCCGCCCCGCGGACGATTTCGAAAAGCACCGCGAACTCCTCGCGCAGCACGGCGATACGCGCGGCGGTCTCCTCGTCATGCAGCGGGTGGGCGGCGAGGTGCGCCAGATCATCCAGCGTGACCGCCGTGAATCCCGCCGCGGCCACTTCGCGAGTGAAGGTCCGCAGGTCCTCCCGGATGCCCTTCCACTGCTCCTCGCGCTCCGGTCCGGACGTGGCGAGCCGGGTGAAGTGAATCTTCGACCAATTGATGCGGCGGCCCTCGCAGCCACGGAAGAACGGTCCGATCGCGTCGATAAGATAAATCCCCGGCAGCATGCTCAGTGCGACGCTGGCGTCACACAGATGCGGCGCAAAGACCCCGAATATGACAGGATCGTGACATTCGGCGGGAGAGAGCCACTTTTCCGTCTTTTGACATCCATTTGACCTGCGGCCGGCGCGGACCTGCGATGCTGGCGGAGTTATGAAGAAAACCATCTGCATCCTGATCACCGGACTCACCACCCTGTCCGGACTCCACGCCCAAGACCGCGCCGCCACCGATCCCTTCGTCCGGAATGGTGCGCAGGACAACCAAGCCGACGAAAATATCCCGCGGGTGATCTCGATCTGCGTCGAGAACTTCTCGCTGGACCTCAATGAGGCATCCGCACTCTACCAGCAGAAGATGGGCGACACCAAGCTCTACGCCGAACTCCGTGCTCGCGTGGCAAAGAACCAGGCAAAGCAGGAGACCTTCAGCGTGATCCGCGCGCGCACGGGGGAGAAGGCGTTGGTCGAGAGCCTATCGGAGCATATCTATCCCACGGAGTACGATCATGGCACCCCGGCGAATACCCCGGTGCCCGCTGCCGCTGCGGCCACGGCAAACGGAAACAAGCAGGCGTCCACACCGACAGCCACCCCAGCGACCATTTCCCCGGCCACCCCTCCCATCCTGCCGACCGCTTTCGAAACACGGAACACCGGCATCACCGTGGAGATCGAACCGACCCTCACTGCCGACGGTCGCGTGGTAGACCTACGGATCGCACCCGACTTCACCACCCTCGCGGAACGAGTGAAATGGGGCCAGGGCACCGCGGAGGCCGAGCTGCCCATCTTTGAGTCCCAGCGCATCACACTTGCCACCTCTCTCATCACCGGCCAACCGCAACTGCTGGGCACGCCGAGCCGCCCTCCGGTGTCAAAGGTGGATGCTGACTCCGCGAACCGCGTGTGGTTCTGTTTCGTTACCGCGGATGTCATCCCCGTCGTGAAGGAACCTTGATGAGAAGCCACTGGCTCACTCTCGGACCGATGCTTGCCGCCGCCGCTCTGGTGCTCTGGGGCGGCGAGCGGATGTCCCGACGCACGGTGGAGGACAGGATTCCCGCGGATCGCGACCGGGTGTTCGATTTCGCGGCGTCCTTCCGCGGCGAGCTTGACCGGCTGGATGACGTCTATGCGGGGCACTTGGCGGAGATCGCCAGCTCCACCGCCTCCGCCTGGCTGCCCGTGGATGCCAGCGAGCGACGCTGCGAGAATGTCATCGGCCTACGGTCCTGCTACGTCTTCGCCTCCTCGCAGCGGACTGCGTTTTTCAGCGGGAAGAAGCCAGCCGTGGGCGCCAGCAGCCGCATCCCGGAAGTCATCGCGGAGGGCGATGGCGGGCGGATCGTCCCACGCAGTGCGGTGGTGCTGCCCAAGGAAATCCTGGAAGGCGTCTCCACCACGAGCGGCTGGCTCCCCGGTCCGGAAGAGGGCCATCAGGTCCGGTGGATCCGCACGGAGCCGGCACGCGTGATTGCCTTCGTCATTGATGAGGATGAGCTGGCGGAGTGCCTGCAAAAGCACCTCGCCGCGTGGATGCCCGGCCCGATGGCTCCGCTGCGCGAAGCGGACGAGCGGGTGGCGATCCAGGGCCCCGGCGGGAAGGAGTGGCTGGCACGTGCCGATGCCTCGCACACGGGCCCCGCAGCGATGTCGTTGCCTCATCGCACCGGTCTCGGCGAGTGGCAGGTGCTGGCGTGGGACAAGCTGGAGACCGGCAGCACCCACGATGCCGCCACGCTGATCCTCGCGGGAGCGATCGCCTGCGGGCTGATCCTTGCCGGCATCTCGCTCCAGATCCAGCAGGGCCGGGCACTGCGGCTCGCGGAAGAGCGGGTGTCCTTCGTGAACCGCGTGTCGCACGAACTCGGCACGCCGCTGACGAACATCCTGCTCAATCTCGATCTCGCCGGGCGCTCGCTCGACACACGACCGGCCGAGGCCCAGCGGCGGCTCTCGCTGGTGCATGAGGAAGTCCGGCGGCTGGGACGGCTCGTCGCGAACGTGCTCACGTTTTCCCGCAGCGAGCGGAAGACCCTGGAACTCGCGCCCACCGCCTGCATCCCGGACCAAGTGGTGGAAGACATGCTCGCACAATTCCAACCGTCGCTGGATCGCCGGAAGATCCGCGTGGAATGGCAGCGCGGCGCGGGCAATAGCACGCTGCTGGATGCGGACGCGCTCGCCCAGATCACCGGCAACCTGATTTCCAATGTCGAGAAATACGCCGGCTCCGGCGGTTGGCTCGGGCTGGCGACCTCAATGGAAGGGGACCGGCTGGTGCTGCGCGTGAGTGACCGCGGACCGGGCATCCCGGCGCGCTTTCGGGGCAGGATCTTCGAGCCTTTCGAGAGGATCCACGGCGGCGTCAGTGAGGGCGCCAGCGGGACAGGGCTGGGCCTCGCCATCGCGCGCGACCTCGCCCGGCGGATGGGCGGGGACTTGCTACTATGCCCATCGGAGACGGGCACCGTCTTCGAGCTGGACCTGCCCGCACCGCCCCACCTCGCCATCATCTCCCACACTGAAGTCGCATGACCATCCTGCTCGCCGAAGACGATCCGCTGACGCTCGATGCGCTCGCCGCGTGCATCGAGGACGAGGGCTTCCGCACGATCTCCGCGTCGGATGGGAAGGAGGCGCTGGAGCTGTGGGCGCGGCACCGGCCCCAACTGCTGTGCCTGGACATCATGATGCCCGGCGTGGATGGCTTCGAAGTCTGCCGCCGCGTGCGTGCGACCGACCCCGCGGTGCCCATCCTCTTCCTCTCCGCGAAGAACGAGGAGGCGGACGTGGTGGTGGGCCTTGGTCTCGGTGCGGACGATTTCATCCGCAAGCCCTTCACCCGTGCCGAGGTCATCGCACGCATCCGCGCGGCACTGCGAAGGGTGGCTCCTGCGAATGGCACCAGCTTCACGATGAAGGATCTCACCGTGAGGCCGGATGCGCTGAGTGCGGAGCGGAATGGCAAGGTCATCGAGCTGACCCGCCGCGAGGTCTCGATGCTGGAGCTGCTGCACCGCCACGCGGGCAAGCCGGTGAGCCGCGATGCCTTCCTCGATGCCTGCTGGGGCCTCGACTACTTCCCCGACTCCCGGACGCTCGACCAGCACGTGCTGATGCTGCGGAAGAAGATCGAGGCTGATCCGGCAAGGCCCGAGATCATCGAGACCGTGCGCGGGACGGGGTATCGGTTTTCGTAGCGGGGCCGGATTTCCGTAAGGGAGTCGCGTTCACGTAGCGGAGCTACATCCCCGTAGCGGAGCCGACTGCGTCGCTCCGGCTGGGTGCGGACCGCATGAACAGTCAAAGTGGCGATCCACCTTCAACCCCCGCCCCGCCGGAAGGACGCAGTCCTTTCGCTACCTTTGGCTACGCTTCCGCAGCGGAGCTACATCCTCGTAGCGGAGCCGACTTCGTCGCTCCGGCTGGGGGCGGACCGCATGAACGATCCAAGCGGCGATTCTCCTTCATTCCCCGCCCCGCCGGAAGGACGCAGTCCTTCCGCTACCTCTGGCTACGCTTCCGTAGCGGAGCTACATCCTCGTAGTGGAGCCGACTGCGTCGCTCCGGCTGGGTGCGGACCGCATGAACGATCCAAGCGGCGATTCTCCTTCAGCCCCCGCACAGCCGGAAGGACGCAGTCCTTCCGCTACCTTTGGCTACGTTTCCGTAGCGGAGCTACATCTTCGTAGCGGAGCCGACTGCGTCGCTCCGGCTGGGTGCGGACCGCATGATCGATCCGAGTGGCGATCCACCTTCAGCCCCCGCACAGCCGGAAGGACGCAGTCCTTCCGCTACGGGAGAGTTCGCGCTAGCGACGGTGCGCCTCACTGCTCGGCATTTGCCCGCGCCTCGGCCTTCGAGCCCTTCTCTTCCAAGATCTCGCCGAGCATGCGCTGGATGCCGGCCTCCGCCATCTCGCTGCGCGGGTAAAGCGCGCGGGCCTTGAGATACCAGGAAAGCGAAGCTCCAACCTGCTTGTCGCGGCGCTCTTCGAATTCACGTGCCTTGCTAAGCGCGCGGGTGAAGTCGGCCACGTCCGGAGCCAGCTTTTCCAAGGCGAGGCCGAGATTCGGATCGTCCGGGAAATCCTTGCGGAGGGAAGCGAGCTGCTCCCATGCCGCGTAGTCCTGGCTCATCTTGCTGAATTCCGCGGCCTTTTCGAGCGCACCCTCGATGCGGGTCAGATTCGTGATGATCTGCTTGAAGGCATCCTCGCGCGCGGCATCGCCCGCGATGGCCGGGGCCAGCTCATACTGGCGGCGGAAGATCTCGCGGTAGTTCCGCTCGCTGAGAAGGCGGTCGAAATCATTCTTCGCGACCGCCATGCCACCGCCGGCTTCGACGAGCTTGTCGAATTCGGCGAGCTTCGGATTCTGCGGCCACACTTCCATGGCGTTCTTGATCTCCTGCGCGGCCTTCTCGTTGTCGCCCTTGGAGGCGGCGAGCTTCGCGGCATCGATGTGCATGCTGCTCACCCGCGTGTAAGTCGCGATCGCGGCTTCCGGCTTGGTGGCGTCAAAGTCACCGGCCATCTCCTTCAGCTTCTTCGTCAGGTTGCTGGCGGTGGTGTAATCCTTCGCATCGAGAGCGGCGATGAGCTTGTAGGACTCGCGGACGAATTCCAGCACCTGGCGCTTTTGCTCGCGCGGCAGGACCCGGATGGACGGCATGAATTCACCCACCGCATAGGCCTCGCTCAGGCGCTTCGCGGCGCTCTGGTATTCCTTCTTTTCCACGAGGAAGGTGAAGGCGTCCACGCCTTGGTTCACGTCGCGGATCGCCTCGCTGGCAAGCGAATCGAGCGCCGCCACGGTCGGGCTGGCACCGAGGCTCTCGGTGAAGAGCTTGTTCACCTCGGACTTCTGGTCGATGTGCAGGCGGTTGTCCCCGTCCTGGAAAATCTGGTGGTAGAAGCGCGCGGACATCACCACGTGCTCGAAGCGGCGCTGCACGAAGAACTGCAGCATGAGCGCCTGGTACTGGACCTTCGCCTGCGTGATCTGGAGTTCGTTCTTGGCGGTATTCGCCTTCTTCATCGCCTCGATCTCGGCGATGCGCTTCACGGAATCCACATACTGGAGCGAGACGACGCCGCGGCCCGGATTCTCCGCAGGAGCCTTCGCCCGGCCGGGTGCCCGGTTGTTGCCACCGCCGCCACCCTGGCCGGTCGCCTTGGTCTCGTTGAGCGAGGGATCGTGCTCGTGGCGGGCCTTCCAGTCGGCATCCTTGATGAGGCGCTGCTTCTCCTCCTCGATCGCGCTCGTCAGCGCGCGCGTTCCCGAGATGTCCTTCTTCGCGAGCACCGCGGCATAGATCGCCTGGGTCAGCGAGTCGCAGAGCTTGGCGTCGCCGGGGAAAGATGAAGCACGCGGGAGCAGCTTCACCGCGCCCGGGAAGTCCGGCCCGCCCTTGTGATGCGGCGAGACGAGCTCGAGGATCTGGTCGATGGTCTCGCGATAGGCCTGGGCGTCCTCGGACTGGTCCTCGGGCTCGTTCAAGTAGCGCTCGAAACGCGCGGCGAGGGCCCTGTTGTCCGTCGCAGCCCAGGTGTGCCCGTTCCACGAGACGGTCTCCGCGGAGGGATCGAAAAATGGAAGCTCGCTGCCAAAGGGCGAGCCGCCCGGCTTCGCCTGCTCCGGCTGCCGCTGGACGACGGTGTCGTTCGTCTGCGTCGCCGGGGGATTCGTCACGCGCTCGCGGGCGTCCGGGTGCAGGACCTGGCCGGGCGCGATGGCGACGGTGGCGAGCAGGGCGAATGGGATGAAAGTTTTCATGAGGAACGGGACGGGACGCTCAGAGAGGATTGATGCCGGTGGCGACCGCGATGCCGGCTTCGCGGATGCGGACCTTGATGCGGTAGCGCTGGGAGCGCTCGATATTGGACTTGGCCAGATTGGCCGGGATCTCGACGCCGAGGAACTGGTCGCCCGAATTCGTGTCCACCTTCAGGCTCACGACCTGGTTCGGATTGTCGCCGAGGAAGAATTTGTCATCCACCGTGCCCTCCACGACGTACTCGTTGTCGCGCAGGGATACGCCATCCATCACATCGGACATGTTGATGGTGGCCATGTTGGCATAGGTGTCCTTTTGCTTCCCGAGGAAGAACTTGCCACCGAAGAAGGCGATGGCCACGAGAGCGGCGATCCCGATCAGAAGACCGGGCTTGATTCCAGAACTGGCGCGTCGAGCCATGGGACTACAGTGGTGGGTTTCGGCTTAAAGTTCAGTCTCTAAACGTTTCCCGTGGACTCAAGTTTCCACGATTTTCGGGGTGATTCACGCCTTTTCCCCACATTTGCCCGGTATTTCCATCAATCCCACTGGTGGCGGCGTGTGCCGACCCATGCAGCGATGAGACCGGCGGCGATGTGGAACCCGAGCGTGTAGAGGCAGGCCTCACGGGTGGAAAGCGAGGTATCCACCACGGTCTTCACCGCCTCCAGCACCTTTGGCTCCAGCGCCCCGATGCTGCCCGACCACGCCCAGTAGGCGGAGATGAAGGGCCGCGTGAAACCCTCGACGGAATCCGGCAACGCAAGCACCGCCCCCGAGAGAGGAAGCTGGAAACCAACGAGATAGATGGAAAGCAGCGACGCCTGCTCGGCGGTGCGCATCAGCGCGGAGATGCCGAGACAGATGGCCGTCATCCCGCCATTCACTAGCAGGAGGAAGATGATATGGCTCTCGAAGCCCCCTGCCCCGCCGCGGAATGGCGCGAACAAATTGACGAAAACCGCCATCCACAGCGATTGCGCGAGGACGAGACACGCGAGGAAGGCGATCTTGCTGGCCAGATAGGCGGTCGGTCGCAGCCCCCCGAATTTCTCCTTCTCGAAGATGGACCGCTCTCCGGCGATCTCCCGGGCGGAGTTGTTCGAAGCCATCAGTGCGAGCAGGATGACCTGGAACATGACGATCCCGGAAACGGCCGAGCCGACGCGCACCTGATCCTGCCTCACGACCTGCTGCTCCTGGAAATCCTGCATCACGTTCCCCAGGCGGGTCTCGGAAAGATTCGCGATCTGGCCGAGGGCGTTGTCCTTGAAGAGGGTGACCAGCACCGGGAAGCAGAGCAGGATGGCGAGCTGGAGAAAGACCTGTCCGCGATCCCGGAAAAAGATCCGCCAGCGGCGGGACAGCAGCGTGGTGAATTGCGCGAAGAAGCCGGGCGTGCGGATCTTCTCCGACTCGGGCTTCTCTTTCGCCGCTTGCTCCTTCTCGTCCGTCACCTCCTGGGTCGGGACCGGCTCGGGATCGGCAGGCAGGTGCAGGCCGCCGGAATCGACGAGCTTCGTGCGATTCCGGTCGAGCTTCGTATAGTAAGGCCCGCGGTGCTTCATCCACGAGCTCTGCCAGCGATCGGAGGTCTGGCTGGCGAGCTTGGGGTAGACTTCCTCGGTATCGTGCACCGAGAAGTAGTGGTTCATCTGGTCCGGCGGGCCGTGGTAGGCCACCCGGCCCTCGTGCAGGACGAGGATGGAATCGTAGAGTTCCAGGTGAGCCAGCGAGTGGGTCACGGACAGGACGATGCGGCCCTCGCGGCGGGAGAGGTCGTGGAGCAGGCGCACGATTTCCCGCTCTGAGCGGGGGTCGAGGCCGCTGGTCACCTCGTCGCAGAGGAGCAGCTTCGGATCCGACACCAGCTCCATGGCGAGGCCTAGGCGACGCTTCTGGCCGCCAGAAAGCACCTTCACGTGGCGGTCGGCGATGGTGGTGAGCCCGGTTTCTTCCAGCACCCGGTCGATGCGCTGGTCCAGCTCCTCCATGTCCCGCGTCTTCACGCGCAGGCGGGTGGCGGCCTCCACCGACTCGTCCACGGTGAGCGGATCGTAGGCGACGGAGAACTGCGGCACGTAGCCGATCTCCGAGGGGTCGAGGTCGCCCTCCTCGGAAAGATTCCGCCCGTCCCAGTAGAGCGCTCCGGCCGACTCCGGATTCAGGCCGGCGATGGTTTTCAGCAGGGTCGTCTTGCCGCAGCCCGAGGGGCCGACGATCGCCATGAAATGCCCGCGCGGGATCTGGATATTGACCTTATCGACGAGGTTCACGTCCTCGCCGTCCTTCTTGATGGTGAAACAAACGTCCTTGAGCTCGAGCACGGGCAAACGGGTGAATTGGATAGCTACGGAAGAAAGCGGCCGTTTTTCGCAAGGGCGAGAAAGAAAGGGCGGTCAGTCTCCGGACGCCCCACCGATCTCCACCAACGCCTCGCCAACCTCAATCAACTCCCGGGCGGTGGAAAAGTGTCTCCCGAGAAGCTCTTTCAATGCTGCTTTGGAGGTTTGCCGGGGACGAGCACTGTATCGAGAACGGGGCCGTCTCACTCCAGCGGAACGATCCGAATCTTCCCGGCGGGCTGCTTCATGCTGTCGGAGATCGTGGTGCCGACCGCTTTCGGTGCTTCCGCCGGGGTCTGGTCGAGGGCGTTTTTCAGCGCGCCCTCCACGAGCTGGCCGCAGTGGATCTTCATCGGAGGCAGCGGACCGAGGTCGCCGGTCAGCTCGTTTGCGGAGAGTTCGCGGGCTTCCTCGGCGGTCTTGCCCTTGAGCAATTCGGTGGCCATCGAGGCGACGGCGATGGCGGTCTGGCAGCCGAAGGACTGGAAGGAGGCCCGGTCGATCACCTTTTTGCCGTCCTTTTCGGTGAACTTCAGCCACATCCGCAGCATGTCCCCACAATCGGGCGAGCCGACGGTGCCGACGGCATCCGCATCGGCGAGTTCGCCTTGGTTCTTCGGCGAGGACAGGGCTTCGCGGACTTTTTCTTCGAAATCGCTCACGCCGCGACGATGCGGCAGGCGGGCGAGGATTCAAGCGCGGGAAAATAGGAACCACCAAGCTTGCAAAGACCCGCCGCACCGGAAAATCTAACGCCGCCCCCAACAAAATCCTCCCGTCGCCCGGATAACGAGGCATGCACTTTCTAGGAATCGAAATCGGCCACGCCGCCACCCGCGTGGTGGCACTGGATCTCGAAGCCGCCACGGTCGCGGCCGAAGCCACCGCCGCCCACGCGTGGGTCGAGGGGCTTCCCGACGGCTACCGCGAGCAGGATCCGGCGTCGTGGATCTCCGCAGCGGACCACGCGATGCGGCAGGTGCTGGAGACGCTGGGGGACGCCCGCGGCGGGGTCGCGGGCATCGGCATCACCGCGCCGACCGGCGGAATGGTGGTGCTGGATGAGAACAACCGCATCGTCCGCCCCGCGAAGCTGGGGATTGACCGCTCGGCCCAGCGGCAGGCGGAAGAGATCGCCCGCGCCTTCGGCGGGGCACCCGGACTGATCGAGCTCTGCGGGAATCCGGTGGATGCCGGTTCGTTGGCCGCGCAGTGCCTGTGGCTGAAGCAGCATGAGCCCTACCACTTCCAGCGCGCCGCGCGTCTGATGACGCCGCAGGACTTCATCGGCTACTGGCTGACGGGTGAATCCGGCATCGAGGCAGGTTCCGCGGCCACGACCGGTCTCTTCAATGTCCCGCAGCGGAAGTGGAGCGGCGAGCTGATGGAATTCATCGACAGCCGCGTCTTCGACATGCTGCCGCCGGGCATCTCCCCGCTGCAGCCGCGCGGGCAACTCCGCCCCGGCCTGTGCCGCTCGTGGGGCCTGCCGGATGGCGTGATCGTGGCCCCGGGCTCGGGTGCCGCCGCGCTGGCCGCCCTCGCCGTGGGTGCCGCGGGGAATGGCTCGGTGGTCGCGGACCTCTACGCCGATGGCTCGCTGTGCGCGATTTCCGACCGCCCCGCCGTGGACTTCCAGGGCGAGGCCTCCATCCTCTGCGATGCCTCCGGCCGCTGGATCACGCGCATGGGCATGGCCAATGCCGTGTCCGCACTGGAACTCGTGCGGCGCCACTACGGCTGGTCCAACGCGGAATACGAAAAGGCGCTGACAAGCACGGAAGCCGGGGCAAACGGTCTGCTCTTCCTGCCCTACCTGCGCGGCGAGATCACGCCGCGCCTGCCGGATGCCACCGGCGTGCTCCACGGGGTGACGCTGGACAATTTCACGCCGGGAAATCTGGCACGCGCCTCGGCGGAAGGCCTCGCGCTGGGCTTCGGCTACGGCTTCAGCCGCCTGCGCGACCTCGGCTTCGAGCCCTCGGGCGTGCGCGTCAGCCGCGATGCGGGCCCGGCCTTCCACCAACTCCTGGCCGATGTCTTCGGCGTGCCGGTCGCCTCGGTCGCGGTCTCCGGCGGCTCCCTGCTGGGTGCAGCCATGCAGGCGGCGGTGGTGTATTTCCGGCTGAATGGCGAGTCGCTGGGCTTTGACGAGATCGCCGGCTACATCGTCACCATGGACGATGCGACGCGCCGCGATCCCGATCCGCAGCGCCACGAATTCTACCAGGACCTGCTGGCCCGCCAGCAGTACCTCGTCGAGACGCTCCACGCGGGAGGTTTCCTGTAATGGCTGGCAAGGGCTCGGAAATCCGCGAGAGCGGGAAGGCCACCGCGCTCGGCACCTTCGCGGGGCGGCTGATGCAGGCGTGGAGCGCCACCCTGCGCTTCGAAATCATCGACCGCTGCGGCCTCACCCGGCCCGGTGGCATCCCCGGCCCGGTGATCTACTGCCTGTGGCACAACCGCATCTTCACCATGCCCGCCGCATGGAAGAAGTCCTGCGGAAAGCACCGCCAAGCCGTGGTGCTGACCAGTGCCAGCCATGATGGTGCGGCGCTCGCGCGGGCGGTAGGCGTCTTCGGCATCGGCTCGGTGCGTGGCTCATCCTCCCGCCGGGGCGTGGCCGCGCTCGTCGGCATGCGGAAGGCACTGCGGGAAGACACCGACGTGTGCGTGACGCCGGACGGACCGCGCGGCCCGAAGCACATCGTCCAGCCCGGCATCATCAAGCTGGCGGAGTCCACCGGCGTGCCGATCGTGCCGATCCACGTGACGTATTCCTCCTGCCGCGAGCTGAAAACCTGGGACCGCTTTGCCATCCCGGCCCCCGGCAGCCGGGTGCGCGTCATTTTCGACGAGGTGCTTGCCGTGCCCGGAGGGCTCTCCGAAGATGACTTCGAAACGTGGCGCCGCCGACTGGAGGAGATCATGCTCCGCGGTGCCAACCCAACTTCCGACCACCTACGATGAGTTCCGTAATTGATGGCAAGTCCGTGGCAGCCGCCGTGCTCGAAGAATGCCGCAGCGAAGTCGCTGAGCTGAAAGCCAAGGGCATCACGCCCGGCCTGGCCGTCGTGCTGGTGGGCGATGACCCGGCGTCGCACGTCTATGTCGGCTCGAAGGTCCGCACCTGCGGCGACCTTGGCATCTACTCGCGGAAGATCGTGCTGCCCGCCGAGACCTCGCAGGAGGAACTGCTGGCCGTGGTGAAGGAACTGAATGCCGATGCTGCCATCCACGGCATCCTGGTGCAGAGCCCGCCGCCGAAGCACATCGACGAGGAAGCGATCATCCGCGCGCTCGACCCGCGCAAGGACGTGGACGGCTTCCACCCGGAAAACGTCGCCAAGCTCGCGCTGGAGGACAAGACCGGCTTCGTCCCCTGCACGCCCGCCGGCAGCATGCGCCTGCTCGCCGCCGCCGGGGTGAAGACCGCCGGTGCCGAAGCCGTGGTCATCGGCCGCAGCATGATCGTCGGCAAGCCGATGGCGCTGCTCCTGATGGCGAAGGGCTCGGACGCCACCGTCACGGTCGCACACTCGCGCAGCAAGGATCTCGCCGCCATCTGCCGCCGCGCCGACATCATCGTCGCCGCCGTCGGCCGCCCGGAAATGGTGAAGGCCGACTGGGTGAAGGAAGGTGCCGTGGTCATCGACGTGGGCATCAACCGCATCGAGGACGCCTCGAAGAAGAGCGGCTACCGCCTCGTCGGCGACGTGGCCTATGACGAGGTCGCGCCGAAGTGCTCCGCCATCACCCCGGTCCCCGGAGGCGTCGGCCCGATGACCATCGCGATGCTGATGAAAAACACGCTGCAAGCGGCGCGTCAGCTCGGCTGAGAAACGAAAAGAAAAGAGCGTGGACACGGCGTCCACGCTCCTCGGTTCAAAGGGCTGTCGATGTTTCGCGGCCTTACTTCCCTCCGGCCACCAGCGGGCTCGGGGTGACGGCATCGCCGGGGCGCAGCATCGCATTCGGGCTGACGATCACCTGGCTGTCCGGCTTCAGCGCCGCGGAGGTCACTTCCATCTGCGGGCCGAGATTGCGGCCGGGCAGCACATCCACGAGCTTCATCTTCCCGTCCTCGACGATGGAGACGAACGACTTGCCATCGCGGAGGATGAGCGTGTTGTTCGGCAGCAGGTAGGTGCCGGGCGCGGGCTTCAGCTTGAAGGCGACGGTGCCGGTGAGGCCCGCGGGCAGGGTGAGGTCCGGATTCTCCAGCAGCAACTCCACGCGCATGGTGCCGGTGGCGGTGTCGAAGAGATTGCTGGAGCGGCTGACCTTCGCCGGAAATTCGCGTCCGGGAAGCTCGGCGAACTTCACCGTCGCCTCCGTCTCGGCGGAAAGGCGCAGCGCGACATCCGGCGTGGCACCCACGGCGAAGCGGAGCTGGTTCAGCCGCACGATGTGGAACATCCACTCGCTGGTGGTGGCGGAGTCGCCGCGCACGAAGTCACCACGGTCGATGCGGCGTGCGGAGACGGTCGCTTGGAAAGGAGCCTTCACGACGGCGAACTTCTGGAGCTCTTCCAGACGACCCACCTCAGCCCTCGCGGCGCGCACGGCGGCCTCCAGCTCGGCGGCGGATGCCTCGCGCTGCTCGGCCTCTTCCTTCGAGACGGCCTGCGCATTCAGCAGGCCGGTGGTGCGGTTCGAGGTGCTGCGGGCGATCTCGGCACGGGCGACGGCCTGATCGACGGACGCCTTCGCGGCTTCCAGCTCCTGCTCGATGTCCGGGATATCGATCACCGCGAGCGTGTCGCCCGCCTTGACGCGGTCGCCGATATCGACCGGCCGCTCCTTCACCGTGCCGGTGGCGCGGGAGAAGATGCGGGCCTGCTCGACCGGCTCGGTGCGACCCGGCAGGTCAAAGGTGCGGGCCTCGGTTGCGGCGGACGGGGCCACGGTGCGCACCGTGGCCGGCTCCTGCGCGAGGGCAGACACCGCGGAGGCGACGAGGAGAAAGGGAAGCGTGCGGGCAATCATGACGGCTCGGGAATGACGGTGGATGGGAGAGCTTCCTCGCTCTCTTCTTTCTTCGGGTGGAATCTGGCGCGGACGAAGGCAAAGGCAATCGGCACGACGAAGAGCGAGGCCATGGTGCCAAAAAGCAGGCCGCCGATCACGGCGCGGCCGAGAGGAGCATTCTGCTCGCCGCCCTCGGCATGACCGAGTGCCATGGGGATGACGCCCAGGATCATCGCCAGCGCGGTCATCATCACCGGGCGGAGGCGGGTGGTGGCAGCCTCGATGGCGGCATCCAGCGCGGTCTCGCCCTGGTCGAAGCGGTCACGGGCAAAGCTGCTGACGAGCACGCTATTCGCCGTGGAAACGCCCACGACCATGATGATGCCCATCAGCGCGGGCACGCTGAGCGGGGTGCCGGTGACCCACAGGCCGAAGAGCGCACCGGACACGGCGACCGGCAGGCCGCTGATCGCCACGAAGGGCAGCGTCCACGATTGGAAATTCACCACCATCACGAGGAAGACGAGGACCGCGGCGAGGCCGAGGCCGCCGATGAGCTCGGAGTAGGCGGACTTCATGAGGGCGGCCTGGCCGGTCAGCTCGATCTTGTTGCCGGGCTTCTGCTGCTTGCGCAGTTCCGCAAGCATGTTCTCGAGCTCGATGGTCAGGCTCCCGAGATCCCGGCCCGCGGCATTTGCCACCACCGTGTAGGTCGGCTGCAGGGTGGTTCGCGAGACACTCGCGGGGGCGCGCTTTTCCACCACGGTGGCGAAGGCGCGGAGCGGCACCGGAGAGCCCGTGCCCGCCGATCCCCGGATCGGAAGGTTGAGGAGTTGCTCCACGCTGACGAGATTCGATGGCGGTGCGATCACCTGCACGTCATACGAGGCGCCGGTCGCGGGGTCGGACCAGTAGTTCGGCGCGATGGAGCCACCGCTGCCGAGCGCGGCAAGCATGGCATTCGCCGCATCCTGCTGGGTGATGCCGAAGGTGGCGGCACGCGCGCGGTCCACGCGGATCGCATAGCCCGGCTGGTCCAGCACCTCGCGCAGGGTCACGTCCACCGCGCCGTGCACCTTTGAGAAGTCGTCGCGAAGCTTTCTCGCGAGCGCCAGATTCCCCGGGACATCGCGGCCCATGAAGCGGACCTCGAAGGTGGTCGGCGCGCCGGATGCCAGCGTCTGGCTGGTCGCGTCGGCGGGACGGAAGAAGGACTGCACGTCGGGGAACTTCTCCGCGAGCATCTCGCGGATCTTTTGCTCGTAGCCGAGGCTCGGCCCGTGGTCGCCCTGGAGCTGCACGAGGATCTCACCGTCCGACGAACTGATGGCGGTGGTCTCGACCCACGCCTGGTTCACCGATGAAGGAGCGCCGATATTCTCGACGATGAACTGGAGTTCTTCCGCGGGGATCACATTGCGGATCTCGCGCTGGATGTCCGCGAGGGATGCCGAGGTGTCCTCGATGCGGATGCCGCTGGGAATGCGGACGAACAAGCGGATCAGGCCGGCATCGGTCTTCGGGAAGAACTCTCGGCCCGACTGCCACGCGGAGAAGCCGCCGATGCATGCTGCCACCAGCACGGGGATGAGGATGAGGTATTTCCTGGGCATCAGGAATTTCAGGATCTTGCCCTGGAATTCCGCGATGCGGTCCACGCCGCTTTCGATGCCGTGGTGGATCTTGCCAAAGCCACGCGGCGGCAGGCCCTCGCGCTTCTTCTCCGCCGCGGCCTCCGCGGGCAGGATGATCGAGGCGAGCGTCGGCACCAGAGTACGGGCGAGGAGGTAGCTCGCGATCATCGCGAAGACCACCGCCAGCGCGAGCGGGCGGAACACGTACGATGCGGTGCCGCTGAGCAGGAAGATCGGCAGGAAGACGATACAGATGGAGATCGTGGAAACGAACTCGGGGAAGGCCACCTCGCGGGCACCGTCGATGATCGCCTGCCGCACGCCCTTCCCGAGCGATATCTGCCGCTTGATGTTCTCGATCTCCACCAGCGAGTTGTCCACGAGGATACCGATCGCCAGCGCGAGACCGCCGAGGGTCATCAGGTTGAAGGTCGCACCGACGAGCGAGAGACCCACGATCGAGCAGAGCAGCGCGAGCGGAATGGAGGTCAGCACGATGAGCGTGGAGCGCCACGAACCGAGGAAGAGCAGCACGACCGCGGCGACGAGACCGCCCACCAGCAGGATCTCGTGCTCCACGCCTTTCACCGCCGCACGGACGAAGACGGATTGGTCGAAGATCGGCTCGATGTTCATCCCCTCGGGGGCCGATGCGCGGACCTCGGGCAAGCGCTCCATGATCCCGTCGATGATGTCCACGGTGGAGGCATTGCCGAGTTTCAGGATGGAGATCATCACCGCGTTCTGGCCGTTGAGACGCGCGATGTTCGAGCTGACCGCCTCGCCGTCGCGGACGTTTGCGAGGTCGCGCAACAGGATGGTGCGGCCTTCCACGGAGCGGATCGGCAGGTCGAGGAAGCCCTGGATATTCTCCGGGCTCGCATTCAGCTCCACGGGCAATTCGCGGCCGCCCTCACGCAGCGAGCCGGAAGGCAGGGTGAGATTCTGCCGGCCCACGGCGGCATTCACCTCCGCCGCGGAAATGTCGAAGGCATTCAGCGCCTCGGGGTCGAGATCGACCATCACCTGGCGCGCGGCACCACCGTAGGGCAGCGAGATCCGCATGCCGGGCACGCTCTGCAAGGATGCACGCAGGGTGAGGCGCGCGTAGTCGAAGAGCTGGCCGCCGGTCATCGTGTCCGACGAGATGACCATCTGCACGATGGGCACGCTGGACGGGCTGGTGCGGACGATCAGCGGCGGCGTGGTGCCCGCCGGCATGCGACGGATGATCGTCTGCGACACCGATGTCGCCTGCGCGAGCGCCGTATTGATATCGACGTAAGGCTGGAACTTCAGCTTCACGAGGCCGATGCCATTCGAGGTCTCGGAGCGGACCTCCAGCAGGTCATCGACGTTGTTCAGCGTGGCGATCTCGGAGAAGGACGAGATCTTCGACGCCATCTCGGCCGCGCTGAGGCCATTGTAGCTCCAGACGATGGTGACCTCCGGGCTATCGACACGCGGCAGGATATCCGTGGACATCCGCTTTGCCGACATGAGGCCGAAAAGCAGGATGAGGATACCGAGAACGCCGATGGTGTATTTGTAACGGAGTGCAAAAAGAACGATCCACATGATCTGTAGAGCCTCGGCGGCGGGTGCTGGAATTAACGATGACCAAGATGCCGCGGAACCGGCCGGTATTCCCGATTTTCCCGATGGGAAACGATCACCGTGGCAGCGCGATCCGCGCCACCTTCGTTCGATGAACGTCAAACGTCGCGTGTTTTTTCGGTTTGAAACACTTTTTCCGGAGAAATGCCGCTACGGTGATTTCCGTAGGAGGAGCTACCCATGAAACCCATCATCCTGCTCCCGCTTCTCGCCGTGACCGCCCTCGCCGAACCGGTCGCCCTCTTCAATGGCAAGGACCTCACCTGCTGGAAGGCGGATGTCCCGGAGGCGGACAAGAAGCCGGACATCGCCCCGAGCTTCATCGTCCGCGATGGTAATCTCGTCTCCCTCGGCAAGCCGCTCGGCCATCTGGTCACGGAGCAGGAGTACGCCAACTACCGGCTGACCGTGGAGTATCGCTTCCCGGACAAGGGAGGGAACTGCGGCGTGCTCGTCCATGCCTCGAAGCCGCGGGCACTCTACGGCATGTTTCCGCAGTCCATCGAGGTGCAGATGCAGTCCGGCAACGCGGGAGACTTCTGGTGCATCGGCGAGAACATCGAGGTGCCGGACATGGAGAAGCGCCGCCCTCACAAGGAGGGACAGAAATTCGGCGGAGGCCCGGACGACGCGCGCAACATCAAGAACCTGACCGACGACTCCGAGAAGCCTCTCGGCGAGTGGAACACGATGGTGATCACCTGCAAGGGCGACACCGTGACCGTGGAGGTCAATGGCACCGAAGTGAATGCGGGCAACAAGGCAACCGCGAGCAAGGGGAAGATCGCCCTGCAGGCCGAGGGGACCGAGGTGGAATTCCGCAAGGTGGAACTCGAGCCCGTGAGATAAGTCACGAAGATCTCGCCGGGACGCATGCGGTGAGATATCAGGTGCCGCATGCGTTGCTTGTCCTCCCTCATCGCCGTGCCGCTTGTCCTCGGCGCTGTCTCTTGTCGCAAAGAAAGCTCCACCCAGCCCGGACCACCGGTCGCAACCCCGGAAACTGCCGCGACCGAAACCACAACCGCTGACGAGGAGGTCAACGACAAGAGTGCGAACATCCACGAAGAGGTCGCAGCCGCGGCCAAGGATGGCGATCGCGAGAAGCTGCTGCGGCTCTGGTCCACCGGGGCGCTGGTCGATGAACTTGTGAGCCGCGGCTATCTCGGCGAGCCCGACGCGGAGGCGAAGTCACGCGCGAAAGCGGCGATCGACGAGCACTCCGACCTGCTCGCCTCCTATCTTGAAAAACGCATCGGCGAATCGTGGCAGCCCTACATGACCAGCGTGACGACGTCCGGGCTGCAGGTGAGCATTTATCGCACTCGCCAGGAAGACGGGTCGCGCGACACGGTGATGCGCTTCTGGTATCGCTCGCATGAAGGACGCACACAACTCGTCGATTGCGAGGACATGACGCTCGGCTATCGCGCCTCCACGCTGCTGCTCGGCCTGGTGGCTCCGGCGGAGCTATCGTGGCGGCAGCCCTTGCTGGACCTTATGGCAAAGATCAGCCAGGCAGGCAGCGAGAGCACCTTTGTCGTAGCTGCCGCCGTCGGCGATGAGGCCGACGCCTTGATCGCCGCAAATCCTCCCGACGAGCTGAAGGCCTTTGCCTACAAGCTGAAGGCCGAGCGCCTGCTCATGGAGGGCAAGCCCGCTGATGCGCTGAAGGCGATCAAGGAATTCGCCGCCGCTTCACCGGGCTCACCCTGGGCGGAGTTCCTGCGCGGGATGGCGCTGATGTATCTCCACCGGGAATTCGAGGCGATCACCGCATTCAACAGCTACGGGAAGCTCGCGGGATGGGATGCCACAGCCCACGACTACATCGCGTGGTGCCACTACATGGAGGGCAACGAGAAGTCGGCGATCGAACACGCGAAGCAGGGCCTGCTGCTCAACAAGGACATGACCGGTTGCCTGCTGACCATGGTCTGCTCCAGCAAGCCTGCGGAAATCGCGCAGCTCGGCAGCTACTTCAAGAACACCTTCGACTCCGAGCAGACCTACGCCTACGTGCTGGACGAAACCATGGACATGGATGACCCGGGGGTTCCCAAGGCGGTATTCTCGCTGATGGAGACTGAGCTTCCAAAGAGCGGGCTGCTTGAGGACTACCGGAAGAAGGTTCAAGCAATCGACTGATCTACTACGTCCGCAGTAGATGGTTTGGAATGAGGAGCGTGGACGTTCCGTCCACGCCGTGTCGACCGGAGGCCGACACTCCTCAGCTACACCCGGCGGAGGACGATCCCGGCGATCATGAAGACGATGGCCGCAAGCCCGGCCCACGGCAGGGCGCTCGTGCGGATGCGCACCACCGGAATGCCATCGCGCGGAGCGGCGGAGACAAAGCTCTCCACCTTCGCCAGGGTGGGATCGGGCTGACCGGACAGGCGATACTCCGCCGGATAGCCGCGCTCCCAGCGGAGCGTCTTCACCTTGCCTCGCTCGGGATCGTGAAGGCGTAGCGTCAGCCGCGGCGCATCGCCGGGATCGACGCGGACCCGGTAGCGACCGATGCCGCTTTCCTCGATGCTGACGGGGAATTCCTTGCCGGTGTCATCCAGCGCGTGACCGGTCCACGGCACCGCGGAGAGTGCACGCCCGGCGTCATCGGTGGCGCGGACGTCGATGTCCCAGCGCCCGCGCTCGCGGTGCGAGGCCGTCTCGATGCCCACCGACTCCTCCTTCCGCAGCGCGCCACGGAAGACCTGCGCCCAGAATTTCCCGCAGCCCTGCCAGGCCAGCCACTCACTGCCCCAGCGCTCGGTGAGGTCGCCGGTGAAGGCGATGCCGGTGCCAAGACCGAAGCGCCCCACCGCCAGCAGCGGATCGCCGGACTCGACCGCGAGTAGCACCTGCGCGGTCGGCTTTGGCCGGGCCATCACGTAGCCGAGCACCGGAGGAAAAGCCGCGCTTTCAAAGCCAGCCATGATGGGATGCTCGGTCACGCCCGCCGGCTCGTAGAGGTCTTCTTTGATCGCGGAGCGCGAGGCCTGCATCGTCTCGCGGGTGAAAATCTGCGGGACATTCTCGGGCGCATCCGTCTGATAGAAACGCCCGCGCCCGGCCTCCGCCATCTGCGAAAGCAGGTCACCCGCCGCGCCCTGACCCATCGCCACGGTGGATACGGTCATACCGGAGTCGGACATCTCGCGGCACAGCTCGACGATGTTCATCGGATCGAACTGGCCGTCGGTGAGGCCGATCACGTGCTTCAGCTTCGCGCTCGCGCCGCGCAAGATATCGCGCGCCTGCACAATGCCCGGCTGCATGTTCGTGCCGCCACCCTCAGCAATCGAGTCGATGGCCGCGGCGACCTGTGCGCGGTTGGCCGCGGAGGTGAGGTCGAGCACGAGCTGCGGCTGATCGTCGAAGGCGATGACCGCGATCTGGTCCTGATTCCCCAGAAGCTCCGCCGCGCTGCGTGCCGCCTGGCGAGCTAGCTCCAGCGGCGGACCGGACATCGAACCGGACTTGTCGATCACCAGCACCATCGCGAGCGAAGGCTTCTCCTTGTCCTTCTCGAAGCGCGAGACGAGGGGCAGCACCTCTTCCACCGGCGTCTTGAAATAGCCGCCGATGCCGAAGGTATTTTCCGAGCCGGTCATGATGAGACCGCCGCCGAAGTCGGTGACGTAGCGCTTCAGCGAGGCCATCTGCTTCGGCGAGATCGCGGTCGCGGGCACGTCGGCCAGCACGATGGCATCGAATGCCAGGATCTCCTCGAAGGAATCCGGCAAGCCGCGCGCGCCACGCGTCTCCAGCGTCACGTCCTGCTCGCGCATCAGGCGCTCGAAGGGCCGCATCTGCGCGGGCTTCTCGTGGATCACGAGGATGCGCGGCTTCCCACGCACCGGCAGTGTCATCGAGAGGTGGTTGTTCGCGGGGAACCAGTCATCGTCCGGGACCAACTCCGCATCCCACACGGTATCGCCGGAGGTGACCATGCGGACCTCGGCATGACAGGCGGTCTCTTCCTTCGCGGTGAGCTTGATGGACTGCTCCGCCACGGCGACGCCGCGGTGGATGAGGCGCAGCTTCGCATTCATGTCGCGGTTCGACGCGACCTTCACGGTGAAGCGCACCATCTCCCCCTCGAAGGCGAGCGGGGTGCCCGCCTCGATGGAGGTAACCGCGGCCTCTGGCTTGTCGAGCGAGCCGAGCTTCACGAAGCGCAGGTCGGTCTTCTCCGTGGAAAGACGTTCCGCCGCCTCTGCCACCGGCCCTTCTAACAGACCGTCCGAAAGCACCACGATGCGCCGCCCGCGATTCGCCGGGAGGTCGAAGCGAGCCCCGGCCAAGGCACCCGCAAGATCCGTGGACGAGCGGAATGCGGCATCGCCACGGCCTGCCTCGCACTCGGCGATGAATTTCTCCGCCTGCTCGAAATCGCTGCGCCGCAGCTCCCGTGCGAAGAGGAAGAGCGACCAGGTATCGCCGGGCCTGAGACCCTCGACGGACTTCCTGATCTCCGCGATGCCTCGCCGCATCTCGCCGGGATCGACGGACTCGGATCCATCTAACAGGAACGCGACATGGACGTCATCGCTCTTGCGCGTGAAGAACGGGCGGCACAGCGCGAGCAGCAGCAGGAGCAGCGCGATGAAACGACAGAGCGTCGCCGCCAGCTTCATGGCCGGCGGGCGGTCCACCAGCGAGCGCCGGTAAACGAGGAAGAACAGCGGCACGGCAATCGCCAGGCCGAGGAGGGGCATCCAGGTGAGCAGTTCCATGCAGGGTCAGCCGGCCTTGCGGCGATGATAGAGGAGGAATTCGATGACGAGCATCGCGATGGCCAGCAGCAGCAGCCAGAAGGAGATGGGATAGCCGCGCTCGACCGAGGCACCGCTGTCGGCAGGGCCGCTGCCGTCCAGCACGGTCTCCGAGCGCTCGAAGAGCGCGCCGCCGAACCAGCGTGGCCCGGCCTGCGTGGTCGCGAGGTAGTGGCCGAATTTCGACACGGTGAAATCACCGTCCGGGATGGAGCCACCGTCCGGCTTCGTGACCGGGCCGCCGGCATTCACCCGCGAGCCAGTGGGGTGCGCCGAGCGCAGCGCAGGGCCACGGCCGCTGAGATCGATGGCCGCGCCATGGACCAGCGCGGGAAAGACCGGCGAGAAGAAGAACTCGCCCTTCGACGGATCGAGATTCACCACGAGAGCATCGCGGCCTTCCACGCGGGCCTTCCAGATGAGCGGCTTCCCGGTCTCGGATGCGGCGAGGATCAAGGCACCGGCGACGGGCGTGAGATCGCGCGCGCCCTCGAAACGCATCGCTTCGAGATCCAGATGCTTTGTCACCGGATGGCCGGGGATTTTCGACTCCGCGGCGAGCACCTCGATTTCCCCTGCCCCGCCGGTCCAGAAGGGCGACTCGCCGGTCGGCGCGAAAATCACCTGCCGCGGATCCGTGGTCGGGCTCCCCTGGGAGATGGTGACATCCGCCCCCTCGTCCACGAGGGAAAGCATGCCGCCGGTCTGCGCGAATGACTCGACGCAGCGCTGGAAGAAAAGCGGCTGCGGGCCGACGACCTTTACGGTGACGGGCTTCGGCTCGGCGAGACCGAGGGCAACCACATTGTCCGTCGCAAGCGCATCGGGGAACTTCAATTCGGCGGTCCACCGGCCCGGCGTGGCATCGTCGATATCCAGCGTGTCGCTGGTCTCCTCGCCGGGCTTGAGAGTCACCGGGACAAGGCGGGCGAGGCCCATCTCATCGTGGCGCAGCTCCAGCTCCGCGCTCGTCTCCTGCTTCACCGAGGAGGCGATACGGTAGAAGAACACGGCACCGCGCGTGGTGCCGGGCTTGCGGTCCAGATCCGCGGCGATGAAGCCGGCATTGGGCGCGGACGGGGTGAGGCGCATGATTTCCACGCCGGGATCAAGGCCTTCCCATCCGGGATTCCCATCGGTGATGAGCAGCACGCGCCCGGCACTGCCCGCGCCCTTCGCGCAGGAGTTCAGCGCGGCCACGGTCTGCGGCCCCACGGGCACGTCGGCCACCTGCAGGCGCGAGATGGCGTCGGTGAGATCCTTCGGCGAATCGCTGGCGTGACTGAGGAAATCGAGCTCGCCCGAGGCGGTGGCCAGCGCGGCACGGCGGGTGCCATTGAGCGCGCGGATGATGTCGCGGGCGCGGTCCTTCGCGTCTTCCAGACCGTCCTTGCCACTGCCATCGGCTCCCGTCTTCGCCCGCATGGAGGGCGAGGTGTCGATGACGATGAGCAGGTCACGCTTGTCCTGCGATGCCGGACGCGGCCCCGCCGCGGCGAAGGCGATGGCCCCGAGTGCGAGCGCGAGCAGCAGCAGCGAGAAGAGATCACGCAGGCGCTGGAAGAGCGATGATGCCTTCTTCTCCTGGAAGATCTTTTCCCAGAGGAAGAGTGCATTCACCGGGAAGCGGCGCGGGCGGACCTTCAGGAAATACGCCGCGGCGAGTGGCGCGAGCGCCGCGAGCATCCACAGGAAGCTGGGGGAGGTGAAGTTCATGGCCGATCAAGCTTCGTGGCGGAATGACGACGTCGTTCCAGTTGGAGAAGGCGTCGCCGGAGCATCGTGAGCGGCGGCATCATGCGCGCCTTGCCCTGCCGGAAGGGACGCAGTCCTTCCGCTACTAAGATGCATGAAAGGCTCCTCACGCAGCGAGCCCTCCTCTCTGTAGGATGGCGCGGATCACCTCGTCGAAGGCCTCGCTGTCGAGCGTGCGGGTGAAGCCGATGCCGCGGCGCGCGCACTCGACGCGCAACTTCTCATTCCACTCCGCCACGGCGGCGGCGTAAGCATCGAGCTCGCGGGCGGTCACGGTCACCTTGCGGCGCTTGCCGGACTCCACGCACTCCAACTCCAGATCGCCCTTGCGATCGCACTTCAGGTCCTCCTCGGACAGCACCTGGATCGCATGCACGTCATGGCCGAGACCGGAGAGCCGCTTGAGGCCTTCCTCAAATCCACCCGGGAAAAGGAAATCCGATACCACGACCACGAGTCCCTTCTTCCGGTGCCTCGCCTGGAGCGTCTTCACGCAGGTGTTGAAGTCGGTGTCCTTGCCGAAGCAGGTCGCGCTTTCCAACGAGCGGAGGAAAGGGAGCACCTTGCCACGGCCGCGCGACGCCTCAAGGAGCGGCCGCAATTCGTCCGCCATGCCGTAACAGGCCACGCGGTCCTGGCAATTCAGCCCGATGTAGCCGAGTGCCGCGGCGAGCTTGCGAGCCATCGCCGTCTTCGTCTGCATCGAGCGGCTCATATCCAGCAGGAGATAGACGGTCGCATCTTCCTCCAGTTCGAAAAGCTTGATGACCAGCTCGTCGAAGCGCGCATACACTCGCCAGTCGATGGCCCGGTAGTCATCGCCATGGCGATACTCGGCGTAGTCCGCGAAGGTGATGCCCGTGCCCTTGCGCGTGCTCTTGCGGTCCGCCTGCATCGACCCGCCCAGCACGCGACGGACGAGAAGGAACAAGGTCTCCAAGCGACGGATGAACGCCGCGCCGGTCAGCTCGCCGGGAGGAAGGGATTCGAGGGGTTCGGGCATGGCTACAATTGATTGACGAAATCTTCCAAATAGGAGTCGTAGCCGTTAAAGAATGCCCATCCGAATCGATCTACCTTAATAGATCGAACCACTCTGCCGGAGTTCAGATCGACGACTGATCCCTGTAACGTTTTCATCTGCCCGTCGAGGTAGGTGGTATAGGTGAAGCTCAACGCATAAACCGACCTCAACTGCTTTTCGCTAAATGACTCGATCCGGCCGGTCGTGCGGCTCGGCTGATGAGACACCCCAAACTCTGTGACCACTGATCGCCGGGCAACGTCGTCAGAGACCACGTTGTATCCGCGGTTAACCAAAAGATGCTCAATCTCCTCTCGGAAACCTAGGTGATCGCTTCGTTTGCACGTGACCGTTATCGTTGCGGCGGTCGGGACCGCTGCAGCTGACGTAGGACGACTGCTGGAAGCACAGGAGGAAAGGAGAGCCAACGAGGTGAGCGCAAGTAAAGCGAATCGAAGGAGATTCATAACGTCGTTGAGAATATTGAGGAGGGCGTGAATGGCAATCGTGAGGAGCTTCACTTAGAACTACATCCGTAGCAGGTGTCTTCTCCTGGAACCGAAGGCAATAGCCCGCAGTGCCTGCACAGACGAGAATTGACGACTTTGGCTTTCTTACCTTTGCGCCTCGCCTTCTTGGGGCCATCTCCCACAACCTTTGGACATCGCTTCTGGAGATGAGCTTGCAGTTTGTGGCCGGAAATCGGTGAGCCGCACTTCGGGCACGAAACAAGAACAGGACGCTCGTGACGTGGGACATCGTCTGCTTCCATGCCTTTCAACTTTCGTCAATTTCGCCCCTTTCGTTGTTACCCAACTTCAGTAGGCCCCCCGGATTGCCGAGCGCACAAGATCGACGGGCTTGATGCCTTCGGCTTCGCCTTCGAAGGAAAGGATCATGCGGTGGCAGAGGGCGGGCGGGGCGACGGCATCGACATCCTCGCGGGCAACGTGGAAGCGGCCATCCAACAGCGCACGCACGCGCGCGGCGGAGAGCATGGCCTGGGCGGCGCGCGGGCTGGCACCGTGGCGGACGTACTTCTTCACCTTCTCCGGCGACTTGTCGTTCTCGGGGTGGGTATTTCGCACCACCTTGATGAGGTGGTCCTGCACGTCCTTTGCCACCGGGATCTCGCGCAGGGTCTGGCCCATGCGGATGATGTCCTCGCCGTGGGCCACGGGCTTGATCTCCGGGGCGCTGTTGCCGCCGGTGCGATTCAGGATCTCCGCGAATTCATCGTGGTCGGGCAGGGTGACATTCAGCTTGAAGAAGAAGCGGTCGAGCTGCGCCTCGGGCAGCGGATAGGTGCCGTCGTTCTCGATGGGATTCTGCGTGGCGAGCACGAAGAACGGGAGCTGCAGCGGGTGGCTGACGCCGGCGACGGTGACGCGCTTTTCCTGCATGGTCTCCAGCAGCGCGCTCTGCGTCTTCGGCGTGGCGCGGTTGATCTCGTCGGCGAGCAGGATATTGCAGAAGACGGGGCCGGGCTGGAAGATCAGCTCGCGGCGACCATCGCGCTCCGCAAGCACCTGGGTGCCGACGACGTCGCTGGGCAGCAGGTCGGGCGTGAACTGGATGCGGCCGAATTTCAGGTCCAGCGCCTTGGCGAGGGTGTTGACCAGCGCGGTCTTGCCGAGGCCGGGCACGCCCTCGAGCAGCACGTGGCCGCCGCAGCAGATGGCGGTGAGGACATTCTCGACGATGTCTTTCTGGCCGACGATGAACTTGCCGACCTCATCGCGGATGCGGCTGAAGGTTTCGGCGAATTGGGCGGTATCGGTTTCGAGCGTGGCGGGCATGGGAAGATCGTGGATGGGAGATCGGAGATAGAAGATGGCGGATCAAACGACCGTGTAGCGGTCAAGGATGGTAGCCGTGGACTTCAGCCCACGGACAGGAGTTCGTGCGTTCGCTGTCGCCTCGCGACAGAGGATTCCGGGCCTGTGGATCAGAGGATGATCGCCACGCCGCCCGTCGGGTTCCAGTGTCGCGATGCGACACGGTTGCCTGCGCCGCGTCTCCGTGGGCTGAAGCCCACGGCTACCATCCTGGGTCACCACGCGACCGGGAGACGGGTCACACGTGGAGACATGCAAGTCGATCGCGGGGAGGAGAGAGGCCATGGGGAATCCGGAGGAGAAAGTTGTCTCAATGGCGGCTCTCATTCCGCAGGCGCATCGCCGGTTTCGTGGACTCGTTCGAAGTATTCGCGGACGCCGAGCTTCAGCTCTTCCGGGATGTCGTCGCGACGGACGAGCGACTCCATCTGGCGGCGGAAATCGCGCTGCTTCGCCACTCCGGCACGACCGGCGATGCCGGTGCCGCTCTCGGCGGACTCGACGGTATTGGAAGACGGGCCCTCGCCGTTCGGGTTGCCCTTGATCTCGGCGCGGTTGTTGTTGTCCTTGAGTTCATCGCGCCCGTCGCGACGGCTTTCCACGCTGCCCCTGCCCGCTTGCTTGCCGCCGGGCTGCTGGCCCTGCGCCATGGACCGGCCGAGGCCGAGCGTCTGGCTCTGGCCTTGCGCGAATTGCCTCGCCTCGCTCATGCCGGCACGCAGCTTGCCGAGCTTGTCCTTTGCCTTCTGCCGCGCGCCGAGTTGGCCGAGGCGGTCACCGAGCTTGTCCATCTTCTCGCCCAGCTTCATGGCCATCGCCTCGGCGTCGGGGTCAAATTCACCCTGCTCCAGCTTCGCGCCGAGCTGACGGGCATCGGCATCCATCTCATCGAGCATTTCCTGCAGCGGCTGCTGGTTGCCCGGGTTCGCCTGCATCTGCTCGCCGTCCATCTTGTCGCCCGGCTTCATCTTCTTGCCGAAGTTCCGCTGGCGCGCGCCGTCCGCCATGCGCTTGGCCATTTCCTTGGCCTTCGCAGCGTTCTTCTTGAGCTGCTCCAGCTCCTCCGGCGTCATCTTCTCCTTTCCTTCGGGCTTCATCTCGCCGAGTTCCTGCTTCGCCTTTTCGAAATCCTTCGCGTCGAGCTGCTTGCCGAGCTGGCGGGCATCCGCGAGCGATGACTTCGCAAGCTCCTCGGCGGAAAGCTTGATCACCGCCTCATCCTGCCGCGCCTCCAGGCCCTGCATCGCCTTCGCGAGTTCCTGCTCGAATTTCGCGATCTGCTTCTCCGCCTCGCGCTGGTCCTTGGTCTCGGCGAGCTGCTTCGCCAGTTCGCGCAGCTTCGCGGGGTCGAGCACCTTCCGCTCTTCCTCGCCGAGGTCCTTGATCAGCTCCTCCACGGCTTCCTCGACCTGCTTCTTCACCTCGGCGCTGCGCATCGCCGTCAGCTCCTCGCTGGCGATGCGGTCGCGCACGGCCTGGCTGTGCGGGAGGAATGCCAGCACCGCGGCGATGACCGCCAGCAGCACGCCGATGCCGTAGGAGCGCTTCGGATGCACCAGCGGGACGCCCGCAGGGTCCAGCGAAGAGACCCTCGCGGCCAGCATCCTTTCCTGGAGCTGATAGACCTCGCCATCCCCGCCCTTTGACCGGAAGCCGAGCCAGGAAAGCAGGCCGTCCTTCAGGCCGAAGGTCTCGTCCGCAGCCAGCGCGGCATCCGTGGAATTCCTCCGGGAAGCGATCAGTGCGATCACGAAGACAAGCAGCGCCAGGCCGAGCGCGACGGCATAGCCGACGCGCGGGGCCGCATAGCCGAATGCCCGCCATGCCACCGCCCAGACGAGGCAGGTGCCGGCAGCGGCAAGCAGGCACCGGGCGCCGATGCGCGATGCGATACCGCGGTCAAGACGCCGCCGGACGGCATCGAGGAATGAAAGGAGGGAGGTGTTCATTTCTTTTCCGCTGCCTTGTTGATCAGATCCTGCATCCACTTGCGCTCTTTTTCGTCGAGATCGTCGAGCTTGATCTCCTTCGCGATCGCGGCGGCCTCCGCCGGTTTCTTCTCGCGGTCGTCGGTCCACTTCGCGCGGTAGGCGCGGGCGTAGGCGATGGACTTCGCGTCCCCGCTCGCCTTTGCCGCGGCGTCGGCGGCATCGAAGCCCTTGATGGCATTCTCCTTCTCGTCGGTGCGCCAGCCAATGATCCCGGCTTTCTCCGTGAGGAATTTCGCCTTCATCGGGTGCTCCGCGGGCAGGCCGTCCACCGCAGCGAAGATGTCCTCGCGGGTGAAGGCCTTTGAGTCCAGCAGGGCGGAGAGATCGGTCGGGTGCTTGATCTCGCGCTTCAGCGTCGCGTCGTCGGACAGCATCGCGGCGAGCAATTCACGGCGCGGCTTCTCATATGCCGCCTCGCTGAAGGTCGGCTCATGGAGCATGGGGAATGACTGCGCCAGCGAGTACTGCTTGCGGACCTCGTCATAGCGCTTCCGCGAGTCCTCGGGCAGGCCCTCCAGCCAGCGATCAAAGGCCGAGCCATCCCCTGCCGCGACCTGAGACATGATGCCGAGCGGGATCACGTCGCGCTGCATTTCCCGGCGGTTGAATGCCAGCAGGTGCTCGCAGATCTTCAGCGCTTGGGCCGCGCCCGCCTTCTTCTTCTCGCCATCGAGCTCGTGGATGCGGAGGACGAGCATCGCGGCCAGCGGGTCGAAGAAGCGATCCATCTGCTGGGTCGCATAATACTCGTTGTTCCCGTCGGCGATGAGCTGGATCGACTCCACCTGCCGGGCGAGGCCGGCGGGGTCTCCGGTTTCCGCGAGCTGGCAATACGTCAACTGCTTCAACAAGGCCTCCTGAACCGCCTGCTCCTCGCGATCGACGGGAGTGCCATTGTAATTCGAACTCGATACCGCGAGGACCAGCGATCCCATGTCCACGCCCTTCGTGAGGGTCTCCAGCTCCTCCAGCAGACCCTGCGAGGCGGCAGCCTCCACCGAGAGCGCGGCGAGCGCTTCCATGCGCGATGCCCGTGACTTCGGAGCCTCCGCGGCGAAGCGCTTGGCCAGCGCGGCAAGACGATCCGCGCGCTTCACCGATGGCGCGGCGTCGTCCTTCGCATCCGGCAGACAGGAGACCAGGCACTCCATGCGGAACCTCTGTGTGGGGTCCTCGATCACCGCCACCCAACCCTTCAACGCGGCCTCGATCTCCTTTGAGAAAGCGGGCAGCGCATCCCCGTCTTCCTGATTTCCACCGAGCACGACCGCCCGCAGTCCTTGGTGGAACTCGCCCGGCCGCGCGATCAGGAGCTTGGCGGAGTCGCCGAGACCTCCCTGCCAGAGCTTCATCATCAGATCGAGCCGCCCGCGCATGCCGGAGCCCGACCGGACCGCCCGCGCGATGCTCTCCGCGTCACCGGCCCGCAGGGCGAGGGAAAGATTCAGCGAGGAGATCGCCCCCCGTGCCTTGTCCTCGTCGCCGCTGCCATTCGCATAGTCGATGCGGCTCTTCTCGAAGGCGGCCAGGAGTTTCTTCGCATCCTCCGGCGGGATGCTCTTCCACGAGGCGAAGCGATTGAGCGCAGGCACCGAGACGTAGCCGGCCCAGGGACGCTCCGGGGTGAGGAAGGTGGAGAGGAAGTCCACCATTGCCTTGGCGCAGGCGGGATCGTCGAAGTGATCCGCCGGGCGATTGTGCAGCACGCCGGCCAGCGTGGCGAATTTCAGGTCGGCCGGGATGCCCGGTGCCGAGACGAAAGCGGCGAAGCTGGCGCGCAGCTCGGCCTTCGCCGTGTCGTCCAGGCGATTCCCGGCTGCAGACATCACCGCGAGGTGGACGGCATTCGCGAGCGAAGGATCGGCTTTCTTCAGGTCGCCATCCGTCCATGCGGACAGCTTCTCGCGCCAACCGTTCGAATAGTCCCACGAGCTCTGATAGCGCATGCGGGAGATCACCAGCGCGCCCATGATACCGCGGAGTTCCTTTGGAGTCTCCTTCGCGAGCAGGGCGTAATAGCCGGCATTCGCGGGCAAGCCCGCGGGCACCTTGACCTTCTTCACCTCGGCTTCGCGGACCTTCGCATCCTCTCGGAAGATACGGTCGAGGTAGTAGGAGAAGTTGTTCTCGTACTGGCCCAGCTTTGCCGACGCCGGTTGCTTGTCGAAGGCGGCTAGGAAGCCGAGGAGATCGCGCAGGCTGCCCCCGCGGCTGATCATGGAATCCATGAGCTGGGAGTGCGCGTAGGTCTCTGCGGCGGTCATGTAGCCGCCGCTGCTCGACGACCAACCGCGTGCATTCGCACTCATGTGCTCCAGGCACATGTTCCAGAGCTTCGCCGCCAGCTCGGGATCGCTGCCCGCGAGGCGTGCGACCAGAGGTTGCAAGCCGCTGTCGGAGGAATACGGCTGGAGAGTCGGCGGCAGGCCATCCTTGAGATACTCCTCGGCCTTCTTCCTCGCCTCGATGTCGCCGACCTTCAGATTCTCGGCTAGCTGCTTCTTCACGGAGGCGGAGGCGTTCTTCGCGGCATCCGGCAGCCAGGTGCCGACGAAGCTCCACAGCGCCTGACGCTCCTCCGGCGTCCACTTGCCGATGGCCGAGGCCTGGCGGTCCAGCTCGGCGTAGGCGGTCTGCGGCTTGTTCGCCAGCACCGCGCCGAAGATGCGCGCCCAGAAGCGATCCGGGCCGTCCACTTTCATCAGTTCCTCACCCAGCTTCGGCGAGCCATCGCGCTGCTTCACACGGTTCAGGCCGTAGTCGAGCATGCTCTTGCCATTGCCATCGATCGCGTTCGCGACGATGTCAGGGCCCGGCGAAAAGTAGCCCGAATCCAGCAGGGTCTCCGCCTTCGGGAGACCGCCGCCGGGGCTATCGAGGATCTGGTACCAATTCAGCGATCCCATGTTCGCCAGCCCGTGGGCCGAGACGAAGCGCATCGCACAGACGGCGGTCGCCGGGTTGCCATTGAAAGACGAGAAGAGATTCTGGAAGGCATTGATCCGCTGGTTCGGCCCGGGCAGATAGATCCCGCTCTTCTGCATCTCCGCATAGAGCGGCCATGCTTCCTCCGGTCCCAGGATCTTGATGGCGAAGCGATGCAGCTCCGCGCTGCGCGCCTGTGGGTCCTTCGCCTGCTCGACCGTCCGGGAGAGTTCCCGGCTGAAGGACTGCGAGTCGTAGGTGCCCTGCCGCAGCGCTTCACACATGAAGTCCTCGATCGCCGTGCGCAGGTCCTCCCTCTTCGCCGCGGCCGCGGCACGCGAGATCCACTCCAGCTCCAGCACCACCTGCTGGCCGCGATCCATGGGGCGCTCGGCATTCGCCTTCTTCCACTCGTCGAATTTGGCGACGCCGGGAGTCTTCGCGATCTCCTCGCAGGTCTCCATGATCTTCGCCCAGTCGCCGTTCTCCTTCGAGAGGCTGAGGAGGAATTCCTTGTCGTAGGGTTCCAGCACCTTGCCCTCTTTCGCCCGCTTCGCCAGCCACGCGGACGGCATCAAGCCCTGCGGCGCGCCGCCACCGGAGGACGAGCCATTGCCCCGGATCCACGACCACATGTAGTCCCGCCGGTTTCCGTAGAACCTGCGGTTCGCCTCCGGTTGCTCGATGCGGATCACCAGGCGCAAGGCACCCAGTGCCGCGGCGTCCAGTTCCTCATCGGCGGCCCCCAGGACGTCGCGGGTGCCGGCCAGCATCACGAAGCCCTGCTCGGTGGTCTGCGGATGCAGGATCATCGCGCGGAACATCTTCTTGCAAAGATCCTCCCGGCGCTTGGACACCTCCTTGTTGTAGTTGTTGCTCTCACCTGCCTTCCGGAAAAGCGGCGTCATCTGGACGTCCATGTAATCATCCGTGGTGATGCGGACCATCATGTAGTTCACCCACGAGAGATTGCGCTCGGCCTTGAAGCTCGGCTCGAGGTTCTCGAGCAAGCCCGCCATCGCTTCCAGCGCATCGAGCCTCTTCGACGCGCTGTTCCCTTCCACCCATGAGGAAAAGAGCACCGATATCACATCCTCGTCGAAGTCGCCCTTCGCGAGTTCCTTTGCTTGCTTGAGCTGCTCCTCCGGCTTCAGCACGGAGTAGAGGGCGGTCTTCACCGTCAGGTCGTCCGGCTTCTCCTCCGCCAGCTTGCGCAGCAGCGGCCCGGCCTCCTCCTTTTTCTCCAGCGACATCAGCAGCATCGCGTGGTCCAGGCGACGGGCATAGCTGGCCCCCTCGGCAGGCGCGCTCACCAGGATGAGTTCCTTGTCCAGCTTGAGGGACTTCGCCTGCGAAAGCACGCGGTCGCGCTCGTAGCTCGAATTGTGCGTTCCGGCGGATTGGCGCAGACTGCCCAGCAGCAAGCGCGCGGCAGCGTCCCGCTTCCCATCCTTCACGAGTCGCGCGACGTCTTCGCCGTTCCTGCGACTGGGCGACATCATCCGGGAACCGCTGCCATAGCGGTTCCGCATCGCGCGGCTGGCGAAGCCGCTGGCAGGTCCGCTCAGGTAGCGCTTCGACTCATCCTCCAGGCCGAGATCCTTCAGCCATGCGGCGACCTGCCCCTTGAGTTCGGGATTGTAAGACGAGCCCTTGCGAAGGCGGAGTGCCGCCCGTTTCGCGGGCTCCAGATCGACGCCCTCGGTCTTCGCCTTCGCGAGTGCCACGCCGGTGGTCACGATCTCCTGCTCCACCCGGTCACGCCAAAGACCGGCATCCGGCACCTCGCGTGCCTTCAAAAGCAACGCGTAGGATTTCTCCGGGGACTTCTTCGCGTGGAAGCACGAGGCGAGCAACAGCTCCTCGATGCTCGGACTCGCCGCAGCCTCGATCTCCGCGACCTCCCGCTCGACTTCCTTCGACTTGCCCGCCTGCTCGTAGATGCAGACGCGGGAAATGCGGTCGTCCAACTTGCCGGTCAAGGCGGCGAGCGCCTCGGTGTCCAGCGGCTTCACCTGCGGCTGGCCGGGCATTCCGTTCTCGGACTCTCCCAGCAGCTTGAGCAGGCGCCGGTGAGTGTCCGTCAATCCCATGCCGCCCTGGCTGCGGGTGCCGCCGAGGAGATTGCTCAATTGCGGGGAAAGCTCCTGGAGCACCTCCGGGTAGCTCTGGGCATTTGCCCGGCCACCACCACGGAAACCCATGCCCCATGGCGAGTACATCCCGCGATAGCGGGAGCTCGCGAGCTGGGCCTTCTTCGGGTCCTTCTTCATCTCCGCATTCAGGCGGTTCAGCCACTCGATGCCGCGCTCGATCTGGCCGTCCCTCATCCAGCGGCTCGCCAGTTCGAATGAAAGGTAGTTTCCCGTGATGCCGTCCGGGGACTTCTCCATCTGGGCGATGAAGAGATCCTCGGCCTCCTTCTTCAGTTCCTTCGGCACCTTGTCCCCGGCGAAGGCAATGGTCTGGAGCTGGTGGCAATTCCTCTCCTGCTTCTCGGCAGGGAGAGTCTTGAAGAGATCGATCCGCTGCCGCGCCCCCTTCTCACCCGCACCCTCGTCGCCATCGAGCGGCAGGCGGCTCGCCATCCACAGTGCGAACTCGGGATCATCCTTCTCCATGAGGTCCACGCCGCGCTGCATCAGGCGCGCGAAGTCGGGATCCGGCTTGTTCTGGCTGTTGTTCGAGGATGCCGTCTGGAAGTACCAGCGGAAGTCATCCGCCGAGGCCTTTTCGCTCATCACGAGTTCCTTCATTTCCTCCGGCTTGAGGAAGAAGACTTTCTTGAAAGTCTCCAGATCCTCGAAGTGGCTGGATGAAACCTTCGCGACGATCGCGGCACGCTTTTCCTCATTGTCACGCGCCACGATCATGAGCTGGGCGAGTGCCATGCGACGCATGGCATCTGCCGACGCGGGCAGGAAGATCTCACCCGGCTGCATCCCGGCGTAGTAGCCGTAGCGATCCGGGTCCTTCGCACTCATGATCTGCGACTGATATCCCTGATACTCCGGCATCGCCTTGCGCGTCACCGTCGGCTTCTTCGTCGTGGGATTCATCCCCGGATGCCCATAGGGATAGCCGTAGGGGTTCCCATAGCGGTTCGCCAGGACCGGCGGTGCGTGCTTCAGGTCGCCATCCGCCTCCAGCAGGGTGGCGAAGCGGTCCATCGCCTCGTCAATCTTCCCGGCCTCCAGCAAGACGACCGCGAGCATGTAGGAAAGCCGCCAATCCTCCGGGAATGTGAGCACCTCCCGGGCGAGCACGGTGGCGGCGGCCTCCCACTCCTTCGCGCGGGCCAGCGGCATCACCAGCTTCTCCACCGCACGCGGGTCGGTGGACTTCCCGCCCTCGGCCAACTCGCGCAGGCCGCGCTCGGTCTCGCCCTGGCGGATCCAAAATGCGGAAAGGCGGCGGCGCGCCTCCGGAGCGTCCGCTCCCGACATCATCCCGCGAAGGATCTCCGCCGAGGCTTCCATGTTTCCCGCCGTTTCCTGCAGGTCGGCGATGCGGAACTTGAGCTGCGAATCATCCGGCTTGCGGCGGGCGGCTTCCTCCACGCACTTCAGCTCCTCCTCCGTCAGCATCCACTCGCGATACATGTCCGCGAGCGCCAGCAGCGGAAGCGGCGACGATGGATTGTCCCGCGAGCGGCGGCGGAAGTCGGAGATCAGCTCCTCCTCCTTGCCCTCCATCTCTGCCATGCGCGCCAGGCCCGCGGCCCACTTCAGCTTCGAAGCCGGGGATTCTGCCTCGTCATAGAGCGCGGTGAAACTCCGCCACGCCTCTTCCATCATGCCGGCCTCGCGCTGGGCCTCGGCGAGCTTTTCACGAAGCTCTTCCTCGCCGCCGAATTTCGCCAGGGCACGACGCAACTCCGCCACGGCCTCCGCCGGGCGACCATCGCCGAGGTAGAGCTCGGCGCGCTTCGTCCACGCCAGCTTGTCGCCGGGCGCGAGCTTCAGCCACTCGTCCGTCGCCGCGAGCGCCTTCTCTGAATCTCCCGCGCGCTCCAGCAGCTCGACGAGCTTCTTCACGTGGGCCGTCTTCGTCCCGCCGGGCAGCGCCATCATCTCGCGCATCGCGGCGACCGCCTCATCCATGTCCCCGCGGATCTCGTGCAGGCGCACCCGCTGCGTCGCCGCCAGCAGGCTATCGTCCGCCGCCATCGCGTCCTTCAGCACCTGCTCCGCAGCAATGCTGTCGCCCAGCGTCTCGTGGATCTCGGAAAGCAAGCAACGCTCCTGGAGCGTCAGGTCGGGCTTCGCGGAAAGCTGGTCCAGCCACTTCTTCGGCTCCTCCGCCCGGGCGATCAGTCCGCTCGCGAGCTTCAGGGCCGTGTCCAGATCGGTCGGAGATTTCGCCTGGCGCACCAGTTCCATCGCCTGCGGCACCGCGGCCTCCGGCGTGTCGCTCAGTTGTGCCGCCTGGCAGAGCGCCGCGAGCAGGAGCGGGTCATCCGGGAAATCCTTCACCCGCGGCTGGAGCATGGCGAAGGCCTCGCTCGACTTGCCATGGGCGGAAAGCGAACGCGCGATCCGCATCAGTCCCTCGCGGTCCGCGCCGGCCGCCATCTCCTTCCACAGCGCTACGGCCTCGTCGCCCTTCTCGCGGGACACCAGGAAGGTCGCCAGCGCTTCACCCGCCTCGCCATCCTTGCCGTGCTTCGCCATCGCATCGCGGAGGATCTTCTCCGCGCCGTCGAATTTCTCGAAGCGCTCCAGCAGGCGGGCGCGCGCCACCAGCCCCGCCTCGTCCTCCGGCGTCAGCGCGAGCGCCTTGTCGAGCGCCGCCGTCAGGCCGGCCTCGTCCTTGAGGGTCTTCCGCAGCGTGGCCAGCCTTTCCCACAGGCCCACGTCCTGTTTCGCCGTCTCGAGCAGGGCCACCAGCTCGTCCGCCGCTTCCTTCGGACGCTCGGCGCCTTCCAGCAGGCCGATGAATTCCTCGCGTACCTCGCGATCGCCGGGGAGCACCTTCAGCACCTCGCGGAACATCGCGATGGCCTCGTCCTGCTCGCCCGAGGCCAGCAGCGACTTCGCCGCCTCCTTCTTCACCGCCACGCGGCGTGGATAGGATTCGCGCAGACCGCCGAGGAATTCCTTCAAGCCCGCCGAGTCATCCTCGCGGGAGAACAGGGCACCGGCACGCGCGAGCACCTCGCGCTCCAGCCACGAACCCTCGGCCGAGACCGCGAAGACATCGCGATACTCCTTCAGCGAATCCTCTTTCTTCCCTGCCTGGGCAAGGATCTCCGCCACCTGCAGGCGGCGCAGCGCCTTCTTGTAGGGATCGTCGGTCTTCTCGGCCAGCTCCCGCGCGGCGGTCACCGCCTCGTCCAGCATGCCCTCGCCGATCTCCAGCTCGACCAGATCTTCCTTCAGCCCCTCGTCTGCGGGATTCGCGGCAATGAGTTCCTGCCACGCCTTCACCGCCTCGCCCGGACGTCCGGCCCGAGCCAGCATCTTCCCGCGCAAGGTGCCGGCTTCCACACCGAGCGTCTTGTCCTTCGCCGCCACGGCCAGGTCGTCCAGCGCGGCATCGAAGCGCAGCGCCACCCCGAGCGCCTTGCCACGGGCCAGCCGCGTGGCCGCGTCCTCGGGCGCGAGCTTCACCGCCTCGTCCAGCGCCTTGAGCGCTGCGGCCTCGTCGCCGGAATGCTCATGATAGACCGCGAGCAGCCGCCAATCCGCCGCCGCTCCCGCCTTGGCCCGCTCCTCGAGCTCGGGCTTCAGCGCCTCGAGCTCCTTTTCCTCAAGCCACGCATCGAGCATGCGGCCGAAGAGCACCGGATTCTCCGGCTTCTTGAGGAGCATCGTGCGGTATCGCTCCGCCTTCTCCGGAATCTCACCGGCGTTCAGGGGGAAGGCGAACGCTGCCAGAATGAGAATAACTTTCCGGTTTATCATGGGCGCAGGTTGAACGGTCGAACGCGTGACGCAATTCGAATTCCTTGTGACATTTTGTAGCGGATAGTGTCATCACCGGGAGTCCGCCACGACATCACAGGGAAACGTCACCAACCGGCATCCCATGTCTCCGGATTCGTCTCCGTGACACAAAATTTACAATCCTCCACAAGCGCCTGATTTTCCAATCACGACGCTACCCACGAGCCCGCCTTGGCGCGACCGGGACAAGCTCCCGACATGTCTCACCGAAAGCTCATGCCTCAAGAAAGGGCCGCCCCTTCCTTCACCGGCGCTTCATCAATTTTTCACCGGCAAGTCCTGCCTCACGAGCGGCGGACCGTCTCCCGCAACTCCAGCATCGTAGGCTCGTTGCAGTAGGGACAGCGGAAGTGCCCCTTCACCAGGACGCCATAGGCGACGGGAAGACGATAGCTGCCAGCGACGCACTTGGCGTTCCGGTTCCGCGAGCATCCCTTCTTCACGAGCACCGGCATCATGCAGAGCGGGCACTTGCCTCCGGACGCGAAGATCCATTGGAAAATGGCCAGCAGCACCGCACCGACACCGACCGCCAAGGCGATCTTCAAATAGTCATGTTCTCCCGTCACGACCCCGTAAATGACGAGGCCGATGGCAGTGGGAATCATCAACCTGCTGATGATTAACAATAGTGCTGCCATCTGCAGCTTGAAGATGATTTGGGCGTGTCTTGGTCGGTGCATGGCGACTTGCGATCCGATTAGGCGGAAGACTTGTATCGCCGCGCCAAGATCATTCCGCAAATCCGAAGATCATGAAAAGTTTGCAAACATGGGGGAAGCTCCCACCCGCTTGAGGAAAATCGGGCGAAATCACTTAACTTAGCTAAAGCAAGTCCTCGCAAAGTTGCAGAATGCGCCCGTCTGAGCCGCCCAAGTGGATCAGAATCCCTCAGCCAGGCGCTTCTCGGAGACCTTCATCTCAGTCCCGATGTCGGGCGCGAAGAGGGACAGGCGATACTCCTCTAACAGCCAGCCATATTTCCACAGTGCCGGATCGTCCGGGCGGGCGGTCCATGCGATGAACCACGGCTGCCAGAACTTCCGGACGCGCTCCATCTTCTCCAGATCCTTTACCAGCGGGAGGCTGGTGAGACGACCGATGCGCGAGCGGATGCCGCGCAGGTAGCGGTCGTGGCCACGCAAGCGGGCAAAGCCGGTGCGCCAGACGAAGCGCGGGCGCAGGAGCCACGCGACCTGCTCTTCCAGATCGGAAGCCACGGCGGAGAGGTTGCGGTCCTTCGCGTTCGCGTGGATCCACTGGCGCACGGGGCCGATGGCCTCGAAGGTGGCATCGAGCGACTTGCCGATCGCCGTGGCGGCTTCATACCACCTGCCCTTCGCGTCCTTCGTCCTCGCGGCGAATTCCGCAGGCGTGGCGATGCGCTTTCCTCCCGCCGCACCTTCCGCTGCCACGGCCATCAGCTCTTCCAGCGTGATGCCCATGCGCGGCAGTTCCACCTTTGCCATCAGGCCGAGTGGATACTTCTTCTTGAGATACGCGACCTGGTCGGGCTGGGCCAGCATCAGCAGGCGCACCTGCCCGGCACGATGAGACTCGGCGGCCTCCGCCGACCTGGAAAAAGCGCGCACGCCGACGCTGCTGCCTTCATCGACCAGTGCGGGGAATGCAGGCCCGGCAGAGGTCTCGATGTGCTCCGGCACCTCGCCCTCCGTCCACGCCTTCATGCCCGTGCGCTCCCACTCGAGATTCGCCGCGGCCTCGAAGCGCTCCTTCACCACCTTGCCCAGCTTGGCACGGAGCGCCTTCACGTCCTTGCCAAAGGCGATCTCGTTCTCCTCGTCGTCGCAGACCCAGATCTTCGTGACGAGTTCCTCCGGCAGGCGCTCCAGGTCGAAGTTGCGGGGCTCGACGGTGTAGCCGGAAAACTTCGTCAAGTACTGCGCGAGCCGTACTTCCAGCGGCCCGTCCTTTTCCCGGTACCGCCACTCGTCGGCGAAGCCGTTCGCGGCCTCGGCCACCGGTTGGCACTCGCGGCGCAGGTCCTTTGGCAGCGAGCGGATCATCCACTCGGCACGCCACGCCATGGCCCCCGGCACGCCCCAGGACGGGAGCCAGTCGGGCAGCGTCGGGAGCTGGTCGATGTGGACTCCCATGGTCACGCCATCATCCCGCTCGCCGGGCGCGGCGCGGTAGTAGAGCGCGTATTCCTGGCCGGCATGCTCCAGCCAGTCGGGATAGCCTTCCAGATCGAGCCCTTCGAGATCTTCCAGCACCACGTCCTGCCGCGTCGCGAGGATCTGGTCCTCGTGCTTGCCGCGCCAGTCGTGGAAGGCCTTCGCCGTGCACATGCCCTGCGGCAGGCGGCTCTCGAAAAACTCCAGCACCGCCTCCTCGCTCCACAGTCCGCCGGGGCGACGCAGCTTGTGCTCGATGCCCTCGATCTCTTCCTTCAACTCGGCCAGCCGCTCGGCAGCGCGGGACTTCCCCTTCACGCCGCCCTGCATGAGGCCCTCACGGACGAAAATCTTCCGTGCGCCCTCGGGATCGATCCGTCCGAAGTGGACACGCCGCCCGGCGACGATCGGCAGGCCGCCGCACAGCACCGTCTCCTTCGCATAGACCGCGCCGTGCTGCTCGTCCCAGTGGCCGTCGCCGTAGCGCTTCGTGCACAGGTGCGGCGCAACCTGCTCCACCCATGCGGGATCGATGCGCGCGATGCGCCGGGCCCAGAGACGCGTGGTCTCCACCAGCTCCATCGCCATCACCCAGTCCCAGCGCTTTCCGCCGAAAAGCCCCGAGCCCGGGAACACCGCGAAGTGCCCGCCCGAGGCACTGCGGTAGGCACGCTCCTCGCGATCCCACAGGCCGAACTGCCGCGGTGCGCCGGCGAGCAGCGAGCGGTGGAATGCTTCATACGACGCGCCTTTCTCCACGCTCTCCGGCGCGGGCTTCAGTTGCCACTTCAGCTCGCGGTGGACGAGGTCCTTCAGCTCGTCGTGGACATTCGCCCACTCGGTGACGCGGCGGTAGCTGAGGAAGGCATCGCCGCAGAACTTGCGGAGCTGGTTCCGCTTCCAGCCGCGTCCTTCGCGGAAGCGCTGGAGATCGAGCCACAGCCGCAGGATCGAGCGGAAGTCGGAATCGGCATCCTTCCACCGCGCGTGGGCGGCATCGGCCTGCTTGATCTTCTCGGCCGGGCGCTCTTTGGGATCGCTCGATTCCAGCAGAGCCACCACCGGCAGGATCTCCGAGAGACAATGCTCGTGACGCGCCTCCAGCAGCATGCGCGACAGGCGCGGATCGACAGGCATGCGCGCCATCGTCCGGCCGGACTCGGTGAGGTTCTTGTCCTTGTCCAGCGCACCGACCTCGCGCAAAGTACGATAACCCTCGGAGATCGCCTTCGGTGCCGGAGGATCGAGGAAAGGGAAGTCCTCGATATCCGGCAAGCCGAGCGATTTCATCCGGAGGATGACCCCGGCGAGCGAGCTGCGGCGGATCTCCGGGTCGGTGAATTCCGCGCGCTCGGCGAGATTCTCCTCCGAGTAGAGGCGGACGCACACGCCCTCCCTCACGCGCCCGCAGCGGCCCTTCCGCTGGCGGGCGCTGGCCTGTGAAACCTCCTCGATCTGCAGGCGCTGCACGCCGCGCGCCGGGCTCCAGCGGCTGACGCGCGCCACACCGCTGTCCACCACGCTGACGATGCGCGGGATGGTGAGCGAGGTCTCCGCGACATTCGTGGCGAGGATGATGCGGCGCTTCGAGCCCGGGGAGAAGATGCGCTGCTGGTCGCCCAGCCCGAGCCGGGCGAAGAGCGGCAGGACTTCCGTATTCCGGTAGCGCCGGCCATCGAGCGCATCGGCACAGTCGCGGATCTCGCGCTCGCCGGGCAGGAAGACGAGCACGTCGCCCATGGGATCGACCTCGGTCAGCCAATCGACCGCGCGCGGCACATGGCGGGTCAACTCCTCATCCTCATCCGGCGGCAGGAAGAACTCCTCCACGCCGAAGGTGCGCCCCTCGGCCTGCAACACTGGCGCGCCATCGAAGAATGCGGCGAAGGAACCCGCATCGAGGGTGGCGGAGGAAATGATGATCTTGAGATCCTTCCGCCGCTCCAGCAGGCGCTTCAGATAGCCGAGCAGGAAGTCGATGTTCAGCGAGCGCTCGTGAGCCTCGTCCAGGATGAGCGCGTCGTACTGCTTGAGATTCGGATCGCCCTGCGTCTCGGCGAGCAGGATGCCGTCCGTCATGAATTTGATGCGCGTCTCCTTCGAGGTCTTGTCCTCGAAGCGCACTTGGTAGCCAATGAAGCCGCCGAGCTGGCCCTTCAATTCCTCCGCCACCCGCTTCGCGACGCTGGCTGCCGCGATGCGCCGTGGCTGGGTGCAGCCGATCTTCCCCCGCGTGCCCGCAAGCGCCTCGGCGACCATTTTCGGAAGCTGGGTCGTCTTTCCCGAGCCGGTCTCGCTGACTACCACGACCACCGGATTCTCCCGGATCGCGTCCACGATCTCCCGGCGCATGCCGACGACCGGCAAGCTCTCGGGGTAATTCAGCGGCGGCAGCGCGTCCGTCATCGCGCGGGGACATAGACGGGGCCGCCCCGCACCTCAAGCCCCGGCACGCAATCGTGCCAAGTCCGCCAGATCCTGCGGCCTGCCAGTGGCGGCCTTGTTCGCCACTTCAACTATCCGCAAGGGCAATGACCCGGCAGGTGCGCGGAGGCCCCTTGGGCGCATCATCCGCGTCTGGATAGAACAAGGCTCCACGTTCAAGAATGACAGAGAAGACTTCAAGTGCTTCACGCGGCTCCTCAATCAGCCGGGGAATGCCCTCGGATGACAATGATCGCTTCACCACGACTTTTTCCACGAGGAGAGGAAAGCATCCGAGCCCAAGCTGTCGAGCCACAGGGATCTGCCCCTGTCATAAGCCAAAGCCCCCTCCTCCGAATGCCTTCCCCGGACCGCGAACCCATCCGGTTCCGGGAGACGATGCCTTGCTCGCACCGCGGCATTCTGAAGAAGAGGGCCTTTTTGACCCGGGGCCAAGAGCCCGGAAATAGAAAGGCCGCCGCTCCCCCCGAACGAGGAACGGCGGCCGATGCATCACTTACTCGACCGCGGTCACATGAATGCGACCGAAGAGTTTTCCACCCGCGGAATTGGCGGCCGGGATGGTGACCGTTACACGGTCCGGAGTCGCCGCGTCATCCACGGTGACGGTGACGCCGTTCGCGTAGGTCCCGCCGGTGGCCTCGATCGGGACATCGGTCCACACGGCACCGAGGTCCGTATTCCACTGCACCAGCAGGGTGGCGAATCCGATGGAGGTCTCCTCGCGGTTGAAGGCGATCGTCAGGCCATTGGCACCGCTGCCCGTGGCGGTGACGAGGGACGCACCCGATACCTGAGGATTACCGCCCAGCACCCACTCGAGGCCGTTGGCGATGCCATCGCCATCCGGATCCGCTTCGAAGGCGGGGTCCTTCTGAGGAGTGGAACCATCGAGGCCGTTCGCGGCAGCCCATGTGGAGTAGGGATTGCCCGCGGAGGTGGAGGTCAGCTTCACCTGCGTCGGCGTGTAGTGGATGGTGAAGGTATTCACCCCCGTGTCCACCGTCGCGCCCTCCGCCAGACCAGCGAAGGTGCCGGTGCGACCGCCCGAGGCATCCACGATCACGATATCCGTGCCGGACGGGACGAAGCCGGTGCCGATCTCGCTGAAGGTGAGATTCGCCCCGGTGATGTTTGCCGTGCCGCCTACCTGGAGCTGGCCGCCCGAGTCCGTTTCGTTGTCGATCATCACGTGGAGCGTCGAGCCGCTGGAGAGCACCGCCGATGCCGCGGCGAAGCTGTCCGCGAAGACATCCCCGGGGGACACCGTCGCACCGGAGGCCACGGTGAGCGCCGAATTGCTGCCCGCACCACGACCGCCGACGGTGCCGGCAGTGACCTGCGTCGGGCCGTTGTAGCCGTTGAAGCCGTTCAGCACGAGAGTGCCCGTGCCATTCTTCACGATGCCACCCGCACCATCGATGATGCCGGAAAGGCGCACCGTGTGGGTGGAGGTGTCAAAGGTCGTATTGCCATTCGTGCCGGTGAGATCCACGTCCAGCGAGGAACTCCAGTTGTCCGCCGCACCGACCGTGCCACCGCCCAGCTCCAGCGCGTAGAAGTCCGGCGAACCCGTGGCCGTGGTGATGCCGCCGGCACCGATGGTGAGGCTGCCGCCTTCCAGCGTGTAGGTCGCATTGCCAAAGGCGACATTCGCCCCCAGGTCGAGCTGGCGGGCCAGCACCGTGCCAGCGGTCTGGGTGAAGACACCCGTGGTTCCCATGCCATTGCCGCCGAGGGCGATGGCGAGGCGCTTGTTCGTGAGGTCGAGCGTGCCGCCCTTCATCTCGTAGGTGACGGTGGTGCCCGCGGTATTGAGGCTCGCGCCGAGGAACATCTCGCCGCGGTTGGCGGGATTGAAGGTGAAGGTGCCGCCGTTCTGGACGATCGTGGCGCTGCCGCCATCACGGCCGAATACCGTCGAGTCATTGTAGTTGCCGGTGACATTGATCACGGCTCCGGGCTCAATGGTCACGGAAGTATTGGACCCGGCGAGATTGCCGAACCAGATCACCGCACCCGCGCCCGTGAAGTTCGTGGTGCCGCTAAAGGTCAGGCTGGCATTCGTGGTAGCGAGACCCGTGAAGGAATTCGTCCCGCTGAAGGTCCGGGCCGTGGCACCCGCGTCGAGCATGCTGCCATTGAAGGTATTGTTTCCTCCCAGCGTCAGCGCGCCGGAGCCGGCGGCCAGCGTCAGGTTCCCGGCGACGGTGGACGTGCCATTCAGCGCGACATCCCCGGCGTCGAGCAGCACCGAGCTGCCAAAGACCGTGGGTGCCGTGATGGTCAGCGCGGAAGTGCCCAGCTTGTGCAAGCCCCCGGACGAGGTGATCGTGCCCGTGCCGCCGAAGGAGTAGGCGTGGGTCGAGTTGTCCACGAGGATCGAGGCCGTGGAGACATTCGTCGTCACGTTCAGCGCCGGGGTTCCGGAGCCCGCGTTGGCAAAAGTCACCGGATCGCCATCGGCGAAGGCGGTCGCACCGACGCCATCGTTCCAGACGGTGGAGGAGAAGTCCCACGGATTCGTCGTGCCATTGCCCACCCAGGTCAGGTTGCGGCGGCTGGTTCCCGAGACCACGTCGGACCAATTCTGGCCGATGCGGATCTCGTCATGCTTCACCGTGCGGCCGTTCACGAAGGCTGCCATGGAGAGACCGTTGAAGGACAGGTCGCCGCCGTTCGTCTTCAGCACCGTGGGAACGCCCGGCTCGGTGGCGGAGACGGGATTCTGATAGATGCGGATCTCGTCCTGGTTGCCCGCCTTGTAGTCGATGCGGACCACGTAGAAATTCACGCCCGTGCTACCGGGTCCGATCAGCGTAGGGGAATTCTGCGGTGTCCGCAGGTTCACCACCGCGCCCGCCGTGTCATTGCCGATACCGGCGATGCGGCCCGGGTCGCCGAGGTTGCCGCGGTGGAACTCGAACTCATAGAAGAGGCTCGTGCCGTCCGGCTGCTGGAGGAAGCTCAGGTAGAGCGTCTTTCCATCCGCTCCGATATTGCCATTGCCATCGATGTATCCGGCGGTGCCGAAGCGTCCGCCCGGCGTGGTGTCCAGGACGCGACCATCACGCTTCGCATTCGGAATGAAGGAGCTGTTGGAAAGCGACTGCGCGTCATAGCCGTTCGGCGCATTCGTGCCTGCGACCAGATTGCCGGTCTGGGGATTGCCGCCGCCGCCGTCCACGGCGGTCCACGGTGCGCCCCAGCCCACGCCGCCGTTCTTGCCGTTCATGTTCGCCACTCCGACGCTGTAGTCGAAGCCCTCGTAGGCCAGCAGCGTCGCGGGGGTGGTCTGCACCACCACGGTCGCATTCGAGCTGGTGGCCGTTCCTTGGGAATTCGTCGCGACGGCGTGATACGCTCCCGCATCGCCCGCCTGCACGTTGTTCAGCGTGAGGGACGTGCCGGTCTGGCCTGTCAGCAGGGTCGCGCCGCGATACCACTGGTAGGTCGGAGCCGGGTGACCGTTCGCCGCGGCTGTCAGCGTCACCGTGCCGCCGGTGAATGCCGTGACGGATGCCTGCGGCTGGGAGGCGAAGGTGGGAGCCGACGCCACCGGGATAGTCACATCGCCCCAGGTCTGGCCGATGCGCACTTCATCATGGGAAATGGTGCGGCTGTTGTTGAAGGCACCGAAGGAGATGCCGTTGAAAGACATGTCCGCCGCCGCGAGTTTCGTCAGCGTGGGTGTCGGCTCGGTCGCCGAGGTCGGATTCTGATAAACGTAAACGTCATCGTTGCCCGCCTTGAAGTCGATGCGGACGACGTAGAAGTTCACGTTGGTATTGCCCGGCCCAACGAGGGTGTGCGTGCCATTCGGCGCGCGGAGATGCACGTTGTTGCCCCCTTGGTCATTGCCGATGCCGCCGATGCGGCCGCTATCCCCGAGATTGTCCCGGTGGAACTCGAACTCGTAGTAGGAGCTCGTGCCATTCGCCTGCTGCAGGAAGCTCAGGTAGATCGTCGTGCCATCGGCACCGATGCGCCCGTTGGCGTCGCGATAACCGCGCAGGCCGAAGGGACCGTTCGCCGAGGTGTCGATGAGGCGGCCGACGCGGCGGTTGTTCGGAAGCAGGCTGCTGTTGCCGATGGACAGCGCATCGTATCCGGCGGGCGAGCTGGCTCCGGCGGTCATGCTGCCGGTGAGAATGTCGGCGCTGCCGTTGTTCACGGTCTGCCAGGCACCGTTCCAGCCGGTGCCGCCATTCAGGGTTGTAAGATTGCCGGTGCCGGTTGCGTAGTCGAAGCCTTCATAGGCCAATGGCGCAGCCTGGAGCGCGAGGGGAGACAAACAACCTGTCAGGACGAAGGTACAGTTCCTGAAGGAATTGGGGTAGGGTCGTTTCATGGGTTTATGCCAAGTTCTCTCTTGGGAGAGGGGTTACTTCTGGCTCGGTTGGATTGATCCGGACAGGATCGCCGATTTGCCATTCAAGTGATCATTGGGTATCCAGTCATGAGGCGTCGCAACAACGGAAAAGCCGTGAGCGCCGCTCATTCCTGTCTTGTCAACTTTTGCCAGCCATCATTACCGATTGCAGGTTTGGGTTTTACTCTTCAACTGCGCGCAGCCGGGCAAACAACTTCCCGTTGTCTGCGTGGTATCCCGGCACATGTACCGTGACCGTGTCTCCACTCGTTGTGACCACCACTCCGCCGGGGTAAGTCCCGCCTCCCGGCTGGATCGGCACGTCCGTCCAAGTGCCCTCAGCCAAGCCCGTGGACCACTGCAGGACCAGCGACGTATGGGCGGACGCCTCGGGATCGAGATCGAAGGAGATCGTCAGGCCATCCGCCGCCTCGGCAGTCCAGAGGGCGCTGCCGTCAAATCCGAGCGGGCTGCCGCCGAGCAGCCACTCGATGCCATTTGGCACGCCGTCGTGATCCGGATCCGCGTCAAAGGAAGCGCTCCCCGCCCCCGCTGCCTCCAGACCGCTCGCACGCGTCCAAGTGATGTAGGGCTTCTCCGCAATGACCTCCGCCCATGACGTGCCCAAGCGGATCTCGTCATGCGCGACGGTCCGGCCATTCACGAAAGCACCGAAAGAAATACCGTCGAAAGACATGTCCGCCGCATCCAGCCGGGTCAATGTCGGCTCGCCCGGCTCGGTCGCCGACGTGGGGTTCCGGTAGATGCGGACGTCGTCGTTGCCCGCCTTGAAATCGATCCGTACGACGTAGAAGTTCACGTTCGTGTCCCCGGCTCCCATGAGCGTGTGCGTGTTGTTCGGGGCACGCAGGTGGACATTGTTCCCCGTGCGGTCATTCCCGATGCCCGCGATGCGCCCGTTGTCCCCGAGTCCGCCGCGATGGAACTCGAACTCGTAAAAATAACTCGTGCCGTCCGGCTGCTGGAGAAAGGAAAGATAGAGCGTGCTGCCATCTTTCCCGATCCGGCCATTCCCGTCCACCAGCCCGCGGGCACCGAAGGGACCGCCGGGACTCGTATCGAGGAAGCGCCCGACGCGCCGGCCATTTGGCAAATGACACCTGCCGCCGGTGGACAGCGCGTCATAGCCCGCCGGAGTCCTCGTAGCTCCGGCGAGACTGCCCGCCAGGAGATCCGCGCTGCCGCTGTCCACCGTGACCCACGGCCCTGCCCAGCCATGCCCGCCATCGCGGCCGGTCACGGACGCGGCACCAGCCGCGTAGTCGAAGCCCTCATAGGCCAGCGGCCCGGCGGGAAGCGGCGGAGCCACGGCGGACAGCGTCACATTGTCCGCGATGTAGTGCTTCTCCCCATCCATCGCACTCGTGCTCGCGGAAATGTTTTTCAGGTCGATGACGGCGAAAACCTCCGTCCCCACGTCCTCGATGCCCGGCGTGAAAACAGCTGTCGATCTCACCGGCGCGACGCCTGCCAAGGACGGCAGCGCCACATCGTCAGCCGTCACCGTGCGTGTGCCCGCGGTGCCCAGCAACGTGCCGGCATCACCCGGTACCCCGCTCGTGACTCCCTTGCGGAAGGAAACGGTCAGCTCGCCGGTGTGGGCGTAGTTGCCCGGGCCATCCGTGATCCTCGCTCCGAGATCCGCGCCGAGCGTGAAGGTCTTTCCTATGTCCGCGAGCGCGACGTGGCCCAGCGATTGATAGATCCCTGCACGATTCTCACCCGCGGCATTCCTCGCTTTCAGCGAAGCGGCACCCACCCCCGTGAAGTCGGGATAGCCTGCCGCCTCGGTCAGCGCATTTCCGCTGTCATCCCAGCGCCCCGCGGCACCCGCCCAATCGCCGAAGGCCGTCCAACCCGGAATCGTGCCTTGATACGTCGCGCCACTAGGAATGCCCTCCTCGAATCCCGGATTTGCCAGCACCTTGGACAGCGGCGTCTCCGGCGTCCACGCCGAGGCGAGCTTCTTCACCGCGAGCGCATGCACGGTCCCCTGCCCGCCCGAAGCATGGATCGATGGCGTGGAGGTTCCGTTGTTCGGATTCAGGTAATGCGATCCGAACTTTTCGCCATCGAACGCGTAGGCCTCGAGGCTCAGCCGGTCGAGCAGCAGCCGCAGCTTCACCCGGCCGGCGCGCGGCTCCACCGCTCCGTCGAACAGCGTGCCCGCGTTTCCATTCACATCGGTGAAGGTAAAGGTGCTGTTGGCCACATTGTAGCGGACCGTCGTGCGAGGCAGATCGATCACGACCTGGGTCGCGGTTCCGGGAGAAAACTCGATCGAGAGATCGACGAGATCCAGCGGTCCTGCCGCCGCGAGCAGATTCGTCGCATCCAGCACCTGCCCTGTCGTCTCATGGGTGGAGGTGACGAGGGCGGAAATCTCCGGGATGGGATTGGCGCAGAGTCTCACCCCCGCGGGCGTGGTCCGCAGCGTCAGGTCGCAGGGAAATGACATCTGCTGGTTGAAGGGCACGCCGTAGGCCGCCGAGGAATCCGGCCCGCCATTCATCCAGCCGACCTGCACGACGCGTCCGCCCGGTGCCTGATTGAAACTCTGCGCAGCGTAGAAGCTGCCGTGGCTCGCCTTGAAGGGTCCCGCCTCGGTGACGAACTGGGTGCCATCGAAGCTGCCGATCTCGTAGTCGAAGCTGGCATCGTAGATCACCCACTTCGTCTGAGCCGGATTCCCATCCACGGGCAGCGGGAACATGTCCATGCACTCGAAGGCCCAGTCCCGCATGAGGTCGGAAGCGAAGGTCCACTCCTTCAGGTCAGTGGAGGTGAAGAAGCGGATGCGCCCGGGACCGCTCTGCACCCAGAGGAGCATCACCCATTTCTGCGACGCCTCATGCCAGAAGACCTTCGGGTCACGCTCGCCCGCGTCGAAGCCTTGGTACGGCACCACCGCCCGGCCTTCATCGTGGTAGTCCCAGGTGACGCCGCCGTCCGTGCTGTAGGCGAGCGCCTGGTAAAAGGACGAGTGCGCGTAGGTGTAAAAGGCGGCCAGCGTTTTCCGCGAGCTGGTCTGCACGCCGAGGCTGTTGTTGTGATCCACCACCGCGCTGCCCGAAAAGATCGTGCCGCTGCGACCCTCGATCTGATAGGGCAGCAGCGCGTGATCCTTTTGCCGCCAGTGGATCATGTCCGTGCTGGTCGCGTGGCCCCACGTCATGTTTCCCCAGCCGGTGCCGAGGGGATTGTGCTGGAAAAACAGGTGATACTTCTCCCCGTCGAAGACCATGCCGTTCGGGTCGTTCAGCCAGTTCCGCCGCGAGGTGAAGTGGAATTGCGGGCGATGCTGCTGGTCATAGCCGATCGCGGGAGAGTCCGCCCTCGGGATGCCCGGCATGAAGCGGAAGCTGCTCGGCGCGGGCTCGTCACTGCCTTGGAAATTGTCCGCATTGATGTGGCCCCAGCCACCCGTCGCCTGGTCGAAGATCACCAGCGTGGCCGTCTTTCCGACCAATGCCTGCGCGTCAAAGGAAACCGGGATCATCGACTCGCTGTCGAAGCCGGTGGCCATCGGATACTCGGTGCCCTCGCACACCAGCTTCACCCCGGTGGTCGCGGGATGATTGCCGCCGCCCATGAGGAACGTGATGTAGCGTTTCTGGATGACAAAGGGCTGCGAGGTCAGCGTGCCGACTGGCCCGTCGCCGCGGGTGGCACCTGGCACGCCGGTGATGCCGTCGTAGTTTTCAAAAGTGCCGATCCAGTAGTTCCCCTGCTGCCCCGCTGGCACATTCCCGCGGGCGAGCGTGTTGTCGCCATAGGTCGGTTGGCGGGTGAATGCCGTGCCGGACGCCGTCCAGTTGACCAAGGTCCCGGCCTCGAAATCCGAATTCGGAAACAGCGGCACAGGCTCCGCCGCGGCCCAGGCGGGGCCAAGCGACAATACAAGGCAATACAACAACGCGGAACGACAAGACATCCGACAATAACAAGGGTTTCCTATCAAAGAGGCCCGGAAAGAGGGCCACCGCAACAGGCAATCCCCTGACGGATCGCGATACCTGTCCTGTCAGGTGACCCAGCCATCATGACACCCTGATGGCGAAGCGCATGCCTCTTCTCGCCTCCCCTGAATCCGACCATTCAAGCTCATCTCCAAGCTGGCGCTTCAAAATCTGCCATGGCAGGTTGCCCGCCAGAAAATTGACAGGCCCCGACCCAGCGGACCCGTTTCTGTCAAATCAAACCCAGACAGCTTTTTTGAGCATGAACAGTCGCACGCCTGCGAAGCACGAGGACATCTCCGACGAACTGCGGAAGGAAATCGCGGCCGGCAAGTATGGTGAGGAAGGACGCCTGCCCAGCGACTCGAAGCTGATGGAGCGCTTCGGCGTTTCCCGTCCCACGGTGGCGCAGGCGATGCGCACGCTGGCACTGGAGGGGCTGGTGGTCCGCAAGACTGGCTCCGGCACCTACGCCCGGCCGCCGGGGCAATCCACCGTGCCGATCTCGACTCGCCGCCTCGCACTGCTGATGCCGCACTTCGGCCACACGGAGATCTTCCAGCTCATCGCCGGTCACCTCGCCAGCCTCGCCCGGCATCACGAGTACAGCCTCGTATGGGGTGGCTCGACGCTGCCGCAGCTCGATGCCGACACGCGCCTGGAACACGGCGAGGAACTCTGCCAGCAATTCATCGAGAACCGCGTCGATGGCGTCTTCTTCTCCCCCTACGAATTCGTCAAGGGAGGCTACGACGCGAACCTGCGGATGGTGAAGCGCTTCCGCGACGCGGGCATCCCCATCGTGCTCGTGGACCACGACATCGTGGCCTATCCGGAGCGCAGTGAATACGACCTGGTCGGCGTGGACAATGCCGGCGGCGGCTTCATGATCGGCCGGCATCTCATCAAGCTCGGCTGCACGCGCTTCGTCCACGTGGCAAAGCCGCTGTCCGCCTCGACCGTCGATGCCCGCTACACCGGCCTGTGGACCGCCGTGAGCCAGTACGGCGATGCCGAGTGCTTCATCAAGGCGGAGCGAGGCGAGGCGGGCGACCCCGTCTTCGCGAACAAGGTGATGGCTTCACGACCGGATGCGATCGTCTGCGGGAATGACCACACGGCCGCGCTGCTGGTGCGCACGCTCGGGAAGATCGGCGTCTCGGTGCCGGGCGACGTGCGCGTGGTGGGATTCGATGACGCGGGCTTTGCCAGTCTCGTGAGCCCGCCGCTCACCACCTATCGCCAGCCCTGCCAGGACATCGCCATCTCCGGCTTCCGCGCGATGCTCGACCGCATCCAGGATCCCTCCCTGCCTGCCCGCAGCATCCGCCTCAGCGGCAGCCTCGTGGTGCGGGAGTCCTGCGGTGCCTACGTGAAATGAGCCGCCGGAGGGAGGGCCGATCACCCGATCAGCCCTCCCGGCGATTCTGGTTACTTTTTCCAGGCCGAGCGCAGCTCGTGGACATCGAGCGAAGTGAACTTCGCTTCACCGCCACGGGACTCGAGGTAGAAACGACGATTCTCTTTCTTCGTATTGAAGGGCAGCGGCAGGAAGCACTGGCCGTCGCTGGCGAAGGCCTCGATGCCGATGCGGTCGCAGTAGATGGTGAGGCGCTGCTTGCCATCGATCAGCGGTGCGGGCGCGCGGTGGCCGTTCACGCTGAGCTCCTGCTTCTTCGCATCGTAGATCACCATCGCGTCGCGGATGTTGAAGACGATCTCCTCGGCATCGCCGGGCTCGAATTCCGCACGCACTTCCACCAGCTCGGCGCTGATGTCATCGAGCGGGTTCTTGTCACCGGGCTTCAGCGAGAGGGCTCCGATCTTGTGCGACTTGGCGCGCAGCACTTCGAGCTCCTTCACCGGGGTGAAGGTCATGCGCGGGCCGTCGTCGGTCTTGATGAGGTGCAGGTCCAGCGGGATGGACATGGACTGGTTGAAGGGCATGCCGCGCGTCTCCGTGCGCCACCAGCCGATGAGGATGTGGCGTCCGTCCGGCTGGTTCGTGAAGGCCTGGGCGGCGTAGAAGTCCTTGCCACGATGACCCGGCAGCAACGGCGTCTCGGGAGTGTAGGTCTTCCCGTCGAAGCTGCCGATCTTGTATTCGCTGCTCGCACCGATCAGCACCCACTTCTTGTTAGACTCATCGCCATCGACCGGGGCCTCGAAGAACTCGGGGCACTCGAAGAAGCCATCCGTGCGGCTGACGAAGGTCCAGTCCTTGAGATTCGGCGAGGTGAAAAACTGCATCGTGTTCACGCGGTCCACCTCGACCCACAGGACCATCACCCACTGCTTCGTCGGCTCGTGCCACACCACCTTCGGGTCGCGGTTGCCGGGAGTGATTTCCTTCAGGATCGGATTGCCTTCGTACTTCGTGAAGGTGCGGCCATCGGTGCTGTAGGCCATGCCCTGCACGGTGGGATTTCCCGCTGCAGTGTAGAAGAGCACCATCGGCGGCTTGCCGTCCTTGCCGAAGCCGCTGGTGTTCTTGTGGTCCACCACAGCGCCACCGCTGAACATCGGCCCCATGTCATCCGGCAGGAGCTTCGGCGACAACTCTTCCCAGTGGACCAGGTCCTTGCTCACCGCATGGCCCCAGTGCATGTTCCCCCAGCCCCAGCCGTAGGGATTGTGCTGGAAGAAGAGGTGATACTCACCGTTGTAGTACACCATCCCGTTCGGGTCGTTGTTCCAGCCACGCTTCGGCGAGAAGTGGAATTGGCCGCGCTGGGTCTCTTCGTAAAGGTTGCCCGAGTCCTTCATCTCGTTGCTCGCCACGATGGCGGACAGCGCCTTCGAGTCCTCGTGCAGCTTGTCCACGCGCAGGGTGAGCTTCTTGCCCTTCCACTCGCTCACGTCCATCGGTGCCCACCAGTCGGGCGCGCCGTCGGCGAGTTCGATGTCGTTGCGGACGACCTTCTTGCCATCGACGAAAAGCGTCACGACGCGCTTCGGTGCGCCGTTCTTGATGGGGATGTTCAGGTACTGGGTGTTCGCCACCAGCGTGCGCTCGGCGTCGCTGATCATGCCCTTCGGGCGGGTGTCGGTCTGGACGATGTGATCCACATTGATATGACCCCATCCACCCTTCGCTTCATCCACGATTTTCAGGACGGCCTTCTTTCCCGCGAGGTCGGAGACGTCCCATGACTCCTGCTGCAGGTCCTCGCTTCCGCCCGGCTGGTCATTGGAGCCGGTGGCGCTGCGAACCACCTTGCCGTCCACGAGCAATTGCAGCCCGAGGCCGTGCTCCCTCTTCCCGCCGCCGATGAGGAAAGCGATGAACTTCCGCTCGATGCGGAATTCCGGCGAGGTCAGCGTGCCGGTCGAGTCGTCGCCATTGAAGAAAGTATTCACGAGACCCTTGCCCTTGAAGCCCGCGAGACCCATCTGTCCGGGCAGCGCGCCCTGTGCAGGGCCGGCGCCGAATGCCTCGCCGGTCTCGATCCAAGGGTCGTAGGAACTCTTCTCGAAATCCGCGAGGATGATCTCGGAGGCGGCGAAGGCGGGACACGTGAGCGTCGCGCACAGGGCTGTGGTCTTGAACAAGGTATTCATGGATGCGTGGGTTACGTCAGGAGACGATGTGACCGACGGAAGTGCCGATCGATTCTCTCCGTGACCGTTCAGGGGTGGCAGCGGTCTTCGCGACCGACTGCGCCAGGGCGATGGCACCGCAGACTCCTGCGTCATCACCCAGCAAAGGAGGAACGATGTAATCTTCTATTCCCCTTTCGTCCAAGGAAGGGGATTGAATGTAACCTGCAAGGACATCCCGGAAAGCTGTACGGACCTTTCCAAGGAACGCCTCCTCACCCAGTCGCCCGGCCTTCCTGACGCTGCCGCCGAGGATGATCCGGCGCGGCGAAAGCACGCAGGTGAGATTGACGAAGGCATGCGCCATGTAGCGCGCTGTTAGATCCCATGCGGGGTGATCCGGCGGGATGGACTCGGCAGGCATGCCGGCGCGCTTCGCGATGGCGGGCCCGGAGCAGAGTCCTTCCCAGCAGCGGCCGTGGAAAGGGCACACGCCCTCGAAGTCATCGCCATCGATGCGCGGCAGTCCCATGTGACCCATCTCCGGATGCACCAGGCCGTGCAACAGCCTGCCCCGCGCCATGCCGCCGCCACCGATGCCGGTGCCCGCGGTCACGTAGATGAAATCCTCCAGGCCCGTGGCCGCGCCCCATCGCGCCTCGCCGAGGGCAGCGCCATTCACGTCGGTGTCAAAGATCGCCGGCACGCCCGGGAAGGCGCGGCGCAGCGGGCCGAGGATGTCCGCATGCTGCCAGCCTCTCTTCGGCGTGGTGGTGATGTAACCGTAGGTCGGTGAATTTTCATCGAGGTCCACCGGGCCGAATGACGCCAGGCCGAGTCCGGCGATTTCGCCGTGCTTGTCCTGTTGCCCGAGGAACCAGTCCACCACCTCCCGCATCAGGCGGGCGGGGTTGTCGCCGCTGTCGAAGCGCGTGCGTTCGAGGATGCCCGAGCCCGGCCCGTTGCCGACGGCGCAGACGAACTTCGTGCCACCGGCTTCGATGGCACCGACGATGGTTGAAGGCATGTTGCTCATGGCAGTGGATCGCAGGGATCCGGGACGTGTGCGTTGGTCATCGCTTCGCTTCTTTGATCTTGAGATAGTCCAGGCCGAAGAGGTGGCCGCCGGTGGTCCCGGCCTGCACCTTCGGATTGCGGCCGACGACCTTCGCCGTCAGCACGTGGGTGCCCGCGTCGAGGTCGTAGGTGCCGAGAGGGATTTCTCCCGTGCCCGTCACCCTTTCGGCGAACAAATCGAAATCCCGCCCGACGGGCACGCCGTCCACGGCGAGGGAAAAGATTCCGTAGTCGGCTGCCTTCGTGAAGGCGGCGAAGAGTTCCTGCCTGCCGGACTTGCCGACCGTGAAGGCGATCTCGATCTCATCGCCCAGCGTGCCATCGGTCCACACGAGCTGAGCGTCCCGGCTCCAGGTGCCATCGGGGAAGCTGGCCATGTCCTGCACCCAGTGGCGGCCGGAGCCGGTGCGGACCACCATCATGTCCTCGGCCTCGATCATTCCCGGCCCGGGCTTGATGGTCTCGAAGGTGGACGGCATCACGTGCTTCATGTCCCGCGACGGCCGCGGGTGGCGGCGCTCCGCAAGGGGCACCGGCGAGTAGGGATTCGTGCTACTGGATTCACCGTACCAATACGCACAGACGTCATAGACGGCGGGGCGGCAATCGCGGTTCGGCATCACCTCGATGAACCCTTGGAATCCCTTCTCGAAAGGAACGTCGTCGGAAAGGTGGAAGCGACAGACGGATGTGTCCTCCTGCGCGTCGGGACGGATCCGCGAGATCGATGCCGACGGGCTGTCGAAGGTGATGAAGGGCGGATCCGCCGCCCAGGCGTAGCCGATGTAGTCCTCGCTGCCGGTGCCGATGGTGGACGGGAAGGCCTCGCCATCGACGTAAAATTTCTCGTCACCCTCGCCCCACCAGCCGCCGAATTTCCAGATGTGCTGGGACATGCCGACGTAGCGCCCCTTGCCCTCCACTACCAGAAGCGGCCAGTCCGGCCAGCGGTCGCCGCGCTTGTGCAGGAAGCGGTCCTTCTCCAGGCCGGTGAAATCATCGCCATGCCACGCGGCGCGGAAGCGCAGCAGCTTCGAAGCCTCGGCTGCATCGAGCGGGACGGTCTCGAGGCTCACCGCGACCTTCCGCGATGCCTCGCCGTCGTTGCCGAGCACGAGCTTCATGCCATCCGAGAAGGGCATGTAGAAATAGCAGTAGAACTCACCATCCACGCAGCCCATCGGCAGCGTCTTGAAGGGATTGAGGCCCGGCGACGTGGCAAAGAAATCCCCCAGGGGAGCCCATACGCTCGGCTTCTCCTCGCCATCCCAGGAGATAGAGAGCGTCAACTCGCGGAGGATGTCCTCCTGCTTGATGCGATCTTCCGGCAGGCCAAGCGGCTTGACCTTCAGCACGCGCATGGCACCCGCCCCGGCGACGGCGATCTCCTTCGAGCCGCCCGCAGATACATCGAGCGTTTCCGATTTGCGCGCCGGCTCGCCACCGCGATACGGGTTGTCCCCGATCTTCTGCCAGGCTTCATTCGCCTGCTTCAATGACGCCGCCACCTCGGGCGTGAACCCCGGGAAGGTGCTCACCTTCGTATCCTTCGGGAAAAGCGTGTGGGTGGCATGGAAGTAGGCACCCCACCCCTCGCTCATCACGACCTTGCACGACTTCGCGAAAGGGATAGGGATGAAGGTGTTTCTCCCGCGGGAAAGGGTCATCGCCAGGCCCGGATACTCCTTCTCCAGATCGTCGAAGAGACTGCGGAAGGGCTTGTCTACGATGGGCGTCGTACTTCCGTCGAGATAGATTCGGATGTGGCCCTGCTCTGGCTTCGCCGACCACACGCGCCATAGCACGCCAGGGCCCTCCAGATCGACGAGCACCTGACCGTTCCCCTCCTTCCTGATGAAGCCCCAGCCGTCGTCATTCGCACCCCAGTCGCGATAGGCGCCCGTGGCTGCGTCGTAGGCCGAGTCGCGGTCATGACTGGTGGAAGCGCCACCCCGTTCGCCCGCCACGACCGGCGAGGCGAGCCGCTCCATGCCGGTGAGCCGGGTGACCAGATCACGGTAGGAGAGCGTCTCCGCCGCGTGCGATCCGAGCGGCGCGATGGCGAGCAACAGGGTGGCGATTCTTGCGATCATTTGGATGCGATTCCGAGCTTTGCTTCCATTTCCTCGAGCGGGACGCCCTTCGTCTCCGGCACCATGAATTTCACCCACACGAGCTGGAGCACCATCATGAAGGCGAAGAACAGGAAGACCGTGCCAGGAGCCATCTTGGCCATCATCAAGGGGAAGACGGTGGTCAGAGCTGCGGCGAAAACCCAGTGCGTGGCGCTGCCGAGGGCCTGACCCGCGGCTCGGTATTGGTCCGGGAAAATCTCCGAGATGAAGACCCAGATCACTGCTCCTTGGCCGATTGCGTGGGCAGCGATGAACGCAAAGATACAGATCAACACCATCATTCCACCGGACCCCGCGGCTTTCGATGCCTGCGATAGAGCCTCATCCGCGGTAGCCTTTACTGACTCGAGGTTGGCATTTTCGAGCAAGACCACCGGTTGTGCGCCAGACTTCGGCTCGGCTGTCGCGGCCACCAGAGCACTCTTCTTATCTTTTAACTCCTCCTCCAGCTTTGCGACTCGTGCCGGATTCGCATCCTTCATGGAGTCAACCGCTGCTTTCAAATCGACGGCAGAGGAAGCTGCGCGGAACTGAGGTGCCCACGTGAAGAAGGCCAGCGCACACAAGCCCAGCGAGATGATGTAGCCGAAAGAACCGATGTAGAGCAACGTGCGACGACCGATTCGATCAATGAGCCAGAGGCCGACAAAAGTGAAGATGAGATTGGTGATTCCAATGCCGATCGCCTGCGCCAGAGCGTCTTCACTGCCGGTCATCCCGAAGATCCGCGGAGCGAAGTAGAGAATCGCGTTGATACCGGAGAGCTGGTTGAAAAAGGCGACGAAAAACGCCAGCAGGATAGGCGTCTTCAAGCGTGAACTCCAAAATCCACCTTGAGTCTGCCGGGATTCCGACGGCCTCATCGAATCGGCTAGGTCTGAGATCTCCGCTGCGGAAGCACTAGGGTGAATGAGCTTCAAGACAGCTTCACCCTTGCTGCGATCACCCCTGCGCGAGATCAGCCAACGCGGGCTCTCAGGAATTAGCAAGCAGGCCAAGGTGTAGACAACCGATGGGAGCACCATCACACCGAGCATCCAACGCCACGCATTCTCGCCGAAACCACCGAGCAGGAAATTGGAGCCGTAGGCCACCAGAATACCAAACACGATATTGAACTGAAACATCCCCGCAAGACGGCCGCGATGCGCTGGTGGTGAGATTTCCGAGATGTAGAGCGGAGCTGCAATTGTCGAAATGCCGATGGCGATGCCACCGATGAACCGCGCGATCATGAAGGAGTAGACATCGTTCGCCAGGGCGGACCACAACGAGCCGATCAGGAAGAGCGCTCCGACCCAGAGAAGGGTCTTCTTCCGTCCGAAATGATCGGTCGGCCAGCCACCCACCATGGACCCCAATACGGTTCCCCACAGGGCGGAACCCATGGCAAGCCCGTGCATGACGGCGCTGAGGTTCCAGAGCTTTTGCAAGGTCTTTTCCGCACCGGAAATGACCACGGTATCGAAGCCGAAAAGGAATCCGGCGAGTGCGGCTACGATGGACCACAGAATGAGTCTTCTATCCATTGAACTTGGGTTTGGTGATGGTTACCGTGACGTTCCCAAACCCTGTCCTGCAATCATCGCTGACTTACCTTTTCCACAAAGGTGTGCTTACAGATTTGGGATCTGTCAGAATCAATCATCCTAGCCCCTCTCTTTCCAAACCGCAAAGGCGTCATTCCCCGCCAACCCGCCGTGCCTGATCCTCGCTCATCCACGCGTAGAGGATGGCCCAGAGTGACAGCGCGAGTGAGAAAAGCGGGATCTGCACCGGCTCTGGCAGCAGGTAGAGCACCGTCACCACCGGGATCCACACGCCCCAGGTGGCGAGGAGGGCGGGAACCACATGATCCCGGTAATAGCTCGCGGTGAAGAACTCCCGCGACATCCGGTAGCCGCGATTTTTCCACGCGAAGAGCCAGACCGTGACCGGCGCGGCGAAGAGTGGATTGTAGAGAAACTGGTCCACTAGAACCTGCGGGATCACCACCGAGGCGATCGGCTCGTCCCCGAACCACAGGGCCTGCCCGCGGTAGAAGACATCGACGACGAATCCCATGCCGCCCCAGAAGGGAATCGTGAAGAGCAGCTCCCGGAAGTTCTTCGCCTGTAGCCTCCCGCGCTGGTTGATGACGATGCGGAGCAGCTCCGGCACGACCGCCCCCGCGATCGCCGCGGCGAGGATGCTGTAGCCAAAGCCCCACGCCGCCTTGGTCTCCGCGAGACGCAGGAAAAATCCACGCGCGGGCGGATGAAAGTAGTAGAGCACGAGCAGCGTCACCATCGCGCCTTGCACTAGCAGGCCGGGCAGGACGTTTGCCCGCACCGCACGCAGGCCGGCCCGCCACGGGGCCTCGCGCGTCATACCGGTGGGCTCGCTCACGTCATGGAACCTGCGCGTCGGGTGAATGAACTGCAAGGTTCGCGCGTCTTACAGTCATGATCTTCTCGCGCATCGCTCCCCTTTTCCTAGCGGCCCTCGCCCCGCTGGCGGCAGCCGATTTCCCGGTGGTCAGGCGGTCGGATCGCGTGCTGACGGTGGCCCAGGTGAAGACCTTCTGGGTGAATCGCCTGCGCGCTCAGGCTCTCCCGACCAAGGCCACCTCGCCCGATCCGGAAAACGAGGACACCCGCCGGGTCGAGGCCCATCGCAGGCGCGTGCTCATGGAGGAGATCCGCGCCGGGCAGCACGATCTCGCCGCGCGCCTGGTCTGCCTGAGCCACAATGTGGAGGCATGGTCGCGGCTCGGCGACGAATCGAAATCCGAAGCGTCCGAGCAGAGGCTGATCTTCCTGCGAGAGCACGTCGCCCGGCTGGTCACGCTCGAGGCGCAGCGCGAGGCCGCCGTGAAACTGGGCGAAGCAGCGGACCGCACGGTGGCCATGAGCGAGGAGATCCAGCGGCTGAAAGGACTGCTCGCCCGACAGGATGAAGCCTGTGGATAGACTCCATCGACACATTCAGCCTCATCACCTCCACTCTTCCGAAAAACGCGCCGTCGGAAAAATCGCCCGCGCCTCCTCTAACAGCTCCGCCCGCTCCCCCGGCAGATAGCGGCTCGATACATGCGTGAGCACCAGCTCTCCCACCCCCGCGTCGCGCGCGAGCGTCGCGACCTGCGCCGAGGTCATGTGGTAATGCTTCCGCGCCAGCTCCAGATCCGCGGCGCGATACTGCGACTCGCAGATCACGTGCCCGCAGTTCTTCAGCCACGGCACCAGCTTCTCCACCGCAGCTTCATCCAGCAGGAAGTCCGTGAGATACGCGATCGAGCCTCCCGGCGTCGCGACCAATAGCTCCGCGCGCAACTCACCCGCGGTCCGGCCTTCGACCACCGCATCATCGGGGAGCGCGACGGGATCCTTCAGCGACTTCAGCCAAGGGCCCGGCTTCAGCCCGAGCGCCGCGAGACGTTGCGGATCGATGTTCCACCGCGTCTTCTCCGTCACCTTGTAGGCGATGCTCGCGGTCAGGTGATCCAGCGTCATCGCCTCCACGGTGAAATCCTCTTCGTCCAGGATGAGCGCGCCTTCACGGACCGTCGCAGCTTCCTCATGCGCCGTCTCGAAGGCGTCCGGCAGTTCGTAGCGCCACGTCTTCACGGCGACCTCGCCGATGTCCGAGACGCGCCAGGTCGCGCCGAGATTTTCGTGCAGGTTCCACAGGTAGCTACGGAAGCGATGGTGCATGATCCTCGCCGTTCCCGGCGGTCCCCAGATGCGGTTGTTCTCGCCGTCGCGGGCGAAGTTCATGCGGAAGAAGCCATCGAAGCCTGCCACATGATCCATGTGGAAGTGCGAGAAGAACAGATGGTCGATGGCCTGCACATCCGAGGGCGCGAGGGCCGACAGACATCCCTCTCCACAGTCGAAAAGCATGCGCCGCACGACGTGGCCGCTATCCACCTCGACGTGGAGCGCATTGTCCCGCCCGGCCCCGCCGAGCACCCGGAAGCGGATGGCCATGCCACAAGGCAAGGAACCCGCCCGCGATCTGTCAAGAAACCGTGACAACCTGCCCGCTTGATCACTCTCCGCCGTTGCGATGCTCTCATCCCATGCTCCCTCGACTTATCTCCGCGCTGGTGATCTCCACTCAACTCGCCCGCGCCGAGCTACCTGATGCAGCCCCGCTCATCGAGGAGATGTCCGCCGCACACGCGAAGCTGACGGGATACGCGGCCACATGGACTTCGCAAGGTGAGGGAAAGTCGCTCGACCTGACGATTGCCAAGGATCACAGGACCGGACGCTTCCTCATGCACATCAAGGCGCAGGGACCGAACGGGAATATCGAGTCACGCCAATGGAGTCCGGATGGAAAGGAGGTCTATGTCGATAACGATGGCACGAGGATGAAATTGGATGCCGTCACCGCTGAGACCAACTTTTACCGGAGCTTCCGCGAGGTGTTTCTTGAAAAGGAAACATTCGACACCTTTGTCATCTCCGGAACTCCCGGCATGCTGCTCGGCCGGGAGTCCATCCAGGCCATGCTGCGGATCGACCGCAACGCAACGCCGGGATGGATGAACTTCAAGGCCGACTTCAAGACCGCAGCTGCCAGTGAAAAGGAGGTCACGCTGGCCAGCGGGGAATTCGGCAAGTTGACGATCGACCGCGCGACGGGAGTGCTGCTCCGCCAGGAAATCGACGGCGTCGGTGATGAGAAGCGCGTGCTGGAGCGCACCGGCTACCTGACCGAGGGAGTCGCTGAAGAAATGACTGCCATCACGAGCGGGTGGAGCACCCTCGGCGCGGTCGCCGGCGGGCTCGATCCATGGTCGCTGAAGTCGCGGCCTACCTTCCTCCAATTCGTGATCGACGGCATCGAGAGCGGCACCGGCAGCCTGGAGAAGCTGGAGGAGAAGCTCGCCCGGAAAGAAGAACTGCTCTCCTACGGCCGGAACGCCCTCGCGAAGTCGAAGGAACCGGTCGGCGGGACTTTGCCATGGGACAAGGTCATGGAAGCGACCCGCACCGAAGCCCGCAACCGATGGAAAGCGACGCTGCCGGAAGGCTCCCCGGAGGATGAAGAGGCCTTCGCAAAATACCTCGCCAATCCCGCGAACCAGGCCTCCCTCCGCGACATGATAGCCGATGAAATGACCGCGCTCGAGGGGATGATCCCCGGAGTGGTCAACGCCCTCTATGGCCCGGGCAGCGAAGATGGCTTGATCGCAAAGACCGCCACCGGTCGTGTCGCGAAGGCTTCCATCGAAGCCGCGCTGTGCCGCGCCTACCTCGCCGCGAAGCTGGAGGAGAAAATGGCAGCCGCCTGGGGCGAACGCGAGAATCTGGACTGACCGCGACGCGCACGCGCTTTCCCGTTTTCCTTTGCTCCGATGTGAAGGACCGGGCCATGCTCCGCCGTGTGAGCGCCTACACATCCCTCGAAGCCCTGCTGCACGATGCCTTCTGGGCGGACGAAGGCGAGCCGGTGGAGCTTGCGATGCTGGACGAGCTGCTGCGCGGCCACCCGGGCACGTCGCTTGAGATCGGCTGCGGGTCCGGGCGCCTGCTGCTGCCGCTCCTGCAAAAAGGCCACGACGTGGAGGGGCTGGAGCTGTCCCGCGAGATGCTGGCCATGTGCGAGAAATCCGCCGCGGACCTCTCGCTCGCGCCCGTGCTGCACGAGGGGGACATGACCGTCTTCGACTCCGGAAAGAAGTATCACTCGCTGCTCCTGCCCGCCTTCACCTTCCAGCTCGCGCCCGATCCTGCGGCGGCGCTCGCGCACTTCCATCGCCTGCTGGAGAAGGACGGCCTGCTTTACCTCAGCGTCTTCATCCCCATGGCAGAGCTTCATCGCGAGCTGCCCGAGGGAGAATGGTACGAGGACCATCGTACATCGCTCCCGGACGGCCGCGCCGCCGCCGTCCACACGCGGCACCGGCTCGACCGGAAGAACCGCGTGCTGGAGCGCGAGCATCGCTACGAGCTTTTCGCCGCGGATGGATCGCTTGAAACGGAGCACCTGTCCTCGCAGACACTGCGATGGTTCACGCCGCGGCAACTCCGCGGGATGCTGGAGAAATCCGGCTTCGAGGCCGTCCACGCGCTGGCCGACTTCGATCCGGAGCTGCCCGTCGATGACGAGGCGCAGATCGTGACGGTGGTCGCCCGCAAGCGCCCGCCCGCGGCCAGGAAAGCGACGGCGGTGAAACGGCGCACGCGCTGACCCCCGCGGCCCGCGCTTGCAAGAATCGCGTCCCGACGGACGTTCAGCGGGCGGCGTGTGGCACGCGCGGCGTTCCCGCCCTTGCCCCGCCGCCGGATTCCATCATTTTCCACCCATGCGCTTTCCCCACGGTCACCTCGCCTACTGCACGAATATCCATCCAGCGGAGGACTGGGCCAGCACCTTCCGGGCGCTCGATACCCATGCCCTGCGCGTGCGCGACCTGGTCGCCCCGGGCCTGCCGTATGCCATCGGCCTGCGCCTGTCCGCCACCGCCGCCGCCGAGCTGCTGGCCGGGGACCGGCTGGTCCGCTTCAAGGACTGGCTGGCGGAGAACAACACCTACGTCTGCAGCCTGAATGGCTTCCCCTACGGCGACTTCCGCGCGGGCTCCTTCGTGAAGCGCAATGTCTTCCGCCCCGACTGGACCGACCCGGCACGCCTCGAATACACGAAGGAACTCTTCACCATCATCTCGGAGCTCGTCCCGCAAGGCATCGAGGGCTCCGTCTCGACCCTGCCGGGATCCTTCAAGGAATTCGGCGCGGATGAAACGGTGATCCGCGCCCAGCTCATCGAGCTCGCCGCCTTCCTTGACGCGCTCAGCGACGTCTCCGGCCGCGACCTGCACCTCGGCCTGGAGCCGGAGCCGCGCGGCCACTTCGAGAATACCGAGGAGACCCTGCGCTTCTTTGATCGCCTGCTGGATGACGCGCCGGACCACGAGCAGATCAAGCGTCGCATCGGCATCAACTACGACTGCTGCCACTTCGCTCTCCAGTACGAGGATGCTCGTACTTCGCTGAATGCCATCCGCGGGGAAGGCCTGCGCCTGTCGAAGATCCACCTCTCCGCCGCGCTCGCGCTCGACCCGCGCATCCCGGCGGCGGTGGAGGCCATCAGCGCCTTCGACGAGCCTACCTTCCTCCACCAGGTGCTCGCCCGCCATCCGGACGGTCGCATCGAGCGCTTCACGGATCTGCCGGACGGCATCGCCTCCCTGGATACCGAGGACGGTCGGGATGCCGAGCAATGGCGTGTCCACTTCCACATCCCGCTCGACTCCGAACCCGCCGAGCCGCTGAAGTCCACGAACCAGAATTCGCGCGACGCCCTCATGCTCGCCGAGGAGGTGCCAGGCCTGTGCGCACACTGGGAAATCGAGACCTACACCTGGGGCGTGCTTCCTTCGGAAATGCATCGCCCGGTGGAGGAGCAGATCGCCGCGGAGTACCGCTGGGTGCTCGGTGGCAATCCCGCGTGACCCGGCTTTGCTTACTTCCGCTGGCCGAGATATTTCACGACCGCCTCGGTCCGCGTGTGCACGTGAAACTTGTCATAGATCCTCCGCAGGTGTGTGCGGACGGTATCCATGCTGATGCCGAGGGTGCTCGCGATCTCCTTGTAGAGTGCTCCATTCGCCAGCAGGCCGAGGACTTCCTCCTCCCGTGGTGACAGCGGCGTCGCCTCCGGGCCGGGCGCACTCGGCGGTGCGCGGAAGGACTGCACCACCTTGCGCGCGATGCTCGGCGACATCGGCGCGCCGCCTTGCCGGACCTGCCGCACGGCATCGCACAGCTCGTCGCCCGTGGCGCGCTTCAGCAGGTAGCCCGAGGCTCCTGCTTTCAGGGCGTCGAAGATCAGGTCGCTCTCGTCGTACATCGTCAGCACGAGGATAGGCAGGTCGGGGAAGGTCCGCTTGAGCGCGGAGATCAATTCCACGCCATTCATGCCCGGCAGGCGGATGTCCACCACCAGCATCTCCGGCAGGGGGGCGGCCAGTCTTTCCAAAGCGATCTCCGCCGATGGAAAAACATCGAGCACCGCCATGTCCGGCTGGCTATCGAAGAGCGCCTGCAATTCCTCCGCGAGCGGCTGGTTGTCCTCTACGATGCTGATGGTGCAGGGCTTCATGAAGCGTGATTCCAAGGAACTGTTAGAGTGACGAGCGTGCCTCCTGAAGAAGAGCGACCGATTTCACAGGAGCCGCCGATCTCCGCGAGCCGGCCCGCCATATTGCCGAGGCCATCGCCGGATGCAGGCTGGCCATCACCCGCGGCGATGCCCTTGCCATCGTCGCTCACCGTGAGCCGGATCTCCCTCGCGGTGGTCGCCATGGAAAGAGCCACGCGGCTGGCCCCGGCGTGCTTCACCACGTTTTGCAGCGCCTCCTTCACGGCCATCAGGAGCGGATGGCGGATCGCAAATGGCAGCAGGGCATCCCGCCCCTCCGCCGGCATGTCGAAGTGGCAGTGCAGCCCGGCATCCGCGAGGAAATCATTGGCATGGTCGCAGAGGTAGTCCGCGAGGCTGCCCACGGTATCGTGCCGCGGATTGACGGCCCACACGATCTGGTCGAGCGCGCCCACGGTATTGCGAGCTTCGCCGGCGAGCTTCACCAGGAGATCCGGAGCGGGGTCGGGTGCCCTTTTCAGACGGTCCGCCAGCAGCGCCATGTGTGTGAGGCGCGCGCCGATGTCATCGTGCATGTCGCGCGCGATGCGGAGCCGGTCCTGCTCCATCGCCCGCGCCGCCTGGGCCAGCTCCAGCTTTCGCCGCAGCCGCCGCACGGATGCCCACCACGCGATCCCCGCGATGGCGATGAGCGATGAAAGCGCCAGCATGCCCAGCCGCAGCGGACTCCTCCACCACGGGGCCGGAACGATGAAGGAATGCCTCTGCACCTGACGGCTCCACCGGCCATCCGTATGGCGGGCCTGAAACTCGATGGGATAGATGCCCGCGTGCGGACAAGCGATCGTCATCCGCTCGCCGCTGCGGCATTCCACCCATGGGGCATTCGCCACGTCCGTGCGTCGCCAGCGGAAGTCCAGCAGGTCCGGCGAAGGATCGTGCGGGCCTGCCATCAGCGCGAATTCAAGCTGCCCGCTCCCGGGTGGCAGCTCCTCGCTGGGGTCGATGCTGCGACCGTCCACGCTCACCATGGCGACCTGTGGATAGAGCATCGGATAGACTTCCAGCTCCCCCACCTGCGGTCGGTAAAGCGCCTCGACGAGATTCACGATGCGGAGGAAGCGCCCGGAAAAACTTTCGCCCGCCCCGTCCTCCGCCGAGATGAGATCCCGCCCGCCGGAGGGGACGTGGGAGCCGTCCTGCCGCATGCGCGCGCTCCAGCGCAGCTCGCCCGGATGGCCGGTGCCATCGTCATCGTAGAGCTGCAGCTCGTAGTTCCCCAGGCGGTAGGGCTCCACATCGTCCACCCGGCTTCTCAGGACGATGTAGTCCATGGTGCGGGAGGTGCCGAGATCGATCTCGTAGTGGAAATTCAGCGCCGGGAAGTCCCGCCCGGGATGGGAGAAGGAAGCCGGCACCCCATCGGTGAGGTAATACTCCGGCAACCATACCGGCCCGGATGCACGCACCGGCCGGCCCAGCGCCACATTTGACGAGCGCAATGGATCCGGCTGCACTTGGAACTCATTGATCACGCAATTCCCCCGGTCGCTCCGGCCGATCGCCTTCGCATCACCTTGCCCGGTCTCCGCCGTCAGGAAGCGCAGGCGGAATCCGGTCACGCCGGTCAGGGTATTCGGCGCGCGCACCGTGAGCAGCACGTGCTCCAGACCGGGGCCCATGTGGATGAAGTCATCGACCGCGCGGACCAGGTGCGGGCTTGCAGGAAAGGTATCCGTGATCACCAGGCTCGCCTTCAGCGGCTTCCAATTCCCATCGCGCGCAGGCCGGTCGTCCGACGTGACCGAGAATTCCAACGCGGCAGGGTAGGCCCCCTTTTCCTCGGATACGTGCCAGGTAGTGAATTGGAAAACCTGCGCGGTAACCGGCGCCTCCGTCGCAAAGATGATCGTCTGCTCACTGTCCTGCCCGCCTGCCATGTCGAGGCCGTTGCCCGGATTCACGTCGCCATCCACCAGCTCGGAAAGCGGGTGGCCCTCCTCCGTCTTCGACGACTCCACCACGCGCAGCGGCAGCAGCGGCGCGGCGTGGGTCACGCCACCCAGCAGCAGGGTGCAGATGATGGCAGCTCTGGAATACATCGCCTCGCACGGGCACGATTCAGGCGAACTTCGCCGAGTCGCTGTTTCCCGCTGCTCCAGCGTGTCACGCATGCCCCCCGTTGCAAGAGTCGCATGTTCATGTGACTCCACCCCGGCGTGACAGCCTCGCCTATTGTCACAATTGCGTGATTGGCGGAATGATACCATGTGACAAACTTGTCGCCCGCCAGTTCTTGCGGAATCGAGCAACCTCAACGACTGGCGCAACTTTCCTTCCGCCAAAAGCGATATGAACACCGAAGAAAATCAGCCGGAACCCACGCCAGCCCCTGAAGCAGCCACCGCCCCTGCCGAAACGGCGACCGACACCGCCAAGGCGGAGATCAAGGAGGCGAAGAGCAAACTGAAGGCCGCGAAAGCCGCCGTGAAGACCGCGAAGAAGGAAGCCAGCAAGGCGAAGAAGGCGCTGAAGGGCCTCAAGAAGGAGAAGAAGAAAGCAGCGACCAAGGCGAAGAAATCCAAGAAGTAATCGCCTCGCTTCCCGCCCTGTTTTCAGCCCCCGCTCCCCCGTGGACCGGGGGCTTCTTCTTTTCACTGCGAGCGTTTCTGGAATTCGGATTGGGAGTCGGAACCCTTGCCCGCCCGGGGTGCCGCCGCTACAAGCCTCGCGATGTCCCGCTTCCGCCCGCTGCTCGCCACGCTGCGCATCGCCAATGGCCCGAGCGTGGTCAGCAATGTCTGGCTGGGCTACATCACGAGCTGGTACGCTTTCTACGGCTCGTGGCTCCCTCAGGATGTGGAGATGATCCGCTGGCAAAGCATTGCCCTGCTCTGCGCCTCCGGCCTGCTGCTCTACTTCTCCGGCAATCTCGCCAACGATTGGTTTGATCGCGAATGGGACCGCGAGCGCCGGCCCGAGAGAGCCCTTCCGTCCGGGCTATTCCAGCCATCGAGCTACTTGATCGCCGCGTGCCTCGCGATGGCCACCGGCATCGCCTGCGCTTTCGTCGAAAATACTTACTGCGGCATCTGCGCCATCATCATTGCAGCGCTGGTCGCGATCTACACCTACTTTCACAAGCGGGTGATCTGGGCGGTGCTGCCCATGGGACTCTGCCGGGCATTCCTCTACGCCCTCGGCTTCTCGGCATTCCTGCCGACCGTCGTGGAGAATTTCTCAAGCAGCGGAGTGACCGAATTCTATATCTGGATCAGGATCGCATTCATCGCCACCATGGCTACAGGCATGATTGCCTACATCGCGGGACTTTCCTTGTCGGCGCGCTACGAGGGAATGGGTGATGCGCCGCCGGGGCCTCGGAGGGTTTCCAAAGCACTGCTCTTCCTTCCGATGCTGGCCATGCCGTGCTGGTTCTCCATTGGAAAACCTCACTTCGCTCTGGCAGGCATCATCCCCTATGCCGCGTGGCTGGCGCTCTGCTTCACCGTCTTCAAGAAGCCGATCCCGCGCTACGTCTCCGCCCTCCTCGCAGGCATCCCGCTCGTCGATGCCGCAGCCGCCATTCCACTGGCCCTGCACCTCGCCTTCACGCCCGGCAATGCCGTCGTGAACCCCTCACTGGCCTGGACCGTCATCGCCGTCCCGCTCACCGCCTTCATCCTCGGCCGTGCCCTGCAAAAACTCGCCCCCGCGACGTGATTCCCCCTTGGGATTAAACCGCTTCAAATCTCCCTGCCTCGCGGTTCTTCCTCACCTTGCCAGCGGGGAAAATCGTCCCGTTCATCGCGAGATACACGCCCGGCGGTAGCGATTGCACGGCACCGAGCGCGAGGCCGAGATTGAAGATCGCATCCGTCACCCGGAAGCGAGCAGGCGCGAGCGCTCCGGTCAGCACGATCGTCTTCCCGGGCAGACCTGTCAGAGCCTCCGCGGTGAGGCTCATCGTGTCGGTCCCGTGGGTGATGAGGATCTTCTCCTCGGCAGCCTCGGCGCAGGCGCGGCGGATCTCCGCGCGATCCTCATCAGTCATCTCCAGGCTGTCCTTCCGCAGCAGCGGCTCCAGCCGCCACTCCAGGCCGACGCCGGACTCGCGGAAGACGAGCGGCACGGTCGGCTCGCCGATCTCATACTCGGACGAGGCGTCGAAATAGACCTTGTCGATGGTGCCGCCGGTGGTGAGGACGAGAAGCATGGGATGAAGTGAGAAGGAAATAGTTCCAAGTCCCGACGATGGCGCGAAGCCCCTACCGCTGCTGGAAGAACGCGCGCTGCCTCTCCGAGATCGGCATGTCGAGCTTCTCCATCGCCTCCATCATGTCCTCCCACACCGCGCGCTTGTCGCGGACGGAAGTACTACGGAGCAAGTAGGACGGGTGATAGGTCACACGCACCGGGATGCCGTTGAATTCATACCACTTCCCGCGCATCGCGGAGACCGAGCCGGTGAGCCCGAGCAAGCCCTCCGCCGCCGTGCCGCCGAGAGCGACGATGCAGCGCGGCTTCACGATCTCCACCTCGGTGCGGACAAAGGACAGGCAGGATGCCATCTCCTCCAGCGTCGGCTTCCGGTTGTTCGTCGTCTGCCCCGCCGTCGCGGGGCGGAATTTGACGATGTTCGAAATGTACGTCTGCTCGCGGGCAAGGCCCATCGCCTTCAGGATGTCATTGAGCTTTTGCCCGGCGGGACCCACGAAAGGCTCGCCCTGAAGCTCCTCCTGATAGCCTGGAGCCTCGCCGACGAGCATCAGGTCTGCCTCCGGATTTCCCGTCGAGAAGACCATCGTGGTCCGCAGCGTGCCGAGCTTCCTGGCCGGGGCCCAATTCTCCGCCTGTGCTGCGAGCGCCGCAATCCTCTCCGCGGCACTGCCCGCCGCCGGGGCGGAAATCTCCGGCACGAAGAGCTCCGTCTTCTCTGCCGGGGCAGCCGCGGGTCTCTCCGCCACAGCCACCGATTCCGCAGGGCGCGAAACAACGGCGGCAGAGGCAGGCACAGCCTTCGGCGCCCGGGCACGACGATGCAGTTCGCGGAGCAGGGCCTTCGCGTCATCATCCAGGTGGATATGCGTGACGCCGCGCGCTTCCTCCCCTCGGAGGAAATCAAGCAGGGCATCGACCGGTCGGCTCACGGGCCGGACGCTAGGCATCCTGCGGCGGCCGCGCAATGACGGTTTGGCGGAGCCGCGGGTGATTCCAATTCACCCGGCAGGCTTATACTTGCCCCACCCCCGTGATTTCCCCCATCTTGCGAGCGCGCCAAACGCATTTGCCGACCATGTTCCGCCGCATTGCCAATCTGTTCAAAGGATTCCTCGGCCTCTTCATCGGAGGAATCGAGAAGAAGAACCCCGAAGCCCTGCTTGAGGTGGAAAAGGAAAACCTGCGCAAGCAGATCAGTGAATTCAACCAGGGCCTCGCCGCCCACGCCGGCCTCGTCGAGCGCCTGATGGGCCAGGTGAAGAAGCTCAATACCGAGGAAACCGAGCTGAAGGCGAAGACCAAGGCCCTCCTGCAGGCCGGTCAGCGCGAGGCTGCCGCGGAGATGGCCCTGCGCTACCAGACCGTCGACAAGCAGCACGAGGACTTGGCCAAGCAACTCGAGTCCGCCGACACCCGCTACAAGGAACTCGTCCGCGCCCGCGACGTGGCCGTGAAGGCTGCCCGCGACAAGATCGAGTCCCTCCGCCGCGGCATCGACGATATGAAGGTCCAGAAAGCGATGGCCGAGCTCAATGAAATGGCCGCCGGCATGGTCGGCTCGCTCGGCGGCTCCGGCGACACGCTCAACCGTCTGGAAGAAATGGTCGAGGACGAGCGCAGCAAGGCCGCAGGCCGCGCCCGCGTCGCCCGCGACAGCGTGGACATGAGCGGCACCGTGGTGAAGGAAGCCGAGCAAAAGGCCCTTGCCGACATGGCCCTCGCCGACTTCGCCGCCGCGGAAGGCATCGAACTCCAGCCAAAGCAAGGCACCGCCGCCTCCGAGGCCCCGCCCGCCCAGGGCCAAGGCACCATGGGCCCGGTGAGCCAGTAGGGAGAACCATTTCGCCCCGTGAACGAGCTAGATCCACCCTACACAGTCGCGGGTGACCCCAAGGCCACCGAAATGCTGCGACTGTGGGCGGCTCACGGGAAGCTCAACGTCTCGATCAACATCGGCTGTTACGAGGAGGCCGGTCACGACGAATCCGAAGCGTGGGGAGTGATCCTGGCCGATGCCGCGAGGCATGTGGCCAACGCTCTGAGTCAACGGTACGGGGCTTCCCGTGAGACTGAACTCTCAAAGATCCGCGCCACGTTCCTCGCCGAGCTGGTTGATCCGTCGTCTGAGGTCGAAGGCCATTAACGAGAACCCATGAATTCAGCCCTTCCCACCCGCTATCGCGCCGAGCGTTGGTATTCGCCGGATAACCTGTGGCGGAAGATTTCGAGCTGCGCGCTCGTCGCCGGGCGGAAGACCGTCCTCTCCGCCATCACCCTCTACCACTGCCTGCGCGACAAGGACACGCCGGCTTGGGCGAAGGGCGTCATCGTCGGCGCACTGGGCTACCTCATTCTCCCGACGGACCTCGTCCCGGACATCATCCCCGGGGCGGGCTATGGAGACGATTGGGCCGCTCTGGTGGCCGCTCTGGGCACGGTGGCAGCCTACGTGAAAGACGAGCACAAGATTCGCGCCGCGGTGCTGACGGAGAAGATTTTCGGGCGAAAAGGGCACTGAGTTTCAAGTCGGGTCCCACCTTTCCGGGAACACTTTCCATCTTCGCGACACTCTTCTTCGCGAGGCCGTCCCGAGATCCGGCAGAAGCCAGTCATCCGCTCGACGGCTGACGGGATCGCCGGTGGATCGCGCCCCGGCCCCGCCTATCCTCAATCTTTTCCCGACTCGCCCGCCCGTCATGAAACGACTGCTACTCGCTCTGATCTCCCTCGTCCCCGTGGTATCGTCCGCGAAGAAGCCGAATGTGCTGCTGATCTGCGTGGATGACCTGAAGCCGACGCTCGGCTGCTATGGAGACACGCTGGCCAAGACGCCGAATCTCGACCGGCTCGCCGCGCGCGGCATGCGCTTCGACCTCGCCTACTGCAACCAGGCCGTATGCTCCGCCTCGCGGAACAACCTGATGCTGGGCTCCCGCTCGACATCGCTCGGGATCTACGATCTCTCCACGAATTTCCGGAAAGCCATCCCGGACGCGGTCACGCTGTCGCAGTATTTCATGAAGCACGGCTATCGCGCGGAAGCCGTCGGCAAGATCCTACACACCGGCCACGGCAACAGCGACGATACCGCTTCCTGGGACGTGCCCACCGTGATCCCCAAGGTCGTCGAATACCTCGACCCGAAGAATTCCGCAAACGGCCAGCTTACCCGCGAAGAAGCCTACTTCACCAATCAGAAGCTCGGTGAAATCGGCAAGCTCCCCCGTGGACACGCTTGGGAAGCCGTGGACACGCCGGATGACGGCTACTCGGACGGCCGGACTGCCACCGAGGTCATCAAGCGTCTGCAGGCTGCGAAGGAGCGGAAGGACACGCCTTTCTTCATCGGTGCCGGATTTGTGAAGCCGCACCTGCCCTTCTCGGCTCCGCAGAAGTATTGGGACCTCCACGACCCCGCGAAGTTCCAGCTCGCGACCGTCCGCACGCAGCCCGAGGGAGCCCCGCCCTACGCCGGCAAGCGCGGTGGCGAGATCTCGAACTTCAAGCCCGTGAAGCCGAATGGCGAGGTGAACGACCAGGTCGCACGCAAGCTGATTCACGGTTACTACGCCGCCACCAGCTACATGGATGCCCAACTCGGCCGCGTGATCGATGAGCTGGACCGGCTCGATCTCACGAAGAGCACCATCGTCGTGCTCTGGAGCGATCACGGCTGGCACCTCGGCGATCACGGCTTCTGGACGAAGCACACGAACTACGAGCAGGCGAACCGCATCACCATGTTCATCGTCGCCCCCGGCATGAAGCCCGGCTCGACGAAGCAACTTGCCGAGACCGTGGACATCTACCCGACCCTCGCGGAGCTCGCCGGTCTGCCGAAGCCGGAAGTCCCCCAGCCAATTGATGGCCTCAGTCTTGTCCCCGTGCTGAGAGATCCCGCCGTCCGGATCCGCGATCACGCCACGCACGCATTTCCGCGGGGCGAGGGCCGCATCGGTCGCGCCATTCGCACCGAGCGCTATCGCCTGGTGGAGTGGAAGAAGCCGGACACGCCATCCGACGAGGCGGACTTCGAGCTCTACGACTATGAGACCGATCCCGGCGAAACGAAGAATCTCGCGCAGGAGAAACCTGAAGTGGTGAAGGAACTCCGCGCCATCCTCGCCCGGCATCCCGAGGCAAAGCCCCGCCCGATCAACCGTCGCAAGTAGGCGGGCGCGATCCGGATCAAGTGATCTCCATGATAAAGCCGGGGAAGCATCATGCCTCCCCGGCTTTTCTTTTCCCGGGAAATCGCGATGACTTTCCGCCGTTCGCCCCGTAGCCGACTCCGTGAAACCACTCCTCGCTGCCATCGCCCTCATCTTTTCCGGCATCGCCGTGGCGGAGAATCCGCTGTCCGTGAAGCTGGTATCCGAGGACAAGGCGATCGCGGCCGGAAAGACCTTCACCCTCGGAATCCATCTCAAGCCTCCCGCCGGATATCACACCTACTGGAAGCACCCGGGCATCGTCGGTCTCGCGACCAGCGTGGAATGGGATCTTCCTTCCGGCTTCACCGCGGACGAGATCCAGTGGCCAGCACCGGAGACGGTGAAGATGGCCCGGTACACCGCCCAAGGGTATCGGGGAGAAACCCTTCTGATGGTTCCCATCACCCCACCCCCGGCGATCTCTACCACCAGCGTCACCCTGACTGCCCGCGTATCCTGGATGTGCTGCGGTCCCCAATGCCACCCGGCATCCAAGGTTCCGCTCACCATCACGCTGCCTGTCGCCCCCACAAACGCCGTCGATCCCGCGCAGAAGCCGCTGTTTGATCGCTTCCGGGAACAGCTTCCCGCGCAAGACGATGCATGGAATGCCGAATTCACCCGCGAGCAAGAGTTCATCATCCTGACACTCAAGCCAAAGGACCCCGCGCTCACCCGGGACGCGAACGACTTGGGAGATCTCCGCTTCTTCACTGCGGACGGTCAGATCGACTCTGACAAGGAGCAGAAGGTCACCCGAGGACCCGGCCAGCAGATCCGAATGGAACTGCCACTCTCCAAACAGTCCAAGGATCAGAGCAATCCCGTCGGCGTCATCACCGCCGAAAAGAGCTGGCAAAAAGACGTCACCTCCACCGCCCTCAAGCTTTCGCCAAATTAAGGCTGCCCTCAACCATTGGGCGCCCCCCTGG